>JBBPZW010000089.1:0-19583 GCA_038198475.1 Chthoniobacterales bacterium | reverse complement strand
GAGATCAAGAAACGGCGTCGGGAGCAGCGCGCCAGCTTTGAGAATGCGAATCGTGCCGGTCTGTTCGTCAACAAACAGCCGGCCGTCCCCGACAGACGTAAGATCGTTAGGCGCATGCAGTCCGCTCGCAATCAGCTCCAGTTCGACCCGGATCGCTCCGCTCGCAATCGATGGAACGGGCGTAGGGGACGGAGCAGGCAACACGGGACGACTGAGCAAGAGGAACAGACTCACGATTAAAACCCGCGCGCGATTCGGAGGAAATGACTTCATAAGCTTTAGGGCCGAACGCGATTCATGCAGGAACCTCCCGCTCAAGCAAGAAGAACCGAAGGGCGTGTCGCCGATTACCATCGACTCCTGAATTAAGGAATCTCCTCGAACTCGCCGCGCTCGCGATTTTTGCGGACGCGATCCCACGGAAAGCACTTGCCGTTCATGGCAATGTAAACCCCGATCGGCAAAACCTGCACGAAGGAGAGCGCACTGCCGAGATTAAAGAGGCCATCGGAACTCCCGAAGGCCCAGGGGATCATCGCCCCGGTTAGGACGACCGTCTTGTCGCTTACCACCCGTGCGATTGCAGCCGCTGTCTCGGTCATCGTGTCCGTGCCGTGCGTGATGACGATCTGGTTTTCCTCAGCCTGGGCGCAGTTCTGCACGACCAGGGCGCGATCGGCTTCGCTCATTTCCAGGCTGTCGACCATCATGACCGTGCGAATCGAGACCGCGACCCGCGAACGGCCGCGCTGGAGCATTTCGGCGAGATGCGTGTCTTTGAAAAAGAGTTGTCCGGTGCGTTCGTTGTACTCCTTATCGAAGGTCCCGCCGGTGACGAGGATTCGGATGGCCATGAGAAGGAAAGGAGATGGTAGAAAGGCGAAAGTAGAAAACCGGGAGCGAGCTGAAGCTAGCGTCCCGTCCACCCCGCTGCAATTACTCAAGCGAGAGAATCGAGTTTTAGACTCGCAGCGTTCCTTCGATTGAGTCGTCGAGTGTTTTACTGATAGCCGCGCCGATCAGCATCTTGATCCCGGCGACCGCGCTGCCGTGTTTCGTGTCCCAATAGTAGCCCTCGTTAGGCTGCACTCTGATCACGGTGATGCGCGGGTCGTCCACGCCTTCCGTAAACCACGTTTTCACAATCGGTTCCCACAGCTCCTTGAACTTTTCGGGATCGCGCGAACCGTCGCCGTGCCGCTGAGCACGAGGAAGTCGGAATGGGCGGAGCCTTGGATATATAATTTCACCGCCGGGTCCTGTGCGACGTCCTGGTTTTTGTGACTGTCGTCCGCGCTCAGGAACCAGAGATTTCCTTCGTCGTCCACCAACTCCACGCGCTCACCGGCCGCGCGCCAGTCGATTCACTGCTCGCAGTCGAGGTGCAGAAAAGCAGGTCTGCGCCTTTCCGACGAGCTCTTTGATTTTTCGGACCGCCTTCTGGCCGCCGAGGTCTTCGTGATTTTCTTCCGGCTGATTTTGATCAATGGAATCCATGTTTGCAGAAGAGTTCGTTCGCGGCTCCGAAATGGATTCATCGGTCTAGGATTAACCAGCCGGAGGGAAGTCAGTTTTCGCGCTCCGTCCATCCGCTCGATGCGTCGATCGGGAATGAGCCACATCAGCGCGACGAAGGCGTATATACCGGCTGCGATCGAGGGAAGAACGAACGACGCTCCGATGCCGGCCGCATATAAGAGAGGCAGAGCTTCCCTTTGAAATCGTGGCGGAACGAACGCGCCAGTGGGAAGTTCGGATCGACTTGAGCGAGGACAAGAGTTTGCAGGATGTAGTAGGCGATGGCCGCGAACAGAAGGATCGTGCCGTAGATGGCGGAGGGAAGCGCGGCGAAATGATTTTCTCCCGCCCAGCCGGTGACAAACGGAAAGAGCGAAAGCCAAAAAAGAAGGTGAAGGTTAGCCCACATGATGGCGCCATTCACGCGTGGTGCGCAGTGCAGAAGGTGGTGGTGATTATTCCAATAAATCCCAAGGTAAATGAAGCTCAGGACATAGCTGAGGAAGATGGGCAGCAACGGTTGCAAGGCCGCAAAGCCGGCGCCCATGCGGCACCTTGAACTCCAGCACCATGATGGTGATGATGATGGCGATGACGCCGTCACTGAATGCTTCGAGTCGATTTCTTCGGCATCGCGGCGGAAGCTAACAAACGAAGCGACGGTTGGCGGCGCGCGCGCCTAACGGGCTGGCCCGGAGCACCGCCTCGTGCGAAATAGCGGGATGAGCGAGGAAGCATCAACCCCAGCCCGACCGGCGCGGCGTCCACGCTATCGCGGGAAGAATCCGCGCCGCTTCGAGGAGAAATACAAGGAGCGCGATCCGCAGCGTTACGCCGAGACCGTGGCCAAGGTGCTGGCGGCGGGGAAGACGCCGGCCGGCAGTCATCGCCCGATCATGGTCGCGGAAGTGTTGCAAGTGCTCGCGCCGCGGGCGGGTGAAGTGGCGGTCGATTGCACGCTCGGCTACGGCGGGCACGCAGAAGAAATCCTCGCTCGCCTCCAGCCTAGCGGGCGACTTCTCGGGCTCGATGTCGATCCGGCCGAGTTGCCGCGCACGAAAGGGCGCTTACGCTCGTTAGGCTACGGTCCCGATCAATTCGCGGCCTGGCGAAGCAACTTTGCGGGCCTGCCGCAAGTGCTGGCGAAGGCCGGTCTCGCCGGCGCCGATCTCATTCTCGCCGATCTCGGCGTCTCTTCGATGCAACTGGACGACCCGGCGCGTGGTTTTTCGATGAAGCACGAAGGGCCTCTCGACATGCGGATGAATCCGGCGCGCGGCCAATCGGCCGCCGACTTTCTCCGCAAGGTCGAGGCGGGAAAATTGGCGCGCCTCCTGGAGGAGAATGCGGACGAGCCGCGCGCGGAATTGCTGGCCGGCGCTCTGGCGGGGAAAACATTCGCAAGCACGCTCGCGCTGGCGGCGGCGATTCGCGCCGCGCTGCCACGTGTGCCTAACGAGGAATCGGCGCTCTCCGTGCGCCGCGTTTTCCAGGCCTTACGGATCGTGGTGAACGATGAGTTTTCCGCGATCGAGACTTTCCTGCGCCTCCTCCCGTGCTCTCTCAACCCGGGCGGACGCATCGCAATTTTGACCTTTCATTCCGGCGAAGATCGCCGGGTGAAGAAATCCTTCACCGCAGGAGCGGCGGCGGGGCTTTACTCCGAAGTCGCGCGTGAAGTCATTTGTGCCACTTCCGCGGAACGAAACGCCAATCCGCGCTCCGTTTCGGCCAAGTTGCGCTGGGCGCGTCGCCCGGCCTAACGAACACCATTTGCCTCTCGAGCGAGGCGGTTTGTCAGCGAAAACAATGACGTGACATTCGCCCGGCAGTCTTGCTAGAGCGTGTCATGCACTTTGAGCAGGTGGAAGCAACGGATGAAGGTAGCCGCCCCTCTGGGTCCGGGGAGCGCCCGCCGCGCGCGGGGGGGCGGGGGGGGGCCCGCCGCGCGCACCTTTCCGGGTTTCGGAACCGACACCACGCGGCCCGCCCCGCCCGTGGAGGGGGGGGGGCGGCCGCACCCCGCACCTGCCCCCGCACGCTGGGAAATCATCTCTCCTTCACCCTTGTGCTGTGCTGCTCAAAGTGCATGACACCCTCCAGGCTCGGCCCACCGTCCGTTAGGCAAATTGAAGAAAGGGCTCCTATGAAAGTCAAGACTCTAAAGAAGAAGATTCTGCGGCTCGAGAAACGGTTGAGGGAAGGGCCGGGAAAATTGACCAAACTGAAGCGGAAGATGGCGGAGGCGATCAAGGCCAACTCATCGCAGGCGGCAAAGAAAAAAGCCGCACGCGCGGCGAAAGCCAAAAAGCCAAACGCTCGGAGCAAGCGCGGGTCGAAGGCGGCCGCGAAGGCGCGTCGCTCTCAGCCGCGATGAAAGCTCGTTGGCCCGCCCGCAAAGCCAGCAGACAAATATTGGAAGCGGCCTCCGAGACTCCCGAAGCCGCCCCCGTCCAATTCCCAATGAGGTCTCTGGAACGCCCTAACGAGCGCGCGAGATGCGCACTTCCGGCCGATAGGTGATGCGGACGAGCAGGTCACCGCGGCCGCCGCGCGGCTTTGGCATTCCTTCGCCGGCGATCCGTAGAATTTCGCCGCGCTTGACCCGCTTAGGGATCGTTAGGGGAATCATTCCGCCGGTGGGACGTTCGAGCCTTTCCACGCCGCCTTGTTCGGCTCGCTGCGCGCTGATCCGCAGATCGGTGCGAAGGTCGGAGCCACGGACCTTGAAGCGGAATCCCGGCAAAGCCTTCAATCGGAGCTGAACAAAGCCGCGTCCGGCTGCTCCCTGCCGTGGCACGCGGAGTCGAGCGCCCGGCGCGGTCATCGCAGGAATTTCTACGCAGTAGGTTTCCGGTCCGTCCGGATTCGCCGGATCGCTTACCAGCACGTTGATCGAGGTCCCGCGCAGAAAATCGTCGATGCGCAGCCGCACTTCCTGCGTGATGTTTCGCTCAATCTTCGCGCCGCGGCCGGGTGCATTCGCCCGGCTGGCACGATCGAGCGCAAGATCGTAGACGCGGCGGCGTGAGGGATCGCTCAGAATTTCGTGGGCGGCGTTAAGCGTCTGGGTGCGCGCCCGGGCTTCCTCCGAGTTCGGATTCAGGTCCGGATGATGGCGCTTTGCCAGCAGACGATAGGCGTCGCGAATTTGCATGGCGGTGCAATTGCGATCCAGTCCCAGCGCCGCGTAGTGATTTTCGAAGGTCATCTCCAAGCGTGTCGACTGGTTTCGTTAGGCGAACTGAGTCGAGGGGACTAACGGCGACTGAGATCCGCATGGCGCGGACAGCTCACGAGATGATCGTTCACCATCCCGGTCGCCTGCATGAACGCGTAGCAGATGGTTGAGCCGACAAACTTGAATCCCCGGCCTAACAAATCGCGGCTCATGGCGTCGGATTCCGCCGTCTTGGCTGGAACCTGCGTCATCGTCCGCCAGCGATTTTGTTTCGGCTGACCGCCGACGAAACTCCAGAGGTGGGCGTCGAGGGGGGTTTCTTTTTGGAGCGCAAGCACCGCCTTCGCATTCTGGATCGTGGCCTCGATCTTGAGCCGGTTGCGCACGATCCCGGCATCGGCCAGCAGACGTTTCACATCGCGCGGTCCGTAGCGCGCAATCTTCTCCGGGCGAAAGTTGTCGAAAGCCTTCCGGTAGTTCGCGCGCTTTTTCAGAATGGTCGTCCAACTCAGACCCGCCTGCGCGCCTTCAAGGATCAGAAACTCGAAGAGCACCTGGTCATCGTGCACCGGCACGCCCCATTCTTCGTCATGATAGGGAACGGTCAGTTCGTTAGTCGCCCACGGACAGCTCGGCATGGAAGCAGAATGCGCGATTGAGGCTTTTGCTGCAAAGCGGGTTTTGATCATGCGGGCGCGCGGCTAGGTGAGAAGGAGAAAAAGAAAAAGAAAGCGCTCTTCATATGCCCGGACTTCGAGGCCCGTGATCGCCACGTCGATCGACATGGAGGGCACGACCACGATCGTTGCGCGTCGTCGTTGAAGGATTCGATCGAGCGCCAGAGCGGCACGAGTTTCTGTTGGAGCGAATCGAATTGCACGCCGCATTATCGGCCGAAACGCCGGCGGGCAGCCCAACAAGTGAGGACTCGGTTTCCATTTCCGGAGAGCTTACGACATGTGGCAAGCCCGATCGTTTGGGCGCCAGTCGCCTGCTCTTTGGAAAAACCAAAATTGGCCTGTCTAAACACCAGGCACCCGGATAAAAATCGGTCCAAGAAATCCGAAATGAAGACAAACAAAATTATCTGCTTCGTTCTTAACATCGTGTTGCTTGCTGCCGCGCGGGCAGGGGAAACCACCGTCGTGAGCGACGTCCAGGGGCCGGAGGGCCCGTTGGTGATGGACGGCAATCTTTATTTTGTCGGCTGGGTATCCAACACGCTCGAAAAATGGGACGGCAAAACGCGGACTGTCCTGAATCATACCGACGGTTGCGGCCACAACGGCCTCGCGCTCACGAAACACAAGACCTTCCTTCTCGCCTGCACGGATGAGCATTCGCGATCATGGAACTCGATCTGACGGGCAAGCAGATCCGTCGTTGGGATGCAGACAAGGAAGGCAAACCGTTTGCCGGCGGCATCAACGACATCGTGGTCGCCCCTAACGGCGCCGCTTATGCGACCGTTTTCGGTCCTTACGTTGACCCGCAGCCGACCGCGGTGGTTGGAAAAATTTTATATCTCGCGCCGGACGGTCGGCAATGGGTGGAGGTTGCGAACGATTTGAATTACGCCAACGGCATCGGCGTCTCCCCCGACCAGAAGACCCTCTACGTCAGTGAGACGGTCGGGAATTGTCTGCTGAAATTCACGATTAACGACGACGGCACCCTGAATCATCGGTCCAATTTTGCCTTGCTCAACCTTCTCGTGAAAAACAAGAACGACTCCTGGTGGCTCGGACCCGATAGCATGAAGATCGATGGCAAAGGCAACATCTATGTTGCACAGTGGTTTGGCGGCAAGGTCCTGAAGATATCCCCCGAGGGCAAGCTCATGCACGCCTTTCAGATCGCGGCGGGCGATGGCACGACCAACGTCGCCTTCGGCGAAGGTGAGAAGGAGTTATACGTCACGGTCGTGAAGGATCCAACCGATCCGAAAGCCAGCGGTAGCATTGTGAAAATCCCCAATGTCAAATAATCGTCGGACAGCGCCATGAAAAAGAAGACTCTTGGAAACTCGGATCTCGACATCACTCCGATTGGTCTCGGCGCCTGGGCCATCGGTGGCGACTGGCAATTTGGCTGGGGCGACCAGGATGATAAGGATTCGATCGGCGCCATTCACCGCGCGCTCGAGTTAGGCATCAACTGGATCGATCGTCGGCGCGCGCAACCCGAGGCAGGTCGACGGCTTTATCGGTGCAGTGGGTTTCCGCCTAACGAGTGAGGAAGTGACGGAGATAGAACGCGCGGAGGCGTGATTCCGGGGGGCGGACACTCGATGGATCAAAGGAGACGCCCCGGTGCCGAGCGGCACGGGGCGCGCCTTTCGATTATCTGAGCAACTAGCGGGCAGCCGCCATCCCGGCCTGCACTTCAGCGATCGCTTGCTCGACTAACTGTAGCGCTTTTTCGCGATGACCGTCCTTGTTGCGTTCCGCTTTGGCGAGCGCGGCGCGAGCTTCGCGCAGACGGGCCAGGGCCTCTTTCATATTTGTCTGATCAGCCCGGACTGATTGCAAACTCATGGCCGCGACCGCGGCTACGAGCACGAAACTGGTTTTGAGTGTTGTCATGGTCTTCCGTCTATCGAAACCTCGTGCAGTGTCAAGAAGCTTGCCGAAACATTGCGGGCCAACGCTTAATTGAACCGGAGGGCGGGCCTGCTTTTTCCCGCCAAAGAACTAGCTCTTTCGGAAAATGCGCGGGACCGGCCGCGAGGCATCTCGACGATGCCCGGTGATTTCGCCCTGAATGGTACGGCGGTCCACCCGAGTCAGCCCCTTAATCTGGGCCGGGGTAAGTAACGGTTTGTGCGGAATGTCGCAGAGGTGGTTGGGCACGACCCAGATGTTTTTCTCGGAGGTCATCCAATCATAAGGATCGAACTGAGTCAGATTTACCGGACGAGAGTAGCGTCGCAAGGTTCGTTCGCCTCGCAAATTGAAGTAGATGTGGAAGTAGCTCAGGGCCAGCTCGCGTAACGTGCGATAGACGGGCTCGCGATATCTGCAGCCGGTAAAGTTGGACTTGGCGACAGCCCCCCAATGCCCGTGAATCTTAAAGACTGCTAGGACGTGATCGGTGTCATTATCTGCCTCCAGGTCGAGAAGCAAGGGAGGAAATCCCAGAACGCGAAGAGCCGCAGCAGCGAAGGTGGCGCCTTCCAGGCAATGCGCGGTGCGTTCGCGCAGGACGACGCGCGGGGACCAGGCGGTGGGTGCGAGATGATAAGGAATGTTGTCCAAAAATCGCTGAACGCCGATCGGAGTTTTCAGGGCGCGCAGCTGGCGGATTTCAGATGGAGACATCAAGGGATCTGGTGTTCAAGCAGTGGAGGTGGTGATAGTCCCGCCGACTACTCGAAGCGGTCGTCCTTGAAATGACGCTTGCCCTTCAGCGCCTTCGCATACTCGTCGCGGCTGAGGATGTTTTCATCGAGCTTTATCTCGGTGCGGCAAAAGCTTTGGAAAAATGCCACTACCTTTTCGGCGGAACTCATCACTTCCTCGGTGAGATAGTTGGCGTCGACGTTAATGCAGATGGCCCCAACGATTCCGTATTCCGGGCGAATGATCGAGATGGTGGTGCACTTGAATTTCCGCGCGCCGAGATTCAGCTCGTAATTCAATTTTTCCTCGTGGGCGAGCTGACGTTTCTTGAGGTCGATGACGAGGTTGGTTGTGCCGTCGTGGAGATGGCGGCCGGTCACATTGTTTTCCAAGGCGACGAGCGAGCGCGACGGGTTGGAAAGATCATGAAGCAGAATTTCAATCCCGATGTTCGGGAATGATTTGCCGATGAGGTGGACGATGCGGCCGAAATTCTCCAGGTATTCGCGCGTGTCGTCGGTGATTTTTTTCCCGTCGTACCGCTCGAAGAAGCGTGCGTAAACTTTCTGCTCCGGCGGCTCGAGCTGGGTGCGGACGTTGTTTTGTTCGCCGATGAAGATGAGTTGCCGGGCCGCCATCGGATCGAAGTTGCGTAGGAAATAGTGCATCCCGAGCCGAAAGTCCTTCAGGCTGAACTCGGGGAAATTATCGCGGTTGACCGCGTAGGGATAAAAATCGTATTCCTCCAGTTTCTTGCCAAAGCGTTGCCGCTCCTTGTATTTGCCCCAGAGAAACCCGAGCACGAGAAAGATGGCCGAAGCGATGATGGAGGCGATCACGTTGATCGTGACGTCATTTCCAAATCCACCGGCGGCGATGCGCATTCGGGAGAATAGAAGAAAAAGTAGAAAGTAGAAAGTAGAAGACCGAAGGCTAAGCTAGGGGGCGATGAAAGCGATCCGAGTGGAAGAATTTGGCGAGCCTGGGGTGATGAAGCTGGTCGAGGTGCCAATGCTGGAACCGGAGCCGGGGCAGCTGCTGGTGCGGGTGGAAGCGGTCGGGATAAATCCAGTCGAAACCTATATCCGAGCCGGCACTTATGCGCGCAAGCCGGCCTTGCCCTTTACCCCCGGCAACGACGGCGCCGGCGTGATCGAAAAGATCGGCGCGGGGGTGAAGGAATTTGCCGTCGGAGATCGGGTTTACCTCGCGGGCTCGAGCAGCGGCACCTACGCGGAATATTGTCTCTGCGGGATCGCCCAAGTGCATCGCCTGCCGGAAGCGGCTTCATTTGCGCAAGGGGCGGCGATGGGAACGCCGTACGCGACGGCTTATCGCGGCCTGCTCCAGCGCGGAGCCGCCCAGCCTAACGAGACCGTGCTGGTGCATGGCGCGAGCGGCGGAGTGGGCACGGCAGCGGTGCAGCTTGCGCTCGCTCACGGGATGCGGGTCTTCGGGACGGCCGGCACGAAGCGCGGTCGGGAACTGGGCAGGGAACAGGGCGCGCACGAGGTGTTCGATCATCACGCGTCCGATTATCTGGCGAAAATCAAAGACGCGACTGGCGGCCGCGGGATCGACGTGATCCTGGAAATGCTCGCCAATGTGAACCTGGGAAATGATCTCACCCTGCTCGCGCCGTGCGGACGAGTGGTGGTGATCGGCAACCGCGGCCGGGTCGAGATCGATGCACGAGAAACAATGGCGCGCGACGCCGACATCCGCGGAATGGTGCTGCCGAATACGCCGCCGGATAAATTGGCGGAACTTCACGCCGCGCTTGTCGCGGGGCTGGCGGATGGGACCTTGCGTCCCGTGGTTGGAAAGGAATTTTCGCTGGCGGAGGCCCCGGCAGCGCACCGCGCCGTTCTTGAGCCGGGCGCGTTCGGCAAAATCGTGCTGATTACTTAGCCGCTTTCGGCCCGCCCAGCCGTGCGTCCGGGCTACTTGATTTCCGGCTTGCCTTTAATGTGGAGCTGAGGCTTCCCGGTGTTGGCGTTCACACCGAGCATTTCCTGCTGTGGACTCTCACTTCCTCCCGGCACAAAACCCATCACAGCGCCAAATAGGCAGCCGAGCACGACCCCGCTGAAAAAGCCCAGCACCGCTGTCTTCCGCATGGCGAAAGGTGGCGCGGATAAAGTGGGATGGAAAGAGAGAAAGCCGCCGCCCCATGCCGCCGGCGGCGCGGAGCGAATCGCGGACGATCCGGGCACGTGAACTGTGCATAATAAGAGCGAAGGCAGGACTCGGGCTCGAGTGTCCGCCCCAATCCGCGCAGCCTGCGTACCGGGCTGGCCCAGAGCAGCCTGACGTCCGCAACTCCGCGCGGACGGCGCGCATCTAAGCGGCTCGCTGGCCGACTCGCGCCGCCCCTTCCGAACGCGCGAGAGCGAGTTCCTTGATAGGGAGTCGAATTTTTACTGCGGCCTACTTTCCACGAATAAAACCAAAACGGCGTGCCTGCAGCCTTTCGACTGCAAACACGCCGTCCAGATTGACGCCGCAACTCGGCGCCTAACGGATTATTTTCCGTTCGTTTTGTTCAGAGACGCTGTAACGGTTCGAGTGATGGTTGGCGATCCCCCCGTTCCGGTGACGGTGAAGGTGTAGTTACCCTTCGCTGTCGACGCATTGACCGTGAGGGTTAGCGTCGAGGTGGTCGTGGACGGGTTCGGGCTGAAGCCACCGGTCGTCCCGGAAGGGAGACCGCTAACGGAGAAGGTGACCGGCGAGCTGAAGCCGTTCGTGGGATTAACCGTTACGGTGTAGATAGCCGTTCCGCCATTGCGACCCACGCTGTTGCTCGATGGGCTGATCGACAACGAATAATCTGGAGCCGGCGTGGGCGTAGGGGTCGCCGTGGGAGTAGGCGTCGCTGTCGGAGTAGGTGTGGGAGTCGCCGTCGGAGTTGGCGTAGGGGTGGGATTCCCCGTGGCGAGCTTGAAGCTGCCGATCCGCGTGCGCCAGTTATAGGTCGTGGTGGTGGGATAGTATTCGCCGGTATACCAGAACGTCGTGTCATCGACTGGGTCGACCGTTAGATCGCTGTAATCGCCCCAACGATTGCCGGTTGCAGTTTGGCTGCCGGTGCCATCAAAAAGATGGGCTTCCCCTTGGGCGAGAGTGTTGATCGGATCGGACGCGAGCCGTCCCGCATAACGCAGCTGCGGGTTGATCGTGCCGCTGGAAGCGCTGAAGCCGATCGCCAGATTCCCCTGGCCGTCCATGGCCGCACTGCCCATCCAACGCCAGGTGGTATCGGGCTGGTAAGTGCTTTCCTGGAAAACGGTTACGGGGCCGGCGGTCACACCGCGCAGCTCAAACCAGCGAATGCCGGCAACACCACCCGAGCTGACCGAGTAATTGCCAACGAGCGATTCATGGTCGCCGAAGTTACGGTAAGCCAGACGAAACATAAGACGATCGCCAATGCCATCGAGTTTGTTCGAGGTCGTTACACCCAATTCCGGAACGCAGGAGCGGGAAGTGGGGCAGAGCGAAGTGAAGCCCGCTGCCGCTGGAGTGGCAAAGGTGGTGAAGGTGGAGTTCGCCGGCGCGGCGAAATCGACGTGGAAATGATAAGCGGTGTATTTGTTACTGCTCGGGAATCCGATGAAGGTGTTCGGCGCGCCCGCGGGCGGCAGGGTCGAACCATCGAGGTCGGCCGGCAGGAACGGGTCGATTGCAGAACCGAGCGGCCCGACCGGGCTCACGAAGGTGGCAGGAGCGCCCGTCAACATCGCGGTGCGATCGAAGGCAAAGGGCTGCGGGCCAAGATAAGCCGTGCCGGCGGTGTTGAACACGTTCATGCTCATGTAATAGGCATCAGGCCAGACTCCGAGGTGCGGGTAATCGTAGAAGTTCAGGCCGAGGTGGAAGCCATAACGATTGTAGGTGCCGGTAGCGTCACTCGTGGTCGAGACCGCGACGCATTCGTCGGTGAGCGGTGCCGCGCCCGTGGCGGAAGCGAACTGAGTGATCACCCAGCGATTGGCCAGTTGATCATAGAGCACGACCGGGTCGCCCGCGCCGCCTATTTGACAGGCGCCGCCAAAGCCGCTCCAGAGCGAGGAGATACTATTCGGACCGAGGATGGAGTTACCCGTGGCTTTGTCAAAGACCTGGTAGCCTTCGTTCACCATCTGGACATATTGACTTGCACCGACTTCGCCGTTGGTATCAGGCGGCGCGCAATTGCAACCGACACCGGGGAAGGGAATGCCGTCGAAGTTACGGATCGACGCGGGAATGCTCGGCGCCAAAAAGCGCAGAAGCGAACCTTTCTCGACCACTTGATCAAGGCTGTCGACATGAGAGTTTGGGATCTTCGGATTTTCTGCGGCTTCGCGCTCCTGGCGCGCCCCGGGCCTGTCCGTCGCGGCCATGTCGCGCAGTGGGCGCGAAAGGTCGTTGTGATAGGACGGCGTTACCTGCATTCGTTGGGGACCCAGCGCGAGGGCTGACGTAATCGAAAGCACGCTACATCCGCAGAAGGCGAGAAAGCGTGCGCTCATGACTGAAGTTGGCTTGGTTTTCATTTTAGGGAATAGATACTGAACTAAGAAACCTCTTAGCGGCGCCAAGCTAGCATCACTCTGTCACTTTTCATCAATTATTCCGTTCCTTTACGAAAATGTAAGCAGGAACGGGCTGAGATTCTTTGTCCAGCTATTTTTGGCTTTGAGAAAGGACGATGGGGCCTGTCCGGCCAAGCTCCTAACCTTACATTTTCGATATGTAAGGCGGTGATTCCTTGATCGAACATGTTTGAGAGAGCAAACGAGCGGGTTTCCTAAGTTGCTAAAATTCAGATTTGGAAAGGAGGCGGCTTGCCGAGATACATCACCGCGACCCGATCTGCGATGTGCCTAACGAAGGAAAGATCGTGCGAGATTAAGATCAGGGTCAGGTTCATCTCTCGGCGAAACTACGCGCGAGCAGGTTGATGATTTGCGTCTGGATCGAGATGTCGAGGGCGGTGACCGGTTGGTCAGCGATGATCAGCTTCGGCTTGACCTCGAGGGCGCGCGCAATCGCGATGCGCTGGCGCTGGCCCCCGGAAAAATCGTGCGAGTATTGTTCAGCGCGCTCGGCAGAGGCCGACTCTGCGCATCAGTTTGAAGACGCGAGCTGGAAGCTGACGCCGTCGACCGCCTTGACCGTGCCGGATTCTCGACGCAGAAAAGCGCTCTCCGCGACTGGAAATGCGTCTTGAGATCGGAGACTTCCAGGAAAAGCGATGGCATCCGGTGTGAAGACACCCCGAGATGGGCTCGCCGGCCAGCCTATTTTTTCTCTTCGAAAAGAGAAAGATACTGCCCGTAGCCTTCTTCTCGCATCTTCTCGACTGCGACGAAACGCAGTGCCGCGGAGTTCATGCAGTAGCGCATTCCGGTCGGCGCCGGACCGTCGTCAAAGACATGTCCGAGGTGGGCGTCGCCCTGCTTCGAGCGAATTTCCGTGCGCACCCCGAAGAACGAGCGATCGGATTTCTCCACGATGTGGGAAGGATCGATCGGCTTGGTAAAACTCGGCCAGCCGGTCCCGCTCTCGAATTTGTCACTCGAGGCGAAGAGCGCTTCGCCACTGATCAGGTCGACATAGATTCCTGGTTTATGGTTGTCCCAATACTCATTGCGGAAGGGCGGTTCGGTCCCGTTTTCGCGCGTCACACGATATTGCTCAGGCGTTAATTTTTTTTGAAGTTCGGCGTCGGACATGGTTTTGTTGTCGGTTTTGGTTTGAGAAATTTGACTGGCCCTGGTCAATGCTGCGGAGCGGGTGGTATGGCCCTCTTCCTTCAGGCCCGCGCGGCCGATGTACAGTGAAGTGGCCGCGATCAACGTCAGAATGATGCCGCCAGTCCAGAGAGCGGAGCCGCGGCTTCCCGGATTGAGAGTCTGCCGATAGAGTGAGTCGGGCGCGTCATTCATCGAGGGTAAGATAATTTAGGCCGCCATTTATTCCCGGCAACGACGTCGCCGGGCCTACTCGTCGCGTCCTGCCTCGGGAACTCGAATGTAACGCCGGAAAACGAGTAAGCCCACCGGTGCGACCGAGGCCGCGAGCGCGAGGATGATCCACAGCTCGCCGGGACGTTTTGGTCCGGTCTCCGGCACGAACGCAGCCAGCAACCATCCGCTCGCGCCGATCAGCAGTTTGCCGACGAGGAATGGCAAATAGGCGAGCGAACCGTAGGACGCTTCCTGACCCGGAGGCGCGATGGCGGCGGCGTATTCGTAGACGCGCGGCGAGTAAATCGATTCGCCGATTGAGAACACGATCAGGTAAAGCGCCGACATGATGTAGAACGGATGGATCGATCCGGTGAGCCCGAGGTAAACGTGACCGAAGCCGCCGCCGATCGCGCTGTCTGCGATCGGCACAAACCAAGCGGTCGGCAGCGTCATGATGAAAACGCCCGCGGCGCAGATCGTGCCGCCCACGATGACCATGCGATAGGAAGCGACACGCTGGGTGAGGGCGCCCATGATCGGAGCCAGCACAATCACAACGATGGCGTTGATGTTGGCGAGTTTGCCCGAGGGTGCATGCAAGCCCATGACGCGGTCGCCGAATTTCGGAAAGACGTAATCGACCTGTAGAAAGATCGCCTTCAAAAAGCCGATGAAGAGGAAAAAGAGCAGCAGGCGATAAAAGCCCGGCTGCTGCAGCAGACGCCGGAAAAGCGAGATCGTGGCGGTCGCGCTTTGCCGCATCGTCTTTCCGATTGGGACGAGAAAACCAGATCGTGCGGTCTGTGGTTCGCTCGCCGCTTTAGACCGCCCGGCACCGCGCCGGAGAAAGTAAATTGCCGGGAAGAGAAGCAATTCGAAAACGAGACTGACGGCGAAGAGCTGTTCGTGAGGCGTCGGATGAAACGAACCGATGCTCAGATGCAGGTCGAGCGAACGGACCGCATCGAAAAGGTAGCCAGCGACGAAATAGCCGACGTTCATGATCGCGTAGATGATCGAGAAGGCGATCGAGCGTTGCGCGGTGGTGGAATAAATGCGCGTCGCCGCGAGCAAGACCGGCGTGCCGAGGGCCTCGCCGACCGCGAGCGGAAGCACGCCGAGAACCAGTGCCAGCGAGGGAATCGTGGTCACCACCATAACGCTGCGCGCGAAGGTGCAAATGGCGACCCCGAGAAAAAATGTCCGGCGCAAGCCGATCGCATCGGTCAGCGAGCCAGCGAGCAAAGTAAAGACCGTCATGGCTGGCGCCCACACCCAGCCGACTAGCGCGCCCGCCGCCTGGTCGCTGAACCCGAGGTCGCGCGAGAGCCAGAGGACCATCGTCTTGTTCGTCACGGAGTAGGCCGTGTAGATGAGGAACTTGATCAGGAAGGTGAGCCAGAGCTCGCGCTGCGCTCCCTTCAGCACGGCGAACTTGTCCAGGAACCCAGCCAGGCCCGTCCTGATCGGTGGAGGTTCGCCCGCGGCTGCAGCCGCGCTCTCTTTCGTCATCGGAATCACCGCGGACAAGAATCAGCGGATTTGCGCGGAATGGAAGGGACATCTTCCGAGTGATCCGTTGGGCCGAATCCGCATTGGCCTAACGAAAAGCTATGACGATGGCTCTCGAGGGGAACTCGCCGAGGCGCGTGGCCTTTTAGGATTCTTCCAGCGAGATCCTGGTTCCGCCACCGCGCCAAATGGCGGTAAAAGTTGAACTGCGGCCCGGGATCAAGTTGATCCACTGCTGCGAGTAGGGATAGGCGTCATTCAAATGCGGCGTCTGCTGCATCGTGATGAAATGGCGTCCAGCCGGCAGAAAACCCTTAAAGCTCCGCCCGTAGCCAAGTGTGCCGACGAGTTGACCGTCGATAAAAAGGCTGATGTTGGATTGATTCCCGAAGTTCGGCGCCCGGTTGATCGTGAGGTGCGAATTCGCAGCTGGATGCGAGACCCGGGTCCGAGTTTCAAAACCACCACCTTGTACCGGAATAACTGCCAAGCCGCAGGCGAGAGCCGCGATTATGGAGAATGCATGCGAAGGTTTCATCCCCTTATAGACAGTCAAAGTGCCTCGCACGCTCAAAGCGTAAGCAAAAATATCACCACGGCTGGTTCCGGCCAATAGCGGAATCCATCACTGGTGCCGAAGAAGCTCCGGCTTCTGGCTCTGCAGGCTAGAGCATTTGCTCAATGAACGCGCGGCTGTCGAACGGAGCGAGGTCTTCCAGCTTTTCGCCGGTGCCGACGAAACGGGTCGGGATGCCGAGCTCGTGCTGGATCGCGATGACGACTCCGCCTTTGCCGCTGCCGTCGAGCTTGGTCACGATGAGGCCGGTGAGGTCGACTGCGGCGTGAAATTCGCGCGCCTGGGCGAGGGCGTTGCTGCCGGTGGTGGCGTCGACGACGAGGAGGCGCTCGTGCGGGGCCGCGGGATCATGTTTGGCGAGCGAGCGTTTTATTTTTTCCAGCTCGCCCATGAGGTTGCTCTTGGTGTGGAGGCGGCCGGCGGTGTCGCAGATAAGGAACTCGATGTCGCGGCGCTCGGCTGATTGGTAGGCTTCGTAGCAGAGCGCAGCCGGATCGGCATTGTATTGCCCCTTGATCATCTCGATTTTCAGGCGGTCGGCCCAGACCGCGAGCTGCTCGATCGCCGCGGCGCGAAAAGTATCAGCGGCCGCGAGCAGAACGCTGTGGCGTTTGCGCTGAAAATAATAGGCGAGCTTGGCGGATGAGGTGGTTTTGCCCGTTCCGTTGACCCCGACGATCAGAATCGCTTTCGGCTTCGCGGGAAGGGGGCGAATCAAAGCCGGCTGGATCGGCAGGACGCGCAGGATTTCTTCGCGCGCGACTTCCGCGACATCCCGGGCGGTGATCGTCTGGGTGACGGCGCGTTCCCGCAACGCCTCGACAATGCGCAGACTCATCGGAACGCCGAGATCGCTCCGGATGAGCATTTCTTCGAGATCATCCCAATCAACCGGCTTGCCGGCGAATTTCTGGATTAGAGATTTGAAAAACTTCATTGCCTAACGAGATTCGACACGGGGGTGGGGACAGGGCGGAAGCTAAAGCGGGAAGGGCCCGAAGAAAACCTTTCCTCCGCGCAAATCTCTCCGGGCAAAAAAAAATGCGGCGTCTCGCACGGAGACGCCGCATTTGAAAGGTCCAGAGCCTTTATTTCACCTTGCCGAGAGCTTCGTCAATCATTTGCAGATGCTCTTTCAAGGTCGGAAGCGTGTCCTTGGCAAACTTCATCACGTCCGAGTCTTCCTTCGCCCCAGTGTCGTTGGCTTCTTTTTCGAACATGGCGATGTCTTTCTCATGATCCTTCTTCAGCATCGTGAGGTATTCCTTGTCGAAATTCTCACCGCTCATTTTGGCCGGTTTCGCCTCGACTTTGGGTAGGTCGAGATTCTCTTCCTTGGCCATTTCCATCAGCTTTTCATTGGCCTTGCTGTGATCCGTGATCATGCGTTCGGCTACTTCCTTGGTCGCGTCGTTTTTGGCTTTTTCTTTCGCCATTTTCGCGTTCTCGACTTCGGTCATCCCGCCCTTGTAGGCCTTTTTCAGGAATTTCTTGTCGGCCATGCTGAGCTTCGATTCGCTGCCTGCTTTGGTTTCCTCGGCGGCTTTGGTGTTGACGACCAGGCAGAGCCCGCCGACGGCGATCGCCGTGATGAATGTAAATGAGAGATATTTTTTCATAATTGGATTGTCTTGAGGTTGGTTGTTTGTCGCCGGTCAGGGCCGGCATTTACCTATCGTGCATAACCCGGGTTTTGGACGTGAAACGGGTCGTTTTCCCTCGAGGCCCGCGATAGGTTTCAAGTCCGCGGCGAGACCAATAATCGGTCAGCGGGCAGCAAGATCAGAGCGTGGTTCGCCACGCCCTCGATTTGATTGGCAGCGGGCTTCTAAATTTCTCCCGAAGACTTGCTGTAGGAGCTTTCCACTCGGGCGGCGACGTCACGATAACCGTAGTCGGCTTCGTAAATTTTCTTCATCGCGTCGACATACTTTTCGGTGTGGCCCATTTGCTCGTAAACCAGGCCGAGGTTGTAAACGATCTCCTTTTTCACCACGTCCATGACCAACATTTCATTGGCCGCGTCGTCGAGTTGCTTGGCCGCGAGATCGAGCATCCCAAGCTCGCGGTAACATTGGCCGAGTAAGTTCATCGCCTTCAGGCGCGCGTTTGGACTTTGGCGAGCGCGCTGTAGTTCGGGCAGGGCGTCGTGATATTGCCCGGCATGGGTCAGGTGTTCGCCCAGCTCGTAGCGCAATTGCAGATCGGTCGGGTTGCGATCGAGGCGCTTGCGCGCGTCGTCGATCAGGATCTCGGCACGCTGCCGTTTCGCGGCCTCGAGCGCGGCCGCCTTCTCCGCATAATCCTCCGCGTCGGTTCCGTGCTGCGCGAGATATTCTTCGTCATCGCGGATCTGCCGTTCGAGCCGTCGCATTTTCAGGTCAGTCACTTTTCGAACCAATCCCGGGTCGCTTCGATTCGTTAGGTCGACGGCGTATTGGTACCAGGCGATCGCGCCCTCAAAATCGTCTTTTTGGTCGTGTAATACACCGAGGCGCTTGGCCAGGTCGATGTTCTGTGGTTCGGCTTCGTGCCGCTCATACGTCTCGTTGATCTGCTGTTCGAGCGATTCGCCGGTCAACTGGATGCGGCTTTGCTGCTCGAGCGAGACCGCCACTTCCTTGTCCTTAATCAAGTCGCGATAGCTCTCCGCGTCGGTCCAACCACCTTGTTTCATCGAAGCGCGGGCGGCGGCGTCTTTTCCGAGCTTGGATGCTTCGAGATCGACCGGATTTATTTCGGTGATGCGATTGTAGATATCTACGGCTTTGTCGCTTTGATCGTATTGATCATGAAGGCGGCCCAGCTCATGCAGGATTTTGACGTCACGCGGCGCGTTTTCGAGCAGTGTTTCCATCGCGAAGATGGCGATCTCTGGAAAATCCGCCGCCACGGCCGCGTCCTTCAGAAGCATGTTTGCCTGCTGATTGTAGGGTTCCATCTCCAGGACCTTCTCGACCAGCTCGATCGTCTTCGCGGGATCTTTCTTCAGCTCTCGCTGTGCCTTCATGACCGCGAGTGGCGCGGTTGAGATGTTGAAGAAGCTTTTTTTTTCCGTCTTGGCCCGGGTCACTTCCGCGCGGCGCAACATTTGGCGGCCGGTGAGAAATTCGGGGACCTGCTTGAGCAGATTCTGCAGGAGATCGATCGCGTAGCCAAAGTTTCGGAGCTCAATCGCGGCCACGGCCTTCAGCCAATAGCCACGCTGCTGGTCGCTCAGATCTCTTTCGTTCTTTACCGCCATGATGAAATCGTTAGTTATTATAGAACGGGCTTGGGCCCGTCAGGGAAAAATTTGCAACGCCGCTGCCGCCTGCGGCTAAAGCAAGTCCAACTGCGGTTTTTCATCACGCGGCGGCGACTTGCGCGCTCGTTTCTTTCGGGGCGCTTCTCGTGTTTCGGTCGCGCCATTGGGCTTTTCAAGGTGAGACAAGATATCCTTGGCGCGATTCAAAAGTTCCTGGGGTAAACCGGCCAGCCGGGCGACTTGAATT
>JBBPZW010000088.1:0-6374 GCA_038198475.1 Chthoniobacterales bacterium | reverse complement strand
GTGGCACCGGCACGAGCAAAGGGAGCGGCTGGGAAAATCGGGCTTTGCCCAGGGGCGGAATACGGGCCGGCGAAGCGCTGGTTTCCGGAACATTTCGCGGCGGTCGCCAGGGCGACCGGCGGGGAATGGGTTCTGTTCGGAACGGAAAAGGATGCACCGATTGGGGCGGAGATTGCGGCGGCGCTCGGCGATCAATGCCGGAACTTGATTGGCCAGACAACGCTCGAGGAGTTGATAGAAAAACTGCAAGAGTGCCGGCTCCTTCTAACGAACGATACTGGCACAATGCACCTCGCCGCACTCCTCGGTGTCCCGGTCGTAGCAGTCTTCGGTTCGACGGAGCCAACCCTGACCGGTCCACTTTGGCGCGGAAACAAGGTCGTTAGGCATCAGGTGGAATGCAGTCCTTGCTTTTTGCGCGAATGCCCACTCGACTTTCGCTGCATGAAAGCGGTCAGCGTCGAGGAAGTCGCGACGCGCGTCGCCGAGATCGGATCGACCTAGACCTTCATCACGTCGGCGTCTTTGCGCTCGAGATGTTCATCGATCGATTTCACAAAGCGATCGGTGAGCTTCTGAATTTCCGCCTCCGTATCGCGCAACTGGTCTTCGGTCACTTCGCCGGCCTTCTCCAGTTTCTTCGCGTCGTCCATCGCCGCCCGACGATTGGCGCGCACGCGGACGCGCGCCTCTTCCGCCATTTGTTTGAGCGACTTGACCAGATCCTTGCGGCGTTCTTCCGAGAGCTCGGGAATAGGCAGGCGGATGAGTTTGCCATCGACCAGCGGGGTGATGCCGATCTTAGACTCTTTTAATGCCTTCTCGATGTCGCGGACGGTCGAGGCGTCGAACGGCTGCACCACCAGCAGGCGCGGGTCCGGCGTGGTGATTAGCGCCAGTTGCTTCAATTTCATGGCGGAGCCGTAGGCCTGGACGTCGACGTTTTCGACCAGCGCAGGCGAGGCTTTGCCCGTCCGCACACTGGCGAATTCGTGGATCATGTAGTCCACACTTTTTTCCATCGCCATCTCGGCTTCGAGGATGATTTCGTCGGCGCTCATAAAGGCTGAAAGAAAGCTGCGGTAGCTTGAATCGCAATCGTTAATCGATCACGAGGGTGCCGATTTTTTTCCCGAGAACGGCATCACGCACATTTGTCGGCTGGTGCATGTCGAAAACCAGGATTGGGACTTTGTTATCCATGCAGAGGCTGAAAGCGGTCGAGTCCATAACCTTTAATCTTTTCGTTAGGGCCTCGTTGAAGCTGATCGTCTCGTAGCGTTTGGCGTCGGGATGCAGCTTCGGATCCTTGTCGTAGATGCCATCGACCTTGGTCGCCTTGAGGATGATGTCGGCCCCGATCTCGCTCGCGCGCAAGGCGGCCGTGGTGTCGGTGGAGAAATAGGGATTGCCAGTGCCGGCGACGAAGATGACGACGCGGTTTTGTTCGAGGTGACGCACGGCGCGGCGGAGGATGAATGGCTCGGCTACGTTTTGCATTTCGATCGCGGTCTGGACGCGGATCGGAACGCCGCTTTGCTCGAGCTCACTTTGCAAGGCGAGGCCGTTGATGACGGTCGCAAGCATGCCCATGTAATCCGCCGTCGTCCGGTCCATCCCGCGGTGGCTGGCGGCGAGGCCGCGCCAGATGTTACCACCACCGACGACGATCGAGATCTGGACCCCAAGGTCGTAGACCTCTTTCACCTGTCGCGCGATCTCCTTCACGATGTGGGGCGAGATCGTGTCGCGGGCGCCGGTTTCGCGCAGCGCTTCGCCGCTTAATTTGAGAACGATCCGTTTGTAAGCCGGCTTTGCACTTTCCATTCCGGCGGGATGATCGATCAGAAATGCAATCTTGGGGAGGAAAAACCTCGGAAAAAGTCAGCAGCGCTCATCCGGCGCTTTCCTTCGAGCTGAACTTCCTCGAGGCGAAGGGCGCCGCAGCCGGTTGCGACGAAGATTTCGGTATCGTTAGGCCTGGAGAGGTTTCCCGGCGCGCCGGCATCCTCTTCGCCGACCGAACCGCGAAAGATTTTCAGGTTCCGAATTTTTCCCGTGTCGTCGCTGACCTGGGTAAAGGCGCCGGGCCAGGGGTCGTAGGCGCGAAGCTTGCGTTCGATCGATTCCGCCGGCTCCGACCAATCGACCTTTCCATTTTCACGCGTCAGTTTCGGCGCGTAGGTCGCTTCGGCTGCCGGCTGCGGAATGCGCGGCGCATTTCCGCCGGCCAGAAGTTTGAGCGCGCTCTGCAACGCTTCCGGAGCGAGCTCAGCGAGGCGGTCATGCAGCGAGCCGCCGGTTTCGTTAGGCGAAATGGCGAGCGTTTTTTGCAGGAGCATGTCGCCGGTGTCGAGCCCTTCGTCCATGTAGATGGCGGTGATCCCGGTTTCCGCGTCGCCCGCGGCGATGGCCGCCTGGATCGGCGCCGCACCACGATGCTTCGGCAGGAGTGAAGCGTGGAGATTCAGACAGGCGATCCGCGGAATCTCGAGCACGCTCGTAGGCAGGATTTGGCCGTAAGCCATCACGACGATCAGGTCCGGCGCGAGAGCGCGGAGTTGCGCGACCGCATCTTCATGCCGGATTCGCGCCGGTTGAAAAATCGGGATCGAAGTGCCGGCAAGCTCGGTTTTGATCACGGGGGCGGTGAGCCGCTGTTCGCGTCCGACAGGTTTATCCGGTTGCGTGACTGCGCCGACCAGGTGGTGCTCTGGCTCGCAGAGGAGCGCGCGCAGGCTTGGCAGACCGATTTCGCCCGTGCCGATGAAAACGATCCGCATGCCGCCTTAGGGCATCAAACCGTGGGGCGCGGCGACCCGGCGCCGGCGTCTCGGAGCGGCGGCTTGCGCCATTAATTTGTCGCCTGCGGTCACCTCACGCTGGCCGACAGATGAGCCGCAATTTGTGCAGAGGTAGTCGTAGAGCTCGCGGTCGGGCAGAACGAGCAGGAGCCGTTCGCGGACCGGCATGGCCGCCTGGCATTTCTCGCAGTAGAGACTGGAGGCGGTAAAACTCTCAAACTGCTGTTGGCTCATGATCGCCGTTGGCCACCGTCTCGAGAATTTTGAGCAGCACCTTGGCGGGCGGCTGGATGGCGTCGACCATCTGCACGCGGTCGCTGTAATGCTGCAGCACCGGCTTGGATTCGTTCTCGTAGGTTTCGAGTCGACGCTTGATCACTTCTTCGTTGGCGTCGTCGAGTCGGTTGTCTTTGAGAGCGCGCTTTTTGAGACGGACGAAAAGCTGGTCGCGATCAGGGCAGGAAAGGTGGAAGACTTTTTTCACGTCGATCACCTGATCCATAATCCTCGCCTGGCCGACATTGCGCGGGATTCCGTCGAGGACGAGAACGTCGATGTCGGGCTTGAATTCGTGTGCGTCGACCGCGGCATCGATGCGGGCCTGCCAGAGCTGGACGGTGATTTCATCCGGCACCAGTTCGCCCTTGCTCGAGTATTCGAGAAAGGCGCGGCCGACCCTGGTGCGGGTGTCGAGTGTGCGAAAGACATCGCCGCAGGCGCAATGAAAGAAGCGCGGGATGGAGCCGAGCGAACGACCCTGGGTTCCCTTGCCGCTGCCGGGGGCGCCGAAGAGGAGATAGGTGGTGTATTTCATCGCGGTTATCAATCGTTATATCCGAAAGCGGTTTTGGCACAACGCGCAATGCGCCGCGCTTCGGACGTTCCGGGAGAGGCGCGCCTAACGAACGGGGCGGGGGGCCGGGAGTCAGTTCGCGGAGGCCGTCTCAGCCGGAACGACATTGACCCGGCGACCGGCGCGATCGAAACGCACCTGGCCATCAACCAAGGCAAAAATCGTGTAGTCGCGGCCGAGGCCGACATTTTTTCCGGGCAGGAACTTCGTCCCGCGCTGGCGGATAATGATGTTACCTGCGACGACGCTTTCGCTGCCAAATTTTTTCACGCCGAGGCGTTTGCTAACGCTGTCGCGACCGTTCTTGACGCTGCCTTGTCCCTTTTTATGAGCCATTGGAAAATTAGGTGCTGAGTCTGATTACTCGGTTTCTTCTTTGCTCGCCGCGGCTTTCTTCGATTTCGAGCCAAGGCTGATGCCAGTGATTTTCACCCGGGTCAATTTACGGCGATGCCCAACGGTGCGGTGATAGCCTTTGCGGCGGCGATATTTGAAGGCGATGACCTTTTTGTCCTTGCGCTGCTCGACCACTTCACCGGTCACGCTCGCGCCGACGACCGAGGGGCTGCCGTGGGTGAGTTTGTCGCCGTCCGCGTGCATGAGCACGTCGTCGAAAGTCATCTTCTGGCCGGCGTCGCCTTCGAGCAGATCCACGTCGATC
The DNA here is from genome assembly GCA_038198475.1 of Chthoniobacterales bacterium. Taxonomy (GTDB): domain Bacteria; phylum Verrucomicrobiota; class Verrucomicrobiia; order Chthoniobacterales; family UBA10450; genus Palsa-1392. The sequence continues at coordinate 2,056 of JBBPZW010000088.1, read as the reverse complement.
GTGTCACCTTCTGCGACGCGATACTGCCGCCCGCCTGTTTTAATAATTGCGTAAGCCATAGCCTTGGGAAAAGTCGGTGAAAGTCCCACAGACTGGTTGTTTTGACAAGCGGAAATCCAGCAAGCAGCCGGTCGGGTGAACGCCGTCCCGCTCGCTGCGGCAATCCGTGCCTAGTCTTTCGGCAACTCGATCTCGGTTCTTTTCACCCGCACGGCGTGTTTGTCGGGTTCGATGTGCGCGCCGAAGTAGTCAGCGTAAACTTGAGTAAACTCCGCCCCAAAAAGCAAAATTTGCGAAGAATAATAGACCCAGAGTAGCAAAGTGATGAGCGAACTTGCTGCGCCGTACGCGGAAGAGGCAGAACCGCTGCCGAGATATAAGCCAAGCGCCCATTTCCCAAGAACGAAAAGGAACGCGGTCATCAAGGCGCCAACCCAGACATCGCGCCAACGGATTTTTGCGTCGGGAAGAATCTTGAAGATCATGGCCAGCACCAGCACGACGATGGCGAGATCGAAGATGAGGTAGACTGCCACGGCAATGACAATCCCGCCCGGTAACATGGCCTGAATGTAGTGGCTAAAAGCCTTGAGCAGGCTTTCCATCGTCATGGAAACGAGGAGCAGAAAGCAGATACCGCCAACCATGGCGAAGGAAAGAAAACGACCGCGCAGGAAATCGCGGATTCCGGCTCCGGGTTTCGTTTTCACTCCCCAAATTGTGTTGAGCGCATCCTGCAGCTGGCCAAAAACGCCGCTCGCGCCAAAAATAGCGAGCGCAATTCCGATCACCGTTGCCCAGATGCTTTTTTCCTTGGAGGATGCTTTCTGCGCGATGCTGCGAATCACATCGATCGCGCTTTGATCGAGAAAATACCCAAGTTGCTGGGTCATCTTTTCCCAGGCGCCGGCAGGATTACTGCGGAAGATGAGGCCGAGAACGGCCAGGAGAACCAGAATAAGGGGCGCGAGAGAGAAGACAGTGTAATAGGCGAGGGCAGCGCCGAGTTGGGGCGCTTTGTCGTCGAGCCATTGGCGCAGTGTCTCGCGAAAGATGTTGTAACTGGTCGCGAAAAAATTCTTCCCAACAATCGTCTTCGGAGCATCGCTCATTCGGCAACGATTCGGCACCGGCGCTTAGTCCGGCTGCATTTTGAGACGAAGTGCGTCTCAATCCTTTCCGGCGACGAGAAGGGTGATCTCTCCCTTGGCCGGGCGCGCTTCGTAATGTGCGAGCAGCTCCGCGCCGGTCCCGCGGCGGAATTCCTCGAACTTCTTGGTCAACTCCCGCGCCACACAAAGGCGACGCTCCGGCATCAACTCCACGCAGGCGGCGAGGGTTTTGTTCAGGCGGTAGGGGGACTCAAAAAAGATCGTGGTTTCCGTCCGCTCAGCGGCTGCTTTCAATTCGCGCTCTCGCTGTCCGCTTTTCACGGGGAGGAAGCCACGATAGCAAAAGCTTTCCATTCCAAATCCGGAGCCGACCAATGCGGTCGTGATCGCGGAGACGCCGGGCACGATTGTAAAGGGCAAATCCAGTTCGATGCATTTGCGGATCAAGCGCGCTCCCGGATCCGACAACCCGGGCATGCCGGCGTCGGTGATGAGCGCCACGATTTCGCCCTCCACCAGCCGCTCCGCCAGTTCGGCGGTGCGCATCGCCTCGTTATGCTCGTGGTAACTCACGAGCGGTTTCCGGATCTCGAAATGGCGCAACAAATTTCCCGAGTGTCGGGTGTCTTCGGCCGCGATCAGATCGGCGGTGCGCAGAATCTCCAGCGCGCGCTGGGTGATGTCGTTGAGGTTTCCGATCGGCGTGCCCACGACGTAAAGCATGGCCGATTATCCGCGAGGAATTGGAGGCGCGCCAACTAGAGCGGTTGCCAAAAAAAGTTTCCGCCTACCAGATTTTGTAATTGTACTTTTTGCGCGATGTGGTTTGAAGCTCATTGTTGCGAAGCGCTTGTCTGGAGCCGAATGCGGAAAACGCCACCGAAGCGGAATTGCTCGTGGCGATGGAAGCGGCGCCTAACAAACGCAGTTACCGCCGACTGGCG
>JBBPZW010000087.1:0-4976 GCA_038198475.1 Chthoniobacterales bacterium | reverse complement strand
GCGTTACCGCGCGCTCGGCTGGTTCAGCCTCCCAAGCGTCTGGTTTTTCCAAATCCTGCTCGTCGCTCTCACTCCGTTGGTCGATTTCTTCCTGATCGCGTCGCTTCCCTTCGGAGCCTGGCGCGCCATCCTTCCTTTTGTCGTCATCTTTCTCGCGATGGATGTGATTCTGGCCACCCTCGCCTGCATCCTCGAGCGCGAGCCGGTTCTGCACGCCTGGCGCATTATCCCGATGCGGCTGATTTATCGCCCACTCCTGAGTTATGTGATTTGGAAGGCTATCCTCCGCGCGCTCAAGGGCGCCTTGGTCAGCTGGGGTAAACTTGAACGCACCGCTTCCGTCCCGGCCCGGGTCTAACGAGTGAAGCACCTGCTTTTCACGCTCACTCTCATGCTGGCGCTGTCCGGTTGCCGGAAATCGGCGCCGGAGGAGCCGCGCCGAGAGTTCAAAGTGCCGGTGCAGGTGGTCGTGCCGGAGAAGGGCGCCTACACCGGGGCCTACATCGATTTCGGCGAAGCCGAGGATGCGGTCGAACTGGAGACGATCGAAAAGTTCGAGGCCATGGTCGGGAAACACCAGGCCATCATCGCCTCCTCCAGCTACTGGGGTGAACAGAATTTCCCGACCGCCAACCTGGAGGTGATCTGGCGACACGGCTCGCTCCCGCTCGTTTTCTGGTCGCCCTGGGATCGGCCTTACGAACAAAAGAAAGGCCCGGACCGTTTCAGCCTCGAGGCCATTCTCGCCGGCACTTGGAATCGTTACATCGATGACTGGGCCGATCGGGCGCGCGCTTTTGGACACCCGATGATTGTTTCCTTTGGGGACGAGATGAACGGCGACTGGTTTCCCTGGTCGGGCGTTTACTACGGCGGGAACAAAAAGGTGGAGGGCCAGCCTAACGAGTGGGCAGGGCCGGAGGTTTTCAAGCGCGCTTTTCGTTTTGTCGTCAACCGGGTCCGGGCGCGCGGAGCGTACAACATTCAGTGGCTTTTCCAGACGAACAATTACTCCTTCCCGATGGACACCTGGAATTTTGCGCCCGCTTTTTATCCCGGTTCCAACTACGTCGACTGGCTCGGGATGAGCGTTTACGGCCAGCAATTTGCCGATGAATCGTGGTCGCCTTTCTGGCCCTTGGTCGATTGGCCCTACCAGGAATTGAGCAGGCTCGATCCGCAGAAACCGATCATGATCACAGAATGGGCAACTGGGGAATTTCCCCATTCTGGGAACAAGGCGCAGTGGATCGAGGAAGCGTTCAACGTCATGAAAACGCGCCTGCCGCGGGTCAAAGCGGCCGTCTACTGGCACGAACGTTGGCAGAACGAGGACCAGAGCTACAGCAACCTCCACCTCAACTCCTCGCCCGAGGCGCTCGCCGCCTACCGAAAAGGAGTGGCGGACCCGTATTGGTCAGGCGACCTGATCCTGCGACCGATTTCGCCCGCCAGATAACGCACTGCTGGCCTAACGAGGATGAATAAGATCGAGGGCGAGCTTCCACTCGCCAGACCGGTCCTTGCGCCAGATTCGCAGGTAATAGCCGCTCGCCTCCGTCGCCGCGCCAGTCATGTATTCGCCCCAGACAAAGCCAAGGTCGCCGCCGTGAGACACCTCGCCGCCCTTGGGTTCACCAAACTTGCTCGTCGTCGTCTCTTTTTGCAGAGCCGCAGCCGCTTGCGCGCTCCCGACGATGGGAAATTTCTGCGGTTGATAAAGCCGAACATTTTCCTCCGCACAGTCGATTAGCTGTCCGGCCCGGTCGACGGCGTAACGTCGATCACGCGCTCGCATGATTGTCTCGGCGTCGCTCGCCGATTCGTTAGGCGCGTGATTCTCGGCGAGTTGCAGCTCCTCCGGCGGCCCGGTCGGCGCGGGATTATTCGAGCCGAGATCGAAGCGCAGTTTCCACGCTCCGTTTTCCCAGCGCCAAATGGAGACGAACTGGCCAAAGGCGGTTGGCTCCTTGTCCGCCGCGTCTCGCTTGAAACTCCAGGGACCGGTCGTGTAACCGAGATCGCCGTTAGTCGAAGTGGCCGCCAGGACTGGTTGCCATTGCAGGACGCCTTTTGATTCCGGTTTCGCTTCCCATGCTTTCTTGCCGTTTAGCGGGCCGGGCTGGAAAACGATCGCATCAGCGGAAAGCGCGTGGAGAAACGCGCTGCGCATTCCCTTGTCGAGCGATTCCTGGGCGAATGCAGTCTCCGCGGCGGCGAGCGATTTTGCGTTTCCAGTTTTCGTTTCCTCCTCCGCGAAGAGCGATGCCGCGCTGCAGAAGAGAAGAAGAGAGCAAGCGGCGTAGGACAAAATTTTCACGTCGCTAGACAAAAGCTGCATTTGGCGGCGTCTCAATCTAAAAGACCGTGAAGAAGAAATGGAGAGCGCGCGCAGCGAAGACGATTGGCAAACCTGTTTTAGACAGCTCGGCCCCGCGCTGCTCCTTTTCGCCCGCCGCTGGACCAATTGCCGGGCAGAAGCCGAGGACGTTGTCCAGGAAGCCTTCGTCCGGTTTTGGCGTCGCCAGCATTCCATCGAGAACCGCGCCCTGCTTTACGCCACCGTCCGTTCAGCCGCGCTCGATCGCCTGCGCGGCGAACAGCGCCGTGCCCGGCGCGAAGCCGCAGTCGCGCTCGATGCCGACACGCATTTCGAGCCGCAGTTTACGAGCATCGACGAAGGCCAGCAGCAACTCGCCGCGGCCATCGAGCGTTTGCCTGATGAACAACGCGAGATCGTCATCTTGAAAATCTGGAACGACCTCACTTTCGCCGAGATTGGAAACGTTCTCGAGATCTCGCAAAACACCGCCGCCTCGCGCTACCGCTACGCGCTCGGCGCGCTCAAGAAGACTTTGCAGCCCCATGGATGATTTTTCCGAACTCGAAGCTGAATTGAAAAAGCTGCGACCGGCGCCGGTCTCGGACGAACTGCGTGCCCGGATCGAAGTCGCCCTCGCCCAACCGTCTGCGAGCGCGACCGCTGGTGTGCTCCCGCGCCGGTCGCGGCCCGCCGGTCTTTGGTGGTCGCTCGGTCTTGGCCTGACGACCGCCTCCGCGCTTGTCCTGGTTTGGCTCGCCTTCTTCGCCGAGCCGCCGGCCAGTCAGCCGGTCGTCGCGCAGAGCACCAGTCCGGCGCCGTCCGCCTCGTATGATCCCGGTCTGCAACCGTCCACCCTCACCCGCGTCGTTTATCATCAGCACAACGAAGGTCTCGTTTTCTCGCCTAACCAATCGGAGCGCTTGCTCCGGCGGGTCCGCTACGACACCCGCGAGACGATGCAGTGGCGCAACCCGCAGACCGGGGCGTCGCTGCGCGTCTCCTATCCGGCGGAGCAGGTTGTCCTCACGCCGGTCTCCTTTCAATAACCAGGAAAATACGCCATGAAAAAACACCTCGCCCTAACGACCGCGCTGGCGGCTGCCTTTCCCCTCGCCGTCTTCGCCCAATCGCCCACCCCCATCCCGTCCACGCCCGCGGTTCAATCCATTCAACCGGTCGCACCGCCTCCGACCGTACCGCCCGCCCCGCCCGCTCCTCCTGCGCCGCCGGGCCGGCATATTCACGAACACGACATGGGCCCGAAAGAACCGGTCACGTTTCTCGGGGTCGAAACCTCCGATGTCCCGCGCGTCCTGTCGGAACAGATGGCTTTGCCGAAAGGCTTCGGGGTGGTGATCGATTACGTCGTCCCGAAAAGCCCGGCGGCGAACGCCGGCCTGCAGCCGAGCGACATCATCCGCCTGTTGAACGACCAGCAGATCGTCAACCCGGGCCAACTCGGGAAACTGGTGCGCAGTTTCGCCGACGGCACCGCGGTTGAGTTCACCATCATGCGCAAGGGCAAGGAAATGAAGTTGAACGTCATCCTGGCGAAGAAGGATGTGCCCGCCGGTCGCGGCCCTTTCGGTTATGAGAAGGAGTGGAACTTCGACGATTTCGATAAGATGAAGTTTGATTTCCATACGCCGGACATGACCGCCGTCCGCGAAGCAGTCGCGCGGGCCAAGGCCCAGGCGATGCGGGCGCAGGATGAGGCGCAACGGGCGGTGCGCGGATTGCGCATCGTCACGACGGACGATGGCCTAACGAAATCGACCCGGATCGACCTCGGCCGGGCGACGATCACTTTTTCCGATGACCAAGGCGAATTGAAGATCGAAAACGCCAACGGCAGCAAAACGCTGACGGCGAAGGACGCGAAAGGGAATGAGCTTTTCAAGGGCTCGATCGAGACTCCGGAGGAGCGGGCGAAGTTGCCCGCCAACGTGCGCCAGCGCCTCGAGAAACTGGAACGCCAGGAACTGCCCGAGGCGCCGGAACCACCAGAGGCACCGGAAGCGCCCGAAGCACCTGAGGCGCCCGGCGCCAACGAATCGGTGCACCTGCAAAGCGTGCGGGGCAACCGCGCCGGTTATATGCCTAACGAGCGAACTGGCTGGCGGCGCAGCACTTTCGTCCTCTAGAGGTCTCGCGCCGCGAACGGCGCGGGCCAGCAGTAAAGCGGCGGCAGTTGCGACGGTCGCGCCCCCTTCTACAATTTCGTGCGTCCGGGAAACGCCCGCGCACTACGATGCCCGAGCGAAAACCGTACGCCCCTTCTCCAACCGCACCATCCCCCAGCGCGGCACGCGATCCCTATGCCGCCTTTCGCTTTCGCGGGTTTGCCTTTTACGCCATCGGTAATTCGATCGCGATCGCCGGGCGGCAAATGCTCACCATCGCGATCGAATGGGAAGTTTATGCCCGCACCCACTCCGCCACCGCGCTCGGCCTGGTGGGTTTGGTCACGGCCGTTCCGATCGTCGCGCTCTCCCTGCCGGCCGGTCATCTCGCAGATCGGCTGCGCCGCAAATCAATCATCCTTTTTTCGCAGGCGGTGAGCGCGTTCTGTTCGATCTGCCTCGCCCTTGTCTCGTGGCAACATCTCGCCATTCCGCGCTATTCCGTGCTGCTGCGCGCAAATGATTTCCTG
>JBBPZW010000086.1:0-5615 GCA_038198475.1 Chthoniobacterales bacterium | reverse complement strand
CGAAAACCCGTGGCCATTTTTTATCGCGATCGATTTTGAATCGATGGACAAGCAGGCGATTTTTCGGGAGGACCCGATCTACATCAAGTTTGTCGAGGAAGTGATCAAGCCCAAGACGTCGGAGTATCTTCCGTTGGATTATGAGATGGATCCGGGCAAGGACGTTAACCTTTCCTAGGTCGCTCGCCCGACGCCCGCGGAGGTTTTGCGAGGGCCCCGGTCGGCTTCTTTCCTGCTCCTGATTTAAGATCCGGTTCGAGCCTTCCGGATTCTCACACATGCAACTTGGCTATCTCTATTCGCGCTACCCGGTCCTCTCCCAGACCTTCTGCGACATGGAGATGCTGGAGCTGGAACGGCGCGGCTACGAATTGCTGATCGGCGCCGTCCATCCGCCGCTGACTACTCTGCGGCACGAGCATTTCGCGCGTTTCCGGGCGCCGGTTTATTATGCGCCGCCGGCACCGGTCATGGCGCTCTGGGAAAAAACCGCCCGCGAGAGTGAGCGCTGGCCGCGAACGCTGATCGAGTTGCATGAGCGCAAATACGGTCCGGATTTCAAAGCCGCGCTGCGTGCCCGAAATGCTTTCTATTTTGCCGAACTCTTCACCCGCAAAGAGATTCGCCATTTTCACGTCCATTTCGCGAACCGCGCCGCGCATACCGCACTTTTCGTGAAGGAAATTTCTGGCATCCCGTTTAGCATCACGGCCCACGGTCAGGATTTCATGTCGGACCTTGGTCAGGACGACCTGCTCCGTGAGATCTGCAACGCGGCGGAATTTGTGGCGGTCGAGACGGACTACAGCCGCGGTCTGCTGCGGGAGCGCTGCCCCGATGCCGCGGGCAAGATTCATCGGGTCTACAACGGGCTCGACCTGGCGAATCTACCGTCGCCTTTAGAAGAGGAACGGCCGCCTGGTCCCACGACCATTCTCAGTATTGGGCGATTGGTTCCGTTCAAGGGATTCGAAATCCTACTCGAGGCGTGTGCGGAATTGGATCGGCGAAATTTCGATTTCCGCTGCCAGATCGTCGGCGACGGTCCTTTGCGCGAGAAGTTGGAGAAAGTGATCGCGGAATTAAGACTGAGCCGGCGCGTGGAACTCTGCGGTTCGCTCTCGCAGGGTGATGTCTATTCCAAACTTCGCGGTTGCGACATTTTTGTCCTCGCCTGTGTGGTTGACGCCGAAGGCGCGAGCGATGTTTTCCCGACTGTGATCATGGAGGCGATGGCCTGCGCGAAACCGGTCGTCTCGACCACGCTGGCGGGTATTCCGGAGTCTGTCATCGACGGCGCGACCGGCTTGCTTGTGCCGCCGGGTGATTGGGAAGCGCTCGCCGATGCTTTGGATAAACTGGTGCGAGATTCCTCCTTGCGCGCGCGACTCGGCGACGCCGGGAGAGCGCGTATGACGAGCGAATTCAGCGTCGAGAAGACGGTCAAACCGTTGCACCAGCTTTTTGAGGACTGCGTTGCGCGTTCACCCGTGCGGCGTTCGTCCCCGTCGCCGGCTCCCGAGGCGAAACAAACCGCCTACCTGATCGATCGCTGGCCCGACCCGAGCCTTCCTTTTCTGGAAATGGAATTGCGTGCGCTGCAGAAAAATAATGTGCCGCACGTGGCTTTCGTCTTGCACCCGCCGGTCGCGGCTGAACTCAGCGCCAAGACCAACGATCTCGTCACCCAATTCGAATATCTGCCCGACGCGATGGTGATCGAGGCTGAGTGGCAAGCCAGTGGTTCTGCCCTGCGGGAATTGGAGGCGCTCCGTGCGAATCAGAAACATCGGCCGCCCTCCGATCTCTTCCTCGATCAGGCGCGTTGCGCTCTGATCTTGCGGAGATTATTCCGACGGCACAACATCGGTCACGTGCACGCCACCAGTTCCCGGACATTGTTAGGCGCATTGATCTTGAATAAAGTTCTTGGCCTAACGATTAGCGCGGCGATTGAGGACAAGCCGATCCTCTCCGAGCCGGTTTTACTGGAAGCGCTCAATCAATGCATTGGCGGGCGGAGTAACGACCGCGAGTTGCTGGCCCGGCGTGGGAGCGGTTTCATCTTTGACCAGACGCTCGATAAACCTTCTGTGAACGACATCGGTCCCTGGCTGACCAGAAGGGCGAAGATCGAATGGACCGGGGCGCGCGCCTTCTGGCAGGAATGGTCGGAGCGACTCATCGGCTGGACGCGTTCCCTATGAATAAGAAAGCCATCGTTCTCGCAGGCGGCGCCGGTACTCGGCTCTATCCGCTGACCAAGATCGTCTGCAAACAGCTCCTCCCGGTTTACGACAAGCCAATGATTTGTTACCCGCTGGCGACCCTCATGCTGGGCGGTTTGCGTGAGATTCTCATCATCTCCACGCCCAAGGACGTGCCGATGCTGCGCGATTTCCTCGGGGATGGCTCGCACCTCGGCCTCCATCTGGAATACGCGGAACAACCGGAGCCCAAGGGCATCGCGCAAGCTTTTCTCATCGGCGCGGATTTCGTCGGCGATCGGGGCGCGGCGCTCCTGCTCGGCGACAACATCTTCTATGGGAAGCTGGATTTTTTCCGGGACGCGCTCGAGATCGAAAAGGGCGCCTGCATTTTCGGCTACCAGGTGCGCGACCCGGAGCGCTACGGCGTGGTCGAGTTTGGCCCTGACGGGCGTGTCATGAGCCTCGAGGAAAAGCCGAAGGAACCGAAAAGCCATTACGCCGTTCCGGGTCTTTATGTTTACGACAATCAGGTCGTCGAATACTGCCGCAGCCTGCGTCCTTCGGCCCGCGGAGAATTGGAAATTACCGACCTCAACTTGATTTATCTCCGCCAGAACTCCCTCCACGTCCGACTCCTTGGCCGTGGCATGGCCTGGCTCGACACCGGCACGCAAACGAGTCTGCTCGAGGCAGCCAATTACATCGCAACAATCGAGCACCGGCAGGGCTTGAAAGTCGCTTGTCTCGAAGAGGTCGCCCTTCGGGCAGGATTCATCGACCTCGCCCAGATGAGCCGGCTGATCGATCGGGTGCCCAAGGGCGAATATCGCGATTATCTCCGCTTGGTCGCGGAAGAAGACCGCGGGTAGCGATCAGCGCTTCCGTTCGGCATTCCGCCCCCGGTGGCAGTGATTATCTCGACTTACAGCCCAATGGGATGGCGCAGGTCAAGGCGAGAGTGAGCAAGCTGCCGGCTTCAGCATCGTCACCGTTTGACTCACAGCCCGTGGCTGCGACGCCCTCGTCGCAGCAAGTATCCGCGGCGCCCTCGCCGCGGGGACCTCCAGAAAGAGGCTACCGAGGCGGCGGCGTTCCTTGCGGCGAGGGCGCCGCTGGCACCTTCTGCGGCGAGGGCACCGCAGCTACCATTCGGCCTCCCGCCGGCAGTGAGCCAAGATGCATGACACGCTCTAGTCGAGCTGAACTACACCTACTACGGGGAGCGATATGCCTGCTACGCGCTATTTCTCGAACGTGCTCCCGAAATACTTTCTTTCCGACTCAGTTGCAGGGAATCAAATTATCAGGTGCTGCGGAGGAGTTCCGACGCAGTCTTTATACGTGGCGGAATCTTTAGGGCAGCATTGGCGGCGTGAGACTCAGGAACCCTTGTTTCCAGCGGCGGGGTCCGGTTGTTCACGACGAAGATGATTTGTGTCCGCCAGGAGACGGGTGACCGCGTCGGCATCGGTAGCATCGTAGTAACCACGAATCACGCCGCTTCGATCCACCAAGACCATCCGGGTGCTATGGATCGGACCTGCCGCTCCACCTTCCGCGGTGGCGAGCTTGAAGCCGTCGCGAGACAGGCGGTAAATCGTGTCTTTGTCCCCGGTCAGGAAGTGCCAACGCCCGGGTTGGGCATTGAGCTTCGCGGCATACTCTCGAAGGACGGCCGGCGTGTCATGCTGTGGATCGACGCTGAACGAAACCAGTTTAACGTCGGTGTCTCGAAGAGGCTTTTGTAACTCGCCCATCCGACTGCTGATCATTGGACAGGGACCCGGACAAGTGCTGTAAACAAAATCCGCAATCCAGATCTTGCCTAACAATTGTTGGGACCCGTAGGACTCCCCATTTTGATCGGTGAGTTGAAAGGACGGAACAATCCCATCCTTCGGCAACTGATGCCGCGCCAATCTTGCTACCTCGGCCTGGCGCAGAAAAAAGAGACCCGCCGCCGTCAGGAGCGGGATGAGAATGAGCGTGGCTTTCCAGGCCAGCGCGCGCCACGATAAAGGCGCGCGGGTTGGCGCAAGCGTGGAAGCATGACTCATCGTTTCGTTAAGACCAAGGCGCCGAGGAGAAGTGGCAGGTAAATAATGGAGGCGAAAAATAACTGCCGCGCCGTCGGCAGGCTGCGGTGCGTCTGAAAACGGAAAGCGAGGCCAAGAAAGGCCGCGCCTAACGAGAGTGCGACCGGCAGATAAAAGAGGGAAACCATTCCGAACCATAGCGGCGTCACGCTGGCGACAAGAAGAAGCACGGTGAAGAAAACACTTTGACGCCCGGTCCGGGCACCTTCCAAATCGCGGCCGGAGAGCATCACGAAACCGGCCCGCGCATAATCTTCGCGATACATCCAGCCAATCGCGAAAAAGTGCGGCAACTGCCAGAAGAAGAGGATCGCGAAAAGCGTCCAGGCCGGAAGAGCGAGATCGTTGCGAGCGGCGGCCCAGCCGATGAGCGGCGGGAGCGCGCCCGGGATGGCTCCGACCAGCGTGTTCGCGGTGCTTATTCGTTTCAGAGGGGTGTAGGCGAAGAGATAGATGCCGATCGTGGCTGCGGCCAGGATGGCGCTGATCAGGTTGACCGCGAGCGCGAGGTAAAGGACGCCGCCGAGTCCGAGGCCGGCGCCGACCATCAGACCCTCGCGCGGGAGCATTCGACCGGAAGGGATCGGACGGGTCTGCGTTCGAATCATGATGGCGTCGAACTTGTGTTCCCACCATTGATTGAGGGCCGCGGCACCGCCGGCGGCAAGGGCTGTTCCAAACACGGCGTGGAGGAGCGCGACAAAATCCATCGGGCCGCGCCAGCCGAGGTAGAAACCGACGGCGGTCGTGACCAAAACAAGAAAGGTAAGGCGGGCTTTAACCAGTTGGGCGAGGTCCGCCATCGTCCAGCCTCTTTCCAGCGGGACGGCTGGTGGTTCGATGACCGCGGCCTTCATCGTGCGCTGATCTCCATGAATTTCTCTCTTGGAACGGAGTGGTCAGCCGCAACGGTTGCCTGGCGGAGACGCAGGACGGTGGCGGAGATGGCGATCGCGGTGGCGAAGGTGATGGCTCCGACCGCGACATGCGCAGTGGCGATGTCGGCCGCTTTATTGCTCCAAATGGTCCAGGCGCCGAGGGTGATTTGGAGGAGAACCAGGCCAAACCAGAGATTCGCCAGCTTGACCAGAAACGGTGAAATATTCTTCTCGCGCCTGGCGAAAAACCAGAACACCACAATCGTTAGGCCAATAATCGCGGCCATGAAACGGTGCGCCATTTGCAGCCAGATTTGGCCGGCGGTGACATCGGAAAGGGCCTGAGCGTCGCGGACCTGGTTGATCTGCGCGATGGTTGCGGGGTCGGTTGCCGGAATGACCTGACCGTAGGCGAGAGGGAAATCGAGAAT
>JBBPZW010000085.1:0-3726 GCA_038198475.1 Chthoniobacterales bacterium | reverse complement strand
GAAACACCGGCCGGCGTCATCGGTGCGCAACTCGTCGGCGAACTGGTCACGCTCCAGCTGAGCGAGCCTAACGATCTCCGACTCGGGCTCGAAGTTGGCGTGGGCGGGGAAAAATTCCACGCCGGCTACGTCGACAGTGGCGTCCCGCACGTTGTCGTCCCGGTGGCCAGGATCGACGACATCGATGTCCGTTCGTTAGGCTCGGCGCTCCGGCATCACCCCGACTTTGCGCCCCGGGGGGCGAACGCCAATTTCAGCGAGAAGCGCGGCCCGCACCAGATCGCAATTCGGACTTACGAACGCGGTGTCGAGGATGAAACTCTCGCCTGCGGCACAGGCGTGGTCGCGAGCGCGATTCTGTTCGCGGCCAACGAAAATGTTTCCGGGCCAATCGACGTTCTCGTCCGCGGCGGTGACACCCTGAGCGTCGATTTTACCCGCGAGGGCGACCATTTCACCAACGTCACTCTGACCGGGCCGGCCGATTTTGTCTTCGACGGCACGATCGAACTCTGAGTACGTTTCTCCTGGCCTAACGATTATGTTTAGCGGTACCTACACAGCGCTCGTCACTCCATTTAAAAACGACGAGCTCGACGTCGAGGCGTTTGAGCGCCTGATCGAAAATCAAATCGCGGCCGGCATCACCGGTATCGTGCCGGTCGGAACGACGGGGGAATCTCCCACCCTGAGCTGCGGCGAACGGCACCGCGTGATCGAGCTGGCGGTGAAAGTGGCGGACGCCCGTTGCCAAGTCATCGCCGGCACCGGCTCAAACTCGACCCGCGACGCGATCGCGCACACCAAGTCAGCTGAAGAAGTCGGAGTCGATGGCGCCCTTCTCGTCGCGCCTTATTACAACAAGCCGAGCCAAGAGGGACTTTTCCGTCACTTCGAGGCGATCGCCCGCGAAACCTCGCTCCAACTCGTGCTCTACAACATCCCGGGAAGATGCGGAGTCGACATCGCCGCCGACACGGTCGTTAGGCTGGCGGAGAATTGCCCGAACATTGTCTCGATCAAGGAAGCGAGTGGCAGTGTCGACCGGGTGAGCGAACTGGCTTTGCGCCTGCCGAAAACTTTCACCGTCCTGAGCGGCGATGATTCGCTCACCCTGCCTTTTCTCGCGGTCGGCGCGGTTGGCGTGGTCAGCGTCGTCTCGAATCTTTTCCCGGCGGAGATTGTCCGGCTTGTCCGCCTCTTTCTCGAGGGCAAGGCCGCGGAGGCGCTAAGCCTGCACCAGAAGTTTTTTCCTCTTTTCAAGGATGCCTTTATCGAGCCGAACCCGGTCCCGGCGAAGACCGCGCTCGCCTGGCGCGGACTGATGGCGGCCGATTGCCGGTTACCGCTCGTCGGGATGAACAAAGCGAACGAGAAACGGCTGCGCCAGACTCTCGCGCAATTGGAATCGTGAGCGCCACGACTCGGGTCCTGCTCGTCGGTGTCGGCGGCCGGATGGGAAAAGCGGTCTCCGCCGCGGCGGCCGGCAGGGATTCCGGCCTAACGATCGCGGGCGGAATCGAACGCGGCGGCGCGCTCGAACCGGCGCTGGAAAATTGCGACGTGGTGATCGACTTCAGCCTCGCGGAGGCGACGGAAGAAGTCTGCCGCGCCTGCGCCGCGAAAGCCAAACCGCTTGTGCTTGGTACAACCGGACATACAACTGTGCAAAAGGCGGCGATCACGGCGGCTGCCAACCAGATCCCGCTCGTTTATGCGGCCAACTTCAGCATCGGAGTCAATGCGCTCTTTGCCCTGACTCGACGTGCCGCGGCATTGTTAGGCAAGGAGTTCGACGTCGAGGTGGTTGAAATGCATCACCGGACGAAAAAGGATGCGCCGAGTGGGACGGCCAAGCGATTGCTCGAGGTTCTGCAGTCGGAACGAGGCGCCGATGAAATCCCGGCTCACTCCGTTCGCGCGGGTGACATCGTGGGCGAGCACACCGTCCTTTTTGCGGGACCGGGTGAGCGGCTGGAATTGACCCATCGCGCCGCGAGTCGCGAGACATTTGCGGTCGGCGCCCTGCGCGCGGCACGCTGGGTGATTGGCCGGCCGGCTGGCCTATACAGCATGGAAGATGTCCTCGGGTTGTAGCGCGGGCGCATCATCTCCCCCGACCTCCGCATGAGAGCCGGCATTGCATTTGGAGCCAACCTTGGCGACCGGTTCCAGTGCCTAACGAACGCCCGTGAACAGATTTTCGCTCTTCCCGGCGTGACTCCTCCATTTCTCTCCTCGGCGATCTACGAAACGGAGCCGGTGGAATGCGAACCGGGCGCGGAGAAATTCCTCAATGCCCTCGTCGAGATGGGCTATGGCGGTTCCTCTCGCGAGTTGCTGGAGGCGCTGAAGAAAATCGAAAAGAGCCTCGGCCGGCCGTCGCAGCACGAACGCAACCGTTCGCGCACGATCGACCTCGATCTGCTTTATCACGGCGCACGCACCATCGATGAACCAGACCTGCAGCTTCCGCATCCGCGCCTGCACCTGCGCGGATTTGTGCTTCATCCGTTGGCGGAGATTCGGCCCAATCTCGTTCTACCAGGCCACACCAAGACCATTCACGAATTGACTGAAGAATTGTCGCCTTCACCTTCGGTGGTGCGCTCCGCCCGGCAGTGGTAGTGTCGCGCACGATGGAGGATTTTCGCGCCCGCAAAAGCCGTGGCGAACGCATCACGGCGCTGACTGCCTATGATTATCCGACGGCCCGTTTGCTCGACGAAAGCGGGATCGACATCATTCTTGTTGGCGATTCGTTAGGCATGGTGGTCCTCGGTTACGAGGATACGACCGAGGTGACGTTCGAGGAAATGCTGCACCACACCCGGGCGGCGGCGCGTGGGGTGAAGCAGGCCCTGCTCGTGGCCGATCTTTCCATCGGCACCTACAACACGCCGGAGGAAGCAGTCGCGAATGCCCGGCGTCTCGTGGAAGCAGGCGCGCAGGCCGTGAAACTGGAAGGCGGCGTCAGTCACGTCGCGCAAATCGAGGCGATCGTTAGGGAAAATATTGCGCTCATGGCCCACATCGGCATGCTGCCACAGAACGTGCGCCTGGAAGGCGGCTACAAAGTCAAAGGCCGCGGCCCGGAAGCGGCTGAGCGCCTGATCGAAGACGCGCGCGCGGTGCAGGCAGCCGGCGCTTTTTCGGTCGTGCTCGAAATCGTGGCGGCGGAAACCGCTCGGCAGATTACCGAGGCGATCGCCATCCCGACGATCGGGATCGGCTCGGGCGAACATTGCGACGGACAAATTCTCGTGACCCATGACCTGATTGGTTTGTATCCCTGGTTTACGCCCAAGTTTGTCTCGCCAGTGGTGCAGGTGGCGGAAGAAATCCGGCGCGCGGCGCGCATTTTTGCCGACCGGACGCGCCGGAATATTCGTTAAACAAATGTCCTGTCCGGAAGGCGGACTGCCGGGTAGCGCACGCGTCTCGTGTGCTGGTCGCGCTGTTCCAGCGCGACGGACTTTGCCGCATGCCGGCACGAGCGAAATCATCGCTTCCAGAAAAGTTCGCGACGGTGGAACACCGTCGCCAGCACCCGAGACGGGTGCGCTACCCGGAGAGCGCGTCCGGTCCGCAAAGTTTGACAAACATTTTCGCGAGTCGTTTGTCTAACTCGCATGCACACAGTCACCGCCCGCACTTCCGAGCCGTTACCAGTCTGGTCGGGCCGGAGCAAGCAGCGTAACTGGCTCCTCGTCGGGCTCATCATGT
>JBBPZW010000084.1:0-6914 GCA_038198475.1 Chthoniobacterales bacterium | reverse complement strand
TTTTCCGGGGCCGCCTCACAAAGGGCTTCGTGGGCTTCGAGCATCGTGCCGGCCTGCTCGCGCTTGGCGGCGATCGACTTGTCAACCGGATCGCCGTTGGTCTGGGTAAGCGCCTCACATTTGGGCGCCTCGGTGCCGTTTGCCTGGAGGTCGAGGATTTGGTCAAGTCCGAGGCCCGAGAGCAGGTCACGGCTTCGTTCGCCGCAGTGGATGACGTGTACCCGGCCCTGGCCCAGTTCCTTCAGGCGCAGCGCCATGCCTGCCATCGTCCCCATAAAAGTCGAATCCATCATCACGCATTCCTCCAGATCGAAGACGAATTCGCGATGGCCCCTATTCACCATCTCGCGGGCAAACTCCTTCAAGCTGCCACTATTGAGGAAGCTGCCTCGCCCCGCTACACGGACCCACACCGTGGGACCGTTGACGCCGACTTGAATCGAGGACTGCACGACTAACTAAAGATAAAATTTCGCCGGAGACTGTCAATCACTCGCACCGGCGCTCGCTCTACGCTGCGGGGCGAACCTGCTCGGATGCCAGGGACGGGGCGGCGGGATTCCGCGCTGGCGCGCGGACGGACTAACAAATGCGTTTGCATTTAACGGGAGTGTGCGCTGGAACGCGCGCTACTCCCAGAGATAAGATCGTCGCACAGCCACGATTCGGCCGTCCACGATGAGCGAAGCACGCCACGCGATTACCCGCCCATCGTCGAAGAAATCGTCGCCAATAATCGCGAATTCAGTCCGTTGATGTCCCCGGGCATGAGGGTATTCCACCTCGCGCGCCTGGACGAAGGCATGCAGTTTTTCCTGCCGATACTCCAGTCGCACCCGCAAATCCGCGGTCCGCTTGGCGACCCAGAAAAAGTCGAAATAATTTCCAAACCGCCCGTGCTGGTCGAGCGCGGTGATCGCGCCAAACATCCGGTAATCGCGCTCGAACCGGACCGAGGCATCGACCTGGCCACTGATCTGCTTCGCCACGGGATCGAGGAAATATTGCTTCACCTTCCGGAACTCGAAGTCCTGATTGAGAGCGACCGGCAAGGGATGCGGCTTTTCCACCTGGTAGGGCTTGGGCGGGGCCCCGGCACAACTCGCGAGGACGAGACAAAGAGCGGCCAGCGGGATTCTCACGACGCGTGCATCAAACGAGATCAGCGCCCTGGTGTCAATCGCGCCCAGAGTCGCGAACTTCGGCAAGACCAGCTAATTTCCGCCGTGATTTCAGTCCAGTATGAGCGCGGGGTCTATTTGCCTAACGAAAATATCTGGCTCGATCCGTGGGATGCGAAGCCGTTTGCCTTCGTTTCCCACGCGCACAGCGACCACATCGCGCCGCACGACGAGATTGTCGTTTCGGAACGGACTTCGCGACTTATGCAGGCCCGGCTCCCCAGCGAACGGCATGAGCACGTGTTGGCTTTCGGAGAGCCATCCGAGGTGCGCGGGCTCGACATCACTCTGCTGCCGGCCGGACATATTTTTGGATCGGCCCAGTTTTTTCTACAAACCGAGACGGGCAGCCTGCTCTACACCGGCGACTTTAAGCTGCGCCCCGGCCGTTCCGCCGAGGCGACCCAATGGCAGCAGGCCGACACCCTCATCATGGAGACGACCTACGGTCTGCCGCGCTACCGCCTCCCGCCGACCGAACTGGTCGTGCAACAGATCGTCGCCTTTTGCCGGGAGGCGCTCGAGGAAGGGGCGACGCCCGTTTTGCTTGGCTATTCGTTAGGCAAAGCGCAGGAAATTCTCTGCTCTCTCGCGGAGGCCGATCTCCAACCGATGCTGCACGGCTCGGTCTATCGCATGACGCGGATTTACGAGCAGTTCGGCCAGGCTTTTTGCGGTTACGAACGTTACGACCCGAAAGCGGTCACGGGCAAAGTGCTGATCTGTCCCCCGAGCGCGGTCCGCTCCCGCATGATCCAGAGCCTAACGAATAAGCGAGTGGCCATGATCAGCGGCTGGGCGGTCGAGCCCAATGCGATCTATCGCTACCAGGTCGATGCCGCCTTTCCCCTCTCGGATCACGCCGATTACGATGACTTGCTCCGCTATGTCGAGCTCGTTCAACCGCAGCGCGTTCTCACGCTGCACGGGTTTGCGGCGGAATTCGCGCGCGATCTGCGCGACCGCGGAGTGGAAGCATGGGCTCTGACCGAACAGAACCAAATGGAGCTGACGCTTGGAACTTCCCGCGCCGTCACGGCGCTCGCCCCGGAGACGACTCCGCCTAACGAGTCAATCGATTCGGAATTCGCAACCTTTGCCGTGGTCGGCGAGCGGATCGCGGCCACGCCCGCCAAACTGGAGAAGATCCGCCTTCTCTCCGATTACCTGCGCGGCCTCGCTCCCGAACAGCTCCGGATCGCCTCCACTTTCCTGACCGGCAAGCCTTTCGCCCAGACCGACCAGCGCACCCTGCAAACCGGCTGGGCGATCATTTACCGCGCCCTTCTTGGCGCGAGCCGGCGCGGCAACGCCGAGCTGCGCCAGATCTCCAGCAGCCACGGTGACGCAAGCAAGGCGGCCAGGGAAGCGCTCGAGGGCCGAACCAAACCCGAACCGTTTTCGTTAGGCGAAGCGCTCGCTCTTTTCGGGGCGCTGCATCGAGCGCGCGGCCCGGTCGCGAAAACAGAATTGCTCCAGTCGTGCTTGGAGAAACTCTCGCCGTTGGAAGCGCAATACGTCGTTAAGATTCTCACCGGCGACCTGCGCATCGGACTGCGCGAGGGTCTGGTCGAGGAGGCAATCGCGCGCGCCTTCGATGCGTCGCTCGATGAATTGAAGGAAGCGCACATGTTGTTAGGCGACATTGGCCAGACCGCGCTTTTCGCCGCGCGCCACGAGCTCGATCGCGCGGAACTGACTCTTTTTCGCCCGATCAAATGCATGCTGGCCAGCCCGGAACCGACGGCGGAGGCGATCTGGGCGCGCTTCGCGGACGAATCGCCTAACGAGTCGGTGGTTTACGTGGAAGACAAGTTCGACGGCATTCGCGCGCAGCTGCATCGCGGCGCAGACCGGGTGGAACTTTTTTCGCGTGATCTACGTCGCGTCACCGGGCAGTTCGACGAGATCGCGGAACGAGCGCGTGGTTTTGTCGACGAGCTGATTCTCGATGGAGAAATAATGGCTTTCGAGCAAGAAAAGAAGCTGACCTTTTTCGATCTCCAAAAAAGGCTCGGGCGCAAGACCGAGAGCGCCGATCTCTTCGCCGCACCGGCGGCAGATGTGCCGGTGATTTATATTGCGTTCGATCTTCTCTGGTTGAATGGGCGATCGCTGCTCCGCACGCCTTTACGCGAGCGGCGCGAGTTGCTCCGCGGCCTAACGATGCCGCCGCAGTTCCTGTTTGCCGAGGTTTCGCCGGCGCATTCGGCTGAGGAAATCGAGTCCGCGTTTCAGATGGCGCGGCGGCGTTTGAATGAAGGACTCATGATCAAGGACCCGAAGAGCCAATACACGCCGGGACGACGCGGGCTTTCCTGGTTTAAGCTGAAGAAGGAATTTGCCACCCTCGACGTTGTCGTGGTGGCAGCGGAGCTGGGGCACGGGAAACGCAATCATGTCCTGAGCGATTACACTTTTGCCGTCCGGGATGAAGAGAGCGGACAGTTGTTACCGATCGGAAAGGCCTACAGCGGCCTGACGGATGCCGAGATTGCGGAGCTAACCGAGCACTTTCGCCGAAACACGATCCGCGATCGCGGCCGTTACCTGGAAGTGAAACCGGACACGGTGCTGGAGATCGCCTTCGATTCGATCCAGCCGAGCCAGCGGCACGCGAGCGGACTCGCGCTCCGCTTTCCGCGCATCAAAGCCATCCGGCGCGACAAAACGCCGGATGCGATCGACACCCTGGCCTACGCGCGGAAGCTGTCGGAAGAGACTCGTTAGGGCTTTTGTCTCTCGGGTGTCGCGTCCGGCGCGGGTGATTCCTCTCCCTTGCGCTGGTTTCTCTTTACCCGCTTTTCGGCGCGCTTTGCCCGCCGCTTCTCGGCCGCGGTTTTGTTCTCCGCGGCGCCTGGTGTGGCCGAAGCATCGGGCGCGGGCGTCTCAGCTTCAGAAGCGGAAGGACTGGCAGTGGCCTCCGCCGGCTGCTCCGGCGTTGGAGCGGGCGACGCTTCGTGGCGCGCGGGTTTTTGACCGCGGCGCTCCTGCATCTTTTGCTGCTGCTCGGCCTGACGTCGCGCTTTCTGTTGCTCGCGTTGTTTGCGCTTTTCTTCCTGTACATTCCGGCGGTTTTGGTCGGCTTGGTTGGGGCTGGGCTGGGGCGTTGCAGCGGCGGTGGGACTCGGTCGCGGGCTCTCCGTTGGAGAAACTGGTGGTGGAATACTGGGCGCGCGGCGCGGTGTGCCAAGCGGGGTTGTGTGTGGCATCGCGGGTTTTCCAGGGCGGCCAGCCTGCACCGGAGCAGGTTGCGGCGGAGTTACGTTTCGCTTCTCCGGCCTAACGAACCGTTTGGGAGGAAGATTGGCCGGCGGAGTCGCTTCCGCCTGCATCTTGGCACGTGCTTTCTCGGCTTCCTGGGCGTTTTGAATTCCCGCCCAGCCGCGTTCCACGACCGGTTGGCCGATCGTCCGGGTGACTCGGCTCGGCCGCGTCGCGCCTTCCGACTGGCGGAAATCAACCGTCGGTAGCGCGACCACTTCGCCCTTAAAAACAGGGACTTCACTTGTCCCTTCGCGCGCCCTTTCGAGACGATAACGCTCGATCGGTTGCCGGCTCTTGGCGCGGAGGTCGTCGTAGCTCGGGCCGCGATCGACGATGAAGGAATTGTTGTAGACGATATTGGTCACGTTGGTCGTCTGGTTGATGATCGTGACGTTACGCTCGGTCGGGAGGATTTCGCGCGCCGTCAGCTTGCGGCCGAATTCGTTAGCCGGAACAAAGGCGTATTGATCGGGTCCGATGTCGTAATAGTTGTCGGCCCAATTCCGGATCCCGGTCTGGCGATCGAACTGCGCCTCCGGCGGCAAGGGAGCCCAGCCGACATAGTCACCCCCTTTGCGCCAGGAAACCCAGGCTGGCGCCCATTGTTCGCCCGGCACCCAGACCCAACCGACGCTCCGCAGGCGAATCCAGCGTCCGTAGTGATAAGTGGCCCAGCCGAACTTCTCGTCCGAGATCCAGGTCCAGCCGGCGTCGGTGTAAACCCAGTGCCCGTTGGTGTAAGGGCGCCAATCGCGGACCTGCGCGGCCTGACGAGGCTGGAAGACGTAGCCGTAATCGCTCGTTTCCATCCAGTCGCCGTAGGGATCCAGTTTGCGATAGAAAGTGGAATACGATCCGCTTTCCGTCTCGATTTCGGGTGCGGGAGTTCTCGCCGAAACGGAAGAGGCTTCGTTAGGCTCCGCCGTGGTCGAGGCAGTCGGACGTTTTTGCGCGGCGGCAAGGGCGTTGATGCGCGCTTCTAACGTGGCCTGTCGCTCGGCCATCTTCTGCCGATCGTCAGCCGAGCGTTCAGAATGGAGTCGCTCTTGCACCCGGCGTTCGATTTCGGCGTTTCGCTCCGCTTCGGTCTGTTGCTTCTGGCAGGCAACACCAAGGACGAGGCTGGCGAGGATCGGAAGTAGCAAGGTTCTCTTCATAAAATGGTAAGACCAAATCGGTCTTCAGTTATTCGAAACAAACGGTGCTCGTGACGATTTGTTCGTTCGTTAGTGGTCGTTAGGGGAAGGCGCCGGCGAAACGTTAGGCGCGGGAACGATCATGACCGTCTCGGTTTTCGCCCGCCGGTAATGCTGCCATTGTCCATAACCCGCGAGGAGAGCGAAGACAACCAGGATACCGAGCATCAGCTTCAAGCCACTCGCCGGGGCGCGCGTCTCGCCGGGAGGGCGCGCGGGTGGACTAGGTGACTCCATCGAGGAGTATCCGGCGAGGACAAGCGAGCCGCAATGCCTAGAGATGCAGCGCCGCGATCGCGTCCATCACCTTCCGGGCGAGGCGCGGGTAGACTTCGCGGCCGTGACCCTCGGTGTCGGTGCTGGTGAAATGGATCGGTTCACCGACGACGATCGTGATTGGGCACAAACGCAGCTTGCCGCCGCCGCGGGGAAGCGCCTCGCGGGCGCCGAAAATTCTCATCGGCACAACCGGGGCAAGCGTCTTTGCGATGACCAGACCGATTCCGGGCCCGGCCGGTTGGAGTTTCCCGTCGAGCGTCCGCGAGCCTTCCGGGAAAACCAGCGTGCCGTGGCCCGCGCGCAGAATGCGGATGAGTGCTTTCAACGCGCTGCGATCACCGCCCTCCTGGTCGACCGGGATGACGTTTAGTTTCGGTAAAATCCAACCGAGTACCGGGACATCGAGTAGTGTCTTACGCGCGAGGAAATAAATCGCGCGTCGGCAGCCGATGCCGGCGAAGGGCGGATCGAGATAGCTCTCATGATTCATCGCCAGAATGACCGGCCCTTCCTGGATGAGGCGTTCCGGATGGACGACGCGAAAACGAAAAAAGACCCGCGCAATGAAACGGGTGAGATGGTAGAAGGTGAAATACCAGGGATTCACCGCGCGATCGTTAGGCCCTTCAACTTCAGGCGGCCAATGATTTCTCCAACGACGCCGTCGATCGTCAGGTTCGAGCTGTCGATGAGGTGCGCGTCTTCCGCGATGATGAGTGGTGAGGCGCGGCGCGACGAATCCGCTTCGTCGCGTGCGGTGATGCGGTCGCGTTGTCCCTGGGCTTCGCGCCGGCGGAGACGAATCTCCGGTGAAGCGTCGATGTAAAACTTGAAGGGCGTGTCCGGAAAAACGACCGAACCGATGTCGCGGCCTTCCATCACGAGATCGTTCGTCGCGGCATAACGACGGAGATGATCGACCAGGATCTCGCGGACGCGCGGAACGCTGCTGACGCGCGAGACGTTTTCGTTCACGCGATCTTCGCGCAGG
>JBBPZW010000083.1:0-6261 GCA_038198475.1 Chthoniobacterales bacterium | reverse complement strand
TCGGCGCCGCACGCCGCGGGCGAACTCGTCTGCGCCTGAGGTGCCGGCGCTCGATTCGCTCCGTCTTGGGTGCGTAAAATATCTCAACGCTCTCCCACTTATCCACGGCTGGCGCGGCGTTGTGCATTTCGATCATCCCTCGGTCCTCTGCCGAATGCTCGCGGCTGGCGAACTGGACGTCGCGCTCGTCTCCAGTTTCGAATATCTGCGCCATCCGATTTACTCGGTGGTCGACCAGTTGGCGATCGCTTCCGATGGCCCGGTTTTCAGCGTTATCCTCGCGCACCGCGACCCGATCGAGCGCTTGCGCGAGGTGGTGATCGATCCTGCATCGGAGACCTCGATCAACCTTCTTCATTGTTTGTTAGGCGAAGTGGGAGTCGCCCCGAAATTTGTTCGCGAGGGCGAAATGAGCCCGGAGCGTGGCCTGCTTTTGATTGGCGACCAGGCAATCAACTTTCGGCAAGAATCCGATGGGAATTGCCAGTTGTTCGACCTTGGGGCGGAATGGAAAACGGCGACGGGCCTGCCGTTTGTTTACGCACTCTGGATGGTCCGGCCGGATTACCCGGAAAAGGCGGCGATTGGATCTGCGTTGCGGTCGGTGGCCCGGGACAACCTCGCCAGTCTCGATCGACTGATTGAGAACCAACCAGAAAGTCGACGCGCCTTTTGCGAATTTTACTTCCGAGAATGCCTGCGTTTTTCCTAGGGCGAGAAAGAAAAAATGGGCTTCCAGATGTTTGCTGAACTATGCGCAAAGCACCAGCTGCTCCCGGCCGTTCCGCCCGTTCCAGAAATCGTCTAGGCGGCGTTGCATCCAGTTGGAGCAAGGCACGCTTCGAGCTTGTGGTTTACGTTGACGGCGATGTCGGAATCTTTGCCTAACGAGGCCGTCAAATGAAAAGAGCGAGGCGCTGGATTCTAACTTCCACCAATGGCGCGACCGACGCGGTTGGGTTCTCGGACCACGTCTGCGGCCTGCCCTGCATTGCGCGTTTGTTGCAACGCAAAGGATTGCTCAACGATGAGCAGGCAACCGATTTCCTTCAGCCGCGTCTCCGGCGATTGAGCGATCCTTTTTTGCTGCCACACATGCAGGCAGCGGTGGATCGAATTCTGAGCGCGATCGGAAACAAAGAGCGGATCGTTCTCTATGGAGACTATGACGTTGACGGCGTCACCTCGCTCGCGCTCCTGAACGAAATGCTGCTCGCCTACGGCGCGACGCCCGCGCTTTTCCTGCCTTCGCGGATGGAGGAAGGCTACGGCCTGAGCGCGGAAGGGATCGAGCGTTGCTGGCAGGCACATCAGCCACAGCTCCTCATCGCGGTCGATTGTGGAACCGGCTCGTGCGAGGAGATCGCCGAGATCCGCGCTCGAGGTGCGGACGTCATCGTGCTCGACCACCACGAACCGAGAGGCGCATTACCGGATTGTGTTGCGGTGGTGAATCCGAAGACCGTCGACGGCGCGTTTTCTTACCTGTGCAGCGTCGGTATCGTCTTCAAACTCTGCCATGCTCTGCTCAAAACGCGCCCGTTGGCAGATTTCGACCTGCGACAACGGCTCGACCTTGTCGCGCTCGGGACCGTGGCCGACATCGTTCCGCTCGAGGCAGAAAACCGGATTCTGGTTCATCACGGGACGCGCCAAATTGCGCGACGGCGATTGTTAGGCCTGGGCGCTCTGATGAAAGTTGCGGCAGTGCGGCCGCCGATTGCTGCCGAACACATCGGCTTCCGTCTCGGTCCGCGCCTGAACGCGGCCGGTCGCCTGACGACGGCGGAAAAAGCCCTGCGGCTGCTGCTGACAAGCGATCCGGCTGAAGCCAGCGCGCTGGCCGGCGAACTCGATGGACAGAATCGCGAGAGGCAAAACGTCGAGCGCGAAATCGTGCAAGCGGTGGAAGAGCGGATCAGGGAGGAAAATCTTTCCCAAGCTCCGGCGATTGTGATCGGCGATCGCGCCTGGCATCCGGGCGTTCTTGGCATTGTCGCCTCCCGCATCGCGCGCAGCTACCATCGGCCGACAGTGATCGTGGGTTTCGATGAAACGGGACTCGGGAAAGGAAGTGGACGCGGCATTCATGGCCTGTCCCTGGTCGCGGCGCTGGGGCGCTGCGCGGAATTTCTCGAGAAATTCGGCGGACATGAAATGGCGGCCGGCCTAACGATTCGAGAAGAAAAGTTCCGGGAATTCAGCACCGCGTTTCAGGAAGTCTGTCGCGAAATGATCGCCGCGGAACACCTCGAGCCCGTCCTTCATCTCGACGATGAGCTGACCCTGCGTGATTTGAATTGGGACTTTCTCCGCTGGCACGAGCTCCTGCAGCCCTTCGGCCAAAGCAATCCACAGCCGCTCTTCCTCCTGCGCGGTGTGGAGCGGGCTGCTCCTCCGCAAATCCTGAAAGAGAAACATCTCGTCTTGCGTTTGCGGCAACACGGCCGGAGTCAGCGGGCGATTTTCTTCGGCGGCGTGGAAGAGCCATTGCCCGAGCCGCCGTGGGATATCGCGTTTCGGGTCAACAGCGACGAGTACGAAGGCGAGATTCGCCTGCAGATGCAGGTCGAGGCGGTCCGCACCAGCATCCCGGCCGGAACATGAGCCTAACGAGTGCAGATTTGTTAGGCGAGATCACCTGGCTACCGCGCCCGCGCAGCACCCAGTTGCGCCGGCTTGGGGTCGAGACGGTCGGCGATCTGCTCACGCATTATCCGCGACGCTACGAAGACCGGCGCGAGTTTGCCGGTTTTCCGCGCGAGGAGAGTGAACAGCCGATCTGCCTCTGCGGCGAAGTGGTGAAGACGCGTTTCAATCACTTCGGTCGAGGGAAGAAAATTTTCGAGGCCACGTTGCAGGAGGACGGGGCAAACGCCCTCAGCCAGCCATTGGTCCTGCGCTGGTTCAATCTTCATTACGTCCAGAAGATGATCATGACCGGTCAGCGTCTGGTCGTTTTCGGCAAGCCGCGCCTGCGCGGACAGCGCATTTGCATGGAGCACCCGGAGTTTGAGGTGATCGAAACCGACGAGGAAATTTCGATACACTTCCGACGGATCACGCCGATCTATCCCGCGACTGAAGGGTTGTCGCAGCGGGTTTTGCGCGGGTTGATTTATCGCCTGCTCGAGGAGTGGGAAGACGATGGCACCCAGACTTTGCTGCCGGCTGGGCTTGAAGCGACGCCCGCCCCGCGGCCCGTGCAGGAAATTCATTTTCCGTCCTCGGGTGAATCTCTCGCACGCGCACGCGAAACGATCATCCTCTCGGAATTTTTCGCCATGCAGATGTTGTTCTCCTCGCGCCGGGCACGTGCCCGGTCGCGCAACGGAGTGATCCATTGCGGGCCGGGAGATTTACTCGATCACTTTCTGCGCGCGTTGCCTTTTGACCTAACGAGCGCGCAAACCCGGGTGATCGAGGAACTGCGGAGCGATCTGAGTTCGACTATTCCGATGAACCGGCTGCTGCAAGGCGACGTCGGGTCGGGTAAAACCGTGGTCGCAATTGCGGCCATGCTGCTCGCCGTCGAGGCCGGCTTCCAGGCCGCCCTGATGGCGCCAACGCAGATTCTGGCCGAGCAGCATTACGCCGTCCTGCAGCGCTGGCTGGAGCCGTTAGGCGTGCCGGTTTCGCTGCGGACCGGCGCGAGGAAGGAAGACCCGCTCCCGCTTTTTGCAGCGGCGAATGCGGCAACTCCGGGTAGCGCACGCGTCTCGCGTGCTGGCGAAGGTGTCCCACCGTCGCGAACTTTGCCTGAGAGTGGGGAGAAAGGTGCCGTTCGGTATCATCGTCGCCGGCTTCCGCACTTCGAAAAACCGTGGGCGATTTACGCGATCACGATGGGCACCCGATCACGCCATTGCCTGTCACCGGCGGCGCGCAGCCTTGTCCTGGATGCGCTTCTCCATTTTCATAACCAGCGCTACGAATTGTTTGCCGCCTGTGTAATGCCTGACCACGTCCACCTCCTCATCCAACCCTGGCCGAAAGGCGACGATGCCGAGGGGAACGCAGTGTTCTGGCCGTTGAGCGAACTCTTGGGTTCGGTGAAATCCTTTTCGGCACACCAGATTAACAAGACCGAGGGCAGGACGGGTGCGGTCTGGGAACGGGAGCGTTTTGACCGCTATATCCGATCGGATCGCGACCTGGAGGAGAAGTTTCAATACATCACCCGCAATCCCTGGGAGAGTGGTGTTGCGCCAACGGAGGAGGATTACCCATGGCTCTGGACGCAGGATGACGAGGCGCGCAACGAAAGTTCGTCGCGCTGGAACAGCGCGACCAGCACGCGAGACGCGTGCGCTACCCAGGCGAATCCATCGTCGACCGCGCTTGGCCAGATTTTCGTCGGCACTCATGCGTTGCTTTATGAGCCGGAGGGGCTTGAGAATCCCGGTCTGGTCGTGATCGATGAACAGCACAAGTTCGGGGTCGCGCAGCGTGGCCGCCTAACGAATGACGATCCGGCTCCAGACGTTCTCGTGATGACGGCGACGCCGATTCCGCGCACCCTCACGATGAGTCTCTACGGCGACCTCGATGTCTCGACGATCGATGAGATGCCGGCCGACCGCGGCCGAATCGTGACGGCGGCGCGCGATGAGGAAAAATTGCCGGACGTGCTGGCGTTTCTGCGCCGCGAACTCGAAGCCGGGCGGCAGGCCTACATCGTTTATCCGCTAATCGACGAGAGCGAGAAACTGCAGGCGAAAGCGGCGAGCGCGGAGTTTGAGAAATGGCACGAGCGTCTCGTGCCCTTTACCTGCGAGCTGCTCCACGGGCGCATCCCGGCCCCGGAAAAACAGGCGATCATGGACCGCTTTCGTCGTGGCCTAACGAGTGTTCTGGTCAGCACAACTGTCATCGAAGTCGGCGTCGATGTGGCAAACGCGACCGTCATGCTGATTGAGAACGCGGAGCGGTTCGGGCTGGCGCAGTTGCATCAGCTGCGCGGAAGGATAGGGCGCGGCGAACACAAATCGTATTGCATCCTGCTCCGCTCGGACCCGTCGGAGGAGACAGTGGCGAAGCTCGCGGTGTTGGAGAAAACAAGCAACGGCTTCGAAGTGGCGGAGGCCGATTGGGCCTTGCGCGGCCCGGGCGATCTGCTCGGAACGGCCCAAAGCGGGCTGCCCGAGCTGAAGCTCGGAAATTTGCGCCGCGACGCCCAATTAATGCAGCGCGCGCGGGCCGCAGCAGCCGCGATCTTCCGAGACGACCCGCTCCTGGCCAGACCGGAGAATCAACGTTTCCGGCATTTGGTTGTCGAAGAAGTGGGAAAAACCTTCTCCCACGTCAGTTGATGAAAAATCTATTCAAATTTCTTTTGTTGGTGCTCGTCCTAAGCGCGGGCGTTTCACTGCTTTACGATTATCAATTACGTCACGGTCGACTCAGTCTAACGGAGCGGACGACCCCGGAAAAATACACCCTGGCGCAGAATCCTGCGGTCGATCCCAAAGCGGTCGCGAGCCTTGCCTCGCTGAGTAACGAACGCCGGAAGCTGGTCGCGGGCGTCATCCCGTCCGTTGTCAGCATCAAGACTTCGAAGCGGATTCAGCGGCCGCAATATGGCCTCGATCCTTTTGATTTTTTCCGGGGTAATTATCGTCAGTTTCGCGGCCCGGCGGAGGAAGCTCTCGTTCAGAATTCCCTCGGCTCCGGCGTGATCGTAACGAAGGAAGGCCATATCATTACGAATAATCACGTGGTCGATCAGGTGGACGAAATCGAAGTCGTCCTGAGCGATGGCCGGACGAAAAAAGCGCGCCTGATAGGCGCCGACAAGGAACTCGATCTTGCGGTTCTGAAAGTGGACGAACCCGGACTGCAGCCGCTCAAGCTGGGCGATTCCGACGCGGTCCAGGCGGGTGATTTTGTCCTCGCGGTCGGCAATCCGTTTGGCTTCGACGAGACGGTGACCGACGGAATTATCAGCTCGAAAGGACGACCGAATCGCGTCGACGGGTTTGGCGATTACCTGCAAACGAATGCGGCGATCAATCCCGGAAATAGCGGTGGGCCGTTGATTAACTTGAGCGGCGAGGTGGTTGGTATTAACACCGCGATCATTTCGCGGAGCGGCGGGTCGCAGGGGATTGGTTTCGCGATTCCGTCCAACACGGTGAAGATGGCGCTCGAGAGCCTGTTGCAAAAGGGACGAATCATTCGCGGCTATCTTGGAATCGAGACGACGGGGCTTCCCCCGGGGCAGATCAGCGCGCCCGACGGCTCGGGCGTTCCGGTGGTGGC
>JBBPZW010000082.1:0-16105 GCA_038198475.1 Chthoniobacterales bacterium | reverse complement strand
GTGGAGGCCGACACCTGGCTTTGCACTTACTACGGGTCGCCGAGTGAAGGGCTGCGAAATGAGGAGGCGCTCCGGCGGGTAGAGATCCCGGAGATTCGGGAAAAGCTGCTGGAGTTTCTCGGCGCAAAGGAGGACGACGCCGAGTTTCGGGAAGCGCTCCACGAACATTGCTACGATCTCCACTACGCGCCCGTCCCGCAGGCGCTGCCTCACTCATTTGGCGTGGGCAATCTCTGGCGGATCGCAGTGGCTTGGCCCGGGAGCCCGGTACCGCCGTGCATCCATCGCGCACCGGAAACGCTATCGGGTCAGTCGCCGCGGTTACTGCTCATCAGCTGAGATAGGGCGCTCCCTTACCCCGGGGCAGACTGCGCCATCGAGCTCCGGCGCGATCGGCCGGCGACCGTATGTACGGGTGAGCCAGCGCAGGTTCAGGGTTTGGCAAAGATCGTAAACAATTCCTCGACCACGACGTAATCCTGGTGCGCTTCGGCCAGGACATCGGGTGGGATAGGCGGCGCTCGGAACTGATCGATGGCCCGGAGCGCGACGAGCGCGTCGAAACGGCCTCCGGTATTCGACGTTACCTTCACGTTGCGAACCTTCCCGCCCGCGGCAGGGATTTCGAATGTGGTCGTAACCGTACCGACATGAAGTTCGGCAAGATGGATCTTGTCCAACGCATACCAGTATGTCCCAAGCCGGTCTTCCATCTTCTTGATGTAGCGGGCGGTGGCGGGGGAAAGTTTATCCGACTCAGACCTGATCGGCTTCGAGTGCGCAGCCGCCGACTTCCGCGGCGCGGTCTGGCAGGCGGGGAGAAAGCCAGGCCGACGAGGGCGGCGGCGAGAACCGCTCCGGGCTTCATACGCGCGATGTTAAAACCGGAGATCCGGCCGGGCGAGAGGAATTTGCGCGAACCAGCTCAGCAACACCGCGGCCACACCGATCGCCGGCACCTTCAGCAACCTGGCCGACGGCGGAATCATAGCGGTGAACGGCAACAATCTTCAGGCCAACTACCAAGGCGGCGACGGCAACGATCTCACGTTAACGGTCGTGCCTTAAGAGAAACCTTCGCGCTTCACACCCCAGCCCGCTCGAGGATCTGGCCGAGAACTTTTTCGGCCTCGAAGATCTCGCAAGCCACCGCGCGGGCGGCCCGGCTATGTTTCTTGTAGTCGGCGTTGATCTCGCGCACGGCCTCGGCGATCTCGCCTAACGTCCGGAAGGCAAACAAACCGCCGCTGTTTCCATAATGATCGGTGAACCCGGTCTGCTGCGTGATGACGGGCCGGCCGGCCGCGAGGTAGCAGGCGCTGCGGTCGCTGAACCAACCGGTGTGCAGCCGCACGTATTGGTCTTTCGCGACGGTGAACTCGCCTTTCGAGCGCCGGATGTAGTCGCGATATTGCCAGTAATCGACGCTCATCTCTTGGGGACGGCGGAAGCGCCAGCTGTTCTGGAGAAATTTCTGGCGGGTCTTCTCGTCCTTGATGTCGGTCGCGAGCTCGAATGGTTCGTCGGACTTTTTCGGCGCGCCGACAAAGCGAATGAACTCGCGCGATTTGCTCCAGAGATATCTCTCGCCACGCCACTCGATATCTTTCAGGCCGCTGGTGGACCAGTTGGCGATGGAGGTGAAAACGGCGGTGGCGCCCGGCAGGCGACGGGTTTTCCAGAGATCGGTCACGACGGGTTGACGGGTGGGGAGCCACTGCAGCTTGTGCAGGGGGACGGGGAAACGACTGGTGCCGACGTTCTCACCAAAGGTGAAAAGGGCGCGATGCTGCCCGAGATATTCGACGGTCGAGCGGATCTTCTTGTCGACCTTGATCTGCTCCACGCCCGGGTCGCTCTCGATGTAGAGAATGGCGTCGCTCCGGCGCAGGTCGTCGTTGAATTCCTGCGTGCCGCAGACGTTGAGAATGGCGTCGGCCTCGAGGTAGAGCTGCTGGATTTTCGTTAGGCGCAAACCGGCGGTGGGATTGCCGGGGAGGTAGCGGGCGCAAAAAGCCCAGCGATTTTCGAAGCCGAACTCGCTCGCCAACTGCGCCAGGATGGTGGCGGCGTAGGTGTAGTCGTCGTTTGTGTCGAAGGTCTGTGGATTATAGGGGATACGGGCGGAATCCTCGATGTAGTAAACCTCGTGCCCGAGTCGCTGCAGCCCGACGATGTAATGAATGGCCTGCCAGATGACGCCCGCGATCGGCATCCCGCCTATGAAACCCATCACGACGACCTTTTTTCGCTTCATCTGATTTTTACCACGAAGGACACGAAGTGCACGAAGGTGGGAAGGTTAAAGAACGAATCGTTTCAAGCCGTTCTTTAGCTTTAAGACGTTGAAGTTTATCAGGAGGCCAATGGGGATTTTCGCCAAAATGCATGTACGAAAGAATTTGCGCTTCGTGAATCGGGAGGATGCTTTCCACGCTCTTCAATTCGAGGAGGAGAGTGCTTTCGACGAGAAGATCCATGCGGTAGCCGCAGTCCAGCAGGACACCTTTGTATTCGATCGGCAGAGGTAGTTCCATCCGGAACGGAAGCTGAGCCAGGCTTAGCTAACGGGCGAGGCATTGCCGGTAGGCAGATTCGAGCAAACCGGGACCCAGCGCGCGATGAACTTCGATCGCGCATCCGATCACGCGATTGGAAAGTTCATCAAATTCCATCGGGTCTTTCTAACCACGAAGAACACGAAGTTTTTTTGATTCCGAAAATCTTCCCATCTTCGTGAACTTCGTGTCCTTCGTGGTTATAACTGCTTCACCACGATCGCGGGGTTGCCGGCGACTACAGTGTTTGGCGCGACGCTTTTAGCGACGACCGAGCCTGCGGCGACGACGGAGTTCTCGCCGATCGTGACGCCTTTGAGGATGACGGCGTTCATCCCGATCCAGACGTTGTCGGCGATGCGCACCGGCGCGGTGCGAATGGGCGGACGTGGCGGACGGTCTTTGTAATAAGGCGCGAGGGCGAGCGCATCCTGGTGGCGCTGGGCCGGGTCGATCGGGTGAAAATCGGAGTCGGCGATCCCGACGTTCCAAGAGATGAGGCAGTAGCTGCCGATCTCGATCAATTCCTCGGCCATGACGAGGGCGCCGTTCATGAGGGTGAAATTGCCGACCGTGCAGCGGCCTTTTTTCCCGATCGCGAAGGAGCAGCCGGCGTAACAGGAAACGTAATCGCCGAGCTCGACGGCGTCCTCGTGCTGGCTGCGCATGAAGCGAAAGATCTGCGCGGTCTCGCAGTAAAAGCCTTCGCCAAATTGGACGTTAGGCGGAATGGGATCGGCCCACCAATCGGATTCGACGCGGCGCTCGCTGTTGACGTTGCTCATGCGAGGGAGTTCTAACCACGAAGTGCACGAAGATCACGAAGGATTTTCGATTCCAGAATTTTTGTGTCGCCTTCTGTTCTGACTGAGCTGCATGGTCTCACCCAGGATAGTTGCCGGCGGTGTAGAGTTTGGCGTAGGCGCCGCCCTTTGCCACGAGATCGGCACCGCGGCCGCTCTCGACGATCCGCCCGTGCTCGAGGACGACGATCTGGTCGACGTTGTGAATGGTGGCGAGCCGATGAGTGACGATCAGTGTGGTACGGCCGTGCATCAGCTCCTTGATCGTTTCCATGATCGCCGCTTCGGTGGTTGGATCGAGGGCGGAGGTCGGCTCGTCCAAGAGGAGGATTGGCGCGTCTTTCAAAAAAGCGCGCGCGATGCCGATGCGTTGACGTTGCCCGACGCTAAGATGACCGCCACGTTCGCCGACGGGGCTGTCGTAGCCGTTAGGCAACCGGCTGATGAAGGTATCCGCCTGCGCCCGCTGCGCCGCCTCGCGAATTTGTTCGTCGCTCGCGCCCGGGCGGCCGTAAGCGATGTTCTCCCGGATGGTGGTGGAGAAAAGGAGGGTGTCCTGCAGGACGATGGCGATCTGGGAGCGTAACGATTTCTTAGTGATGTCGCGCACGTCGCGTCCGTCGAGTGAGACCACGCCCGCGCTCGGATCATAAAAACGCGGTACGAGGCTAAGCAAGGTGCTCTTACCGGCGCCGGTTCCCCCGACCAGCGCTACGATTTGATTGGGCGAGATCCGCAGGTCGATTCCATCCAGCACCGGGTTTTGCTCGTCGTAGGCGAAGCTGACGCGATCGAAAGCGATCGCGGCCTGTGTTTCGGTAATCGAAACGGCGCCCGGCGAATCGCGGACGTCGTCTTCGCGATCGAGCACCTCGAAACAGCGCTTTGCGCCGGCGGTGGCGCCTTCCATCGCCCAAGCCGTGTAGGTGAGCGACTCAAGCGGCTGGTACAACATCGTAAGATAAGTGCTGAAGACGAAAAGTGAGCCAAGCGTGAGCGTACCCGCGAGAACGTGCAGCGTGCCCAGGTAATACATCGCAGCCGTACCAACGACCATGAGCGTGCTGATGACGAGAGCGCTTTTCACGTTTGTGAGCGTGAGTCGCAGATTCGCCTGCAAACTCTGCTGCGCCCGCTGATGAAACTGCGAAACCTCGAAATCTTCCCGACCGAACGCATGCACCATCCGGATGCCGCTCAAGCCTTCCTGCACTTGGACTAGGACGGCGCTTTCCTGTTCCTGGATGGAGGTTGACTCGGTTCGGATACGATGCGCGAAGAAATAGATCGCGCCGACAATCAAAGGGACAATCCCTAACGACAGAAGTGTCAGTTCCCAGTCGAGCCGCAACATGACGATGAAGGTGCCGACGAGCGTAATGACCGACCCAAAAATGCCAGTGAACCCTTTGTTGAAGATCGTCTGGATGGACTGCGAATCGTAGGCAACGCGAAAGCTGGAGTCGGCGGAGCGGCGCGCGTCGTGATACTTGAGCGAAAGCGACTGCAGATACGCGTAAAGATCAGTCCGCAACTTGAGCAGAGCCTGCAATCCGATCTTCACCAAAATGTAATTGGTAATCAGATTGAGGATGCCCCAGACCAGTTGCAGACCGACCAGCGCCAGGCACAACAGGGGGATGAAGCTGCGCCAGTTCGGGTTCGCGGCCCGGAAGGCCGAGTCCGCGGGAAGAACATTATCGACGATGAGCTTGAACGGCCACGGCTTGAGCAGATTGACCGCGATTGCAACGACCGAGAGCAACAGCGCACCGATCGTCGGCCCGAGAAAAGGCCGGTAGTAGCGGAGCACGCGGCGATAGATCATGGAGAAATTAAAATTGCGGAAAGCGAATTTGCGTTGGAACTAGCGGGCGCGTCTCCGGGCGTCCCGAGGCTAAATCTGAAACGCGAATTCTGAAATCTGAAATTTTCCAATGCATCTCTTACTTGAAATTTGGTTTGGCTGGGTCCTGCACGGCGGATACTGGGGCATTATCCTCCTCATGGCGATGGAGAGCTCGGTCATACCCGTCCCAAGCGAGGTCGTCATTCCGCCGGCAGCATTCCTTGCTGCCGAGGGGCACCTGAGTTTTGCGGGCGTGATCCTGGCTGGCACACTGGGCTCCTATCTTGGCTCGGCCATCTCCTATTGGATTTCCCTCCTCGTCGGCCGGCCCGTCGTGCAGCGCTTCGGCAAATACTTCTTTATCCCGCCTGAAAAACTGGAGCGGGCCGAAGTTTGGTTGCAACGCTACGAAGCCGGCGGCGTTTTCTTTGCCCGCCTGCTCCCCGTCATTCGCCATCTGATTTCCATCCCGGCGGGAATCGTCCGGATGAACTTCTGGGTTTTCAGCGTGGTCACGATCGCCGGCTCGGCGCTTTGGTGCAGTGTCCTGGCTTACCTTGGCCACAAGGCATTCCTCGCACAGCCCGACCTGCTCTCGAACCCGGACGCCCTTGTCCACTTCATCAAAGCGCAGTCCTTCTGGATTGTGCTTTTTGTGGCAGTTCTAGCGGTGTTATACATCCTGATGTTGCGTTTGTCGGCAAGGCGGGCTTCCACGGTGTAGCCCTGACACGTCGGGCGTGTTCATCTTATTTACACATGTGTCACGTGTGGGCGCAGGGCATGGCCTGCGACGCCGGAAATTTTGAACGTTTTCGAGGGAGAAGCCTCTAATTCTTTATCATGGCACCGATCCTGCTCAATGGTGATCAGCCTCATATGAAAAAGAATACGCAAATCCTTAAGACCCGTCCGGCCCTCTCACTCGGTGACCTCATCCTCGCGGTGAGCTCCTGCACTAAAAACACCAGAGAGACCGTCGCGGCTGTCGCGGATCTGCTGGGCAGCGGTCAGGTGCGCGTGCAGAGTAACGGTCGCTTCAATCGCGCCCGGGTCTGCTAACAAATTTAGGAACGAGTCGTTCGAGTCGTCGCCCTTGCGGTCAACCCGCCTGGGCGACGTTTCTTTTTCCAGGAATCGCTTTGCTGCCGCGGTGCGCCTTTCTATCTTGGCCGGGTGATTGAACGATATTCCCGCGCCCCGATGCGCGAGCTCTGGTCGGAGCAGCGCAAATTCGAGATCTGGCTCGAAATCGAAACTCTCGCCTGCGAAGCGATGGCGAATTTGGGACAAATCCCCAAGGCCGACGCCGAGGCGATCCGCCAGCGCGCGCGTTTTTCCATTCCTGAGATCAATGAGATCGAGAAACGCACCAATCACGACGTCATTGCGTTTCTCGAAAATGTCGCGGCGTCTGTCGGGCCGGCGTCCCGCTGGATCCACCAGGGGCTGACCTCGTCGGATATCCTCGACACGACGCTCGCGGTCCAGCTTGTCGCCGCGGGTAAGATCCTCCTCGACGATTTGCGCGACCTGCGCCGGGTCGTCGCCGATCAGGCGCGGCGATACAAGATGACGCCGATGATCGGCCGCAGCCACGGCATTCACGCCGAGCCGATCACTTTTGGTCTGAAGCTCGCCCTCATGTTCGACGAATTCGGCCGCGCCGAGGATCGGCTGACACAAACACTCGAGCGGGTCGGCGTCGGGAAGCTGAGCGGCGCGGTCGGTACGCACGCGCATCTCGATCCGCGGATCGAGCAGCATGTTTGCGAGAAGCTGGGATTACGGGCGGCGAAGATTTCCACCCAGATCATCCAGCGCGACCGGCACGCGGAATTTTCCACCACCCTCGCGCTCATCGCTTCCAGCGTCGACCGCTGGGCAACCGAGCTGCGGCATCTGCAGCGGACCGAGGTCCTGGAAGTGGAGGAATTTTTCAGCGCCGGCCAGAAAGGCAGCTCGGCCATGCCGCACAAGCGCAACCCGATCACCGCCGAGCGGCTGAGCGGGCTCGCCCGCGTCGTTAGGGGAAACGCCATCGTAGCACTCGAGAACGTCGCCCTTTGGCACGAGCGCGACATCAGCCACTCCAGCGCCGAGCGGATCATCCTGCCGGATTCGTGCACCCTGATGGATTACATGCTGGTGAAGCTGCGCGACCTGATCGAGAAGCTCCAGGTTTATCCCGAGAACATGGAGCGCAACCTCGGCCTAACGAAGGGCCTCTACTTCAGTCAGTCGATTCTCCTCGCCCTCACTCGGGCCGGCGCGAATCGCCAGACCGCCTACGAAGCCGTCCAGCGTGCTGCCATGAAGACCTGGCAGGGCGACAAACCCTTCGCGGAAAACGCGAAGGAAGAGCCGGAGATCACCGCGCTGCTTTCGCCTGACGAAATTGACGCGCTCTGTTCGCTCGACGTACATTTCCGGCACGTCGACGAAACTTTCCAGTCGCTCGGCCTGTAGGAGTTCTGCCAAGCTGACCGGACAACGCTCAGCGCTTCGTGCCTAACGAGGCGGTGGCGCGATCCTGACCAGGACCACGCCATGCGATGCGACCAAGGTCTCGAAGCGATCGGCAAATTTCCCAAGGTCCTTCTGCCGCCACAGATCGCGCACCGTCTGCGGCGTCGTTAGGCCGAGATCATCCCATTGCACGGCGACCTTCGCCGGTTTCTCTCCGCGATTG
The DNA here is from genome assembly GCA_038198475.1 of Chthoniobacterales bacterium. Lineage (GTDB taxonomy): Bacteria > Verrucomicrobiota > Verrucomicrobiia > Chthoniobacterales > UBA10450 > Palsa-1392. The sequence goes on along the minus strand of JBBPZW010000082.1, from coordinate 8,203 downwards.
AAGAGACCAACTGCCCAGTTGCCGTTCTCCATCCTCTTCGCGTAGACATCTCCCGCGACACGGGTCGCCTCTTGGCAAAGCGGATCCTGGTTCACCTCGAGCACTTCGTCATTCGTGAGGAGATTGAGGGTGAACGGATCGAGCTTCTCCAAGTCGCAACCGAGGAGGAGCGGACCGGAGAGCAGACACCACAAACTCATGTGCGCATATTGCTCATCGGCCGTCAGCGGACAGCCGTTAGGTCGATGCCACTTCGTGTCGCCGAGGACGAGCATGTCGGGATCGTTGTAGTGACCCGGACCGTTGAAGGGCGCCCATTTGTCGCGCGAGAATCCAAGGTCGCTCACGCTTTCCCAGGTGTCCTCGATGTCCACCGTCGTCCGCCAGGCGTTGGCCAGTTTCGCCAGCTGCGGGGCGAGCGGGCGCTTCGCGTTGTTCGAGAGGCTGTAGAAAGTATCGCGGCCCGAAGTCTTGAGCGCGGCGCTCATCTCCGCGACGTGCGGCAGATCCATCGGCACCCAGTCGTACTTCAGATAATCGAAACCCCAGGCGGCCCATTGCCGCACATCTGCCTAACGAACGAGACGCTGCCAAAACTTTGCAGGCCGCGCAGGAATTTCTTGCGCGCTTTCGCCCGACGCCACTCCGCGAGGGGACGAAGCCAGCGGTAGCCGTCCAGCCAGGAATGCAGCTCCGGAACCTGAAACTGGAACTTTTTCACCCCGGCCGGCGCATCGATTCCTCCGTCAGGCCCATCGGCCGTCGAGCCGAGGTAACGGGCCGAGCTCACCCTCCACGGCGTCGAGTAAATGCCGATCTTCAAACCCAGACCGTGCACTTCGTCCGCCAGCTCCCCGATTCGCGGGAATTTCGCATTCGGCTGGATGGCCTGGAAAGGCCCACCCCGCGCGCTCTGCCAGCCATCGTCGATGTTTACGTAACTCCACCCATGATCGCGCAGGCCGCTCGTCACCATTGCCCGGGCCGCGGCGCGCACCTTTTCCTCGCTCACCTGCGAGCCCCAACAATTCCAGCTGTTCCAACCCATCGGCGGGGTGAGCGCGATCTTGTCGCCGCCGACGATCGTGAACGTCTTCTCTGCCGCCCCGAGGCGGTTGCCCGCTTTTAGCCTAACGACCGTTCGGCCCTTCTTCTGAAGCGTCCCGCTGATCAGTCCGCTCGCAGGATCGATCGTTAGACCAGCCGGCAGATTCTCTGCCGTGAACTCCAGCGGCCGTTTGCCGGTCGCCGGAACCTGAAAGCGAAAAGGTGATCCAGGCCGGCTGCCGAAGATCCGCGCGCCATTGATCCGCGGACTAGCCGCCGCCGCCGCCGGCGTGAGGATCGGAAACGAACCCGCCGCGCTATCCTCGCGACCCTGCCGTTCGCAGGCCGTCACGAGCAGCGCGGCGCAAATCGTTAGGCCGAGCGGGCGGAGAAAAGGCAGGCCGGTCATGCGCAGGAATGCGGCTAGAGCCCGGCGTGCACTTTCGGCGCTCGGGCTCCGGGGAGCGCGGACGCCTCGCCCGCAGTGTCACGCGCCTCGCGGGACACCCGCAGCCGGCCTTCTCCCAGGCGGAACGCACCTCCCCAGAGGTTTTTCGCGAGGCGCAAAAAACGGCGGGCGAGGCGCCCGCGCTCCCTGGCCCACGCCCGCTCCCCGCTGGCGAACGAACGCTCTTCCTCTTTCCCGTTCACAAATGAGTGCATGCTGCTCTGGATTTATCCCCGATGCCCGCCCGCGGCCAGCGTCATTCGCGGCGCGCCACCCTCATCGCAGTTGCGCGGCGCGGGGTGCGCCCGCAATATCTCCGTGCCCGATGCCGAAACCGTTCTACATCACCACCGCGATCGACTACACCAACGGCGCGCCGCACATCGGCCACGCTTACGAGAAGGTGCTGGCCGATGTCATCGCGCGTGATCATCGCCTGAAAGGCGAGCCGGTTTACTTCCTCACCGGCGTCGATCAGCACGGGCAGAAAGTCCAGCAGTCGGCCGAGAAAGCCGGCGTCGGGCCGCAGGAGTTCGTCGATGTGATCACGGCGAAATTCATCGCCCTTTGGGAGAAACTCGAAGTCCGCTACGACGGCTGGGCCGCCACGACCGACCCGCTGCACAAGCGTTGCGTGCAGGGCCTGCTCCAGCGCCTCTACGACGAAGGCGAAATCTACAAGGACAAACAGGAGGGCTACTACAGCATTCGGCAGGAGCAATTTCTGACCGACAAAGAGCGCGGTCCCGATGGCGAATTCGGCCCCGAGTGGGGCGAAGTCGAGCACCGCACCGAGGAGAACTACTACTTTCGTCTCGCCAAACACAAAGACTGGCTCCTCGGCTACCTCCGCAGCCATCCCGACTGCGTCACCCCGGATTTCCGCCAGACCGAGCTCATCAACGCCGTCGAGAAACTGAGCGGCGACCTCTGCATCTCGCGTCCGAAATCGCGCCTCAGTTGGGGTATCGAGCTCCCCTTCGATCCCGACTACGTGAATTACGTCTGGTTCGACGCCCTGACGAACTACATCAGCTTCATCGGCTACGACCCGGTTATTTCTTCCTTCTTCCTTCAGCCTTCTTCCTTTCAGGAAAAGTGGCCCGCGTTGCACGTCATCGGGAAAGACATCCTCATCCCGGCGCACGGCATTTACTGGCCAATCATGCTCCACGCCCTCGGCTTCCCCGACGAGCAGATGCCGAAGTTTCTCGTCCACGGCTGGTGGAACAGCTCCGGAACGAAAATGAGCAAGTCGCTGGGGAACGTCGTCGATCCTAACGAACTGGCCGGCAAGTACGGCCCGGGAGCGCTCCGGTATTATCTCACCAGCGACATCGTCGTCGGGAAAGACGCCGACTTCTCCGAGGAACGGCTGCTCGAGCGTTACAACGCCGAGCTCGCCAATTCCCTCGGCAACCTGCTCAACCGCACCCTGAGCATGGCCGCCCGTTATTGCGACGGGGCCTTGCGCCGGGGCCAGCCGCCCGCCCTCGACCTCGCCCTCGAGCGTCCCGGCCGCGCCCTCCAGCTCGCCACCGAGGCGAACCAGCAGATCGAACAAACCGCGCCTTGGAAGCTGATGAAAGAAGGCCAGAGCGAGACCGTGGCCGGGATCCTTTACGATCTCGCCGAGCGCCTCCGCATCATCGCCATCCTCATCTCCCCGGTCCTTCCGAAAGCCGCCCACGGCATTTTCGACCAGCTTAATTGGAAGCTGAAGCTGAGCGGCCAGGAGAATCGCTTCTCGTTAGCCGAGGCGGAGTGGGGGATACTGCCCGATGGGCACGTCGTCGGCACACCGGTCCCGCTCTTTCCGCGGATTGAGAGCAAACCCGAACCGGCTGCCTGACATTGCGCGCGACTCTCTGGCTTGCGCTCGTCCTCGCGGCGGCGGTGGGGCTTTGGAGCATTCGTCCGCCGGCCGCGCTCGGGCCGGATGCGCCGCCTGAGGAATTCTCCGCCGCGCGCGCGATCGCGCAGCTGTCGCACTTTGCCACCCGGCCGCACCCCATCGGCTCGCCGGAAAATGCCCGCGTGCGCGAATACCTGGTCGCGACGCTGGATGGTCTGGGGCTCACCGTGCAGGTGGAAGAAACGACCGCGCGCCTAACGAAGGTGCGAAACATCGTCGCCACCCTGCCCGGCACCGCGCACCAGCGCGCCGTCATGCTGGTGGCCCATTACGATTCCGTGCCGGAGGGACCGGGGGCGGCGGATGATGGCGCCGGCGTCATCTCCATTTTGGAAACCATCCGCGCCCTGCGCGCCGGGCCGCCCCTGCCAAATGATCTCGTCGTTCTCCTCACCGATGGCGAGGAGGCGGGTTTGTTAGGCGCGGCCGGGTACGTGGCCGATCATCCGGAGCTCGGGCGGCGCGTCGGGGTGGTGGTGAACATGGAGGCGCGGGGCAGCTCCGGGCCGGCGCTGATGTTTGAGACGAGCGAGCAGAACGGCTGGCTCATCCGGCAGTTTGCGGGCACCGCGCCTCACCCCATGGCTTCCTCTCTCATGTATTCGATTTACAAGCTCATGCCTAACGACACCGATGTGACGGAGCTGAAACGGACGGGCGTGAGTGCGCTGAACTTTGCTTTCACCGGGACGGTGCTGAATTACCACTCGCCTAACGATTCGGCGGCCAACCTCGACCCGCGCAGCGTGCAGCAGATGGGAGCCAATACGCTCGCTCTCGCCCGGCGCTTTGGCAGCCTCGGCGACGCGCCGCTCCGCGCGCCGGATTGCATCTATTTTAACTGGCTCGGGCCCTGGCTCGTGGTCTATCCGGTCTGGGTCGGTTGTGCGTTGGCTGCGCTCACCTTCGCGCTGCTCCTCGTGCTTTTCTGGCGCGGACGGGCGCGAGTGAGGCTTACGTTCGTTAGTCTGGCGGCTTTCTTCGTCCTCCTCGCCGGGGTCGGTGCCGGGATGCTGCTGGCCGGGAGCAGCCTCGCGCTGGTCGCGGGCCGTTCGCTCGGGGAAGGGGATACCGCGCGGAACGTGTGGCTCTTTGCCGGGATCACCCTGCTCGGGTTTGCGCTCGGCCTCCTCATTCTGCGCGGGCTCGGCCGCAACATCGGCACGCGCGATCTTGCCGGTGGCTTGCTCCTCATGGCCGCGCTCCTGGCCGTCGTCGTCCTGCTGCTGCTTCCCGGGGGCAGTTATCTCTTGCAATGGCCGGCTCTGCTCGGTGCGGCCAGCCTGCTGCTCAGCCGGAGGGCCGTTAGTCCAGCCGGGCGCGCCGCTTTTGGGCTCCTCGCGGCCTTGCCTGTGCTCCTCCTGCTCGCACCGCTGGCTTACCTTTTCTTCGTCAACCTCGGCCTGGGCCTCGCTTCGCTCGGCGGAACCGCGCTGCTCATCTGCCTCGTGCTCGCCAGCAGTTGGCCGCTCTTCGATTTCCTCGCGCCAACGATCGGCGCTTCGCCGGCCTAGGGGACGAGGAAGATCTTACCGGTGTCTTCATCCACCAGCATGCTCCCGCGACGGTAACCACGTACGTCGATTGCGCCGTGGCCGATGGTGCCATGGTTGAGCGGGCTGATGAAATGGTACGGACTGGTGATGAAGCCCGGCTTGTCTTTCAGGCGCTCGCCGGGCTCGGGCTTGGTGGTGAGATAGAGGTCGGTCACGACTGGCGCGCCACGTTCGACGACAAGGGTGCCGACGACGGAGTCTCCGATCCGTGCGCTGCGGAGTACGGGGGACTGTGATCCGGGGATGAAGGGGTACCGTCCGTCCTTCACGACGGTGCAGCGCTGGGGGTCGATCTTGAAGACGAACTCTTTCGCCCGTGCGCGCATGGTGATTGTTTTGGCCTCGGGATCGACCGCCGAGACGGTTCCCTGGAATTCGATCGTTTTTTCCTCCTCGGCGCCGGCGGTGGCAATCCCGGAGGCTAAGCAGGCGGCGAGCAAAAGGTGGGGCAGGTGGCGGAGCAGGGTTTTCATCTTGGGGTTGATTCTTCACGCCCGGGCTTTTCCCGGCAAGCGAAAGTGAAGGCGGGCGGTCACGCGGGGCGTGTCACTGGAGGCATTCTTCAAACGCGGCCGGCTGGCCGCGGAGGAAGGCGAGCGCTTCCCCGGCGAAATGGAGCGAGCCGGTGATGAGGATGGGCGCCGCATCGCGCTGCGCTTCTGCCCACGCCTCGGCGAAGGAGGCCGAGACGGCGAAGGGTGCCTCGGGGGGTTGATCCTGGATCGTTAGGCGAAGTTCCTCCGGCGGAAGGGCGCGCGCGCTCCGGATCGCGGGCAGAAGCCAGCGGCGAGCGATGGGCTCGAGGGCGCGGCAGATTCCGGCGGCATCCTTTTCCTGGAGAACGGCGAGGATCACGGTCGCCTGTTTATCACCGAAAGTCTCCCGCCAGGTTTGCGCAAGGATGCGGGCGCCGGCGGGATTGTGGGCGCCGTCGATGATCGTGCGCTCCTCCCAGCGCTGGAAACGCGCCGGCCAGACGACAGTCGTTAGGCCGCGCGCGATGGCATCGTCGGCGATTTCGATCCGGGCGGTGTGCAGCGCGGAAAGGGCGAGCGCGGCGTTCTGTTTCTGGTGGGTCCCGCGGAGCGCGATGGGCAGCCGCTCGAACGGCTGCCTAACGAAATCGAGCGGCGCGTCCATTTCCGCCGCCCGCTCCCGGATGACGGCCTCGGCTTCGGGCGGCTGGAGCGCGGAAACGACCGGCACGCCCGGCTTGATGATCCCGGCCTTTTCGCGCGCGATCTCGGGGATTGTCGCGCCGAGCCATTTCTGGTGATCGAAATCGATCGGGGTGATGACGGAGACGACGGGCCGGGTGGCATTGGTCGCGTCGAGTCTTCCACCCATGCCGGTCTCGAGCACGACGATCTCCGCTTTCGCCTCGCGAAAATAATCGAGCGCAAGCGCGGTCGTGATCTCGAAGAAAGTGGGGTGCGGATCCCAGTCGGCGATGAGCTGGCGGATCTTCGTTAGGCCGCGAGTCACCGCGTCCTCGGAGATGAGCTCGCCGTTTACCTGAATGCGCTCCCGAAAGGTGACGAGGTGGGGCGAAGTAAAGAGCGCGGTCCGATAACCGGCCGCGCGGCAGACCGAATCGAGGAGCGCGCAGACGGAGCCCTTGCCGTTCGTGCCGGCGACGTGGATGATACGCTCGTTAGGCGCGGGGAGGTCGAGGGCGGCGAAGAGGCGCTCCGTGTTCTCGAGGCCGAGCTTGATCCCGAAACGCTGGGTGCCGAAAAGCCAGGCGAGCGCTTCCTCGTATGAAGTGAGCGGCCCGGCGGGCTCGGTCGCGTTCAATGCGTGGCGGAGAAGCAGGCCAGGAGCTGCGCGAGCTGCGCGCGCAAGGCCTTGCGATGCACGATGAGATCGATCAGCCCATGTTCCTCGAGAAACTCGGCGGTCTGGAAACGCTCCGGCAAATCCTGGTGCGTCGTTTCCTTGATCACGCGCGGGCCGGCGAAGCCGATCATGGCCTTCGGTTCCGCAAGGATGACGTCGCCTAACGACGCGAAGCTGGCCATGACGCCGGCGGTGGTCGGGTTGGTCAGGACGGAGATGAAGGGCAAGTTCTGGCAGGCGTGGAGAGCGAGGGCGCCGCTCGTTTTCGCCATTTGCATGAGGCTGAGCATGCCTTCGTACATCCGCGCGCCGCCCGAGGCTGCGACGATGATGACACCGCAACGCTGCGCCGTTCCGTACTCAATCACGCGCGTGATGCGCTCGCCCGCGACTGAGCCCATAGTGGCGGCGAGGAAGCTAAAGTCCATGACCGCGATCGCGACTTTGTAGCCTTCGATGAGGGCGTGGCCGCTGATGACGGCGTCGACCAGGCCGGTCTGGTCCTGGTATTTGCGCAGGCGATCCTTGTAGCTCGCCATGCCTTGGAACTTCAGGGTGTCGATGGAGGTGAGCTGGCTGTCCATCTCGACGAAGCTGTCGGGGTCGCACAGATTCGCGATCCTTTCCTTGGCCGACATGGTGAAGTGATATTCGCAGCGCGGACAGACGCGCTCGTTTTCCGTGAGCTCGATTTCGTGCACGACTTCGCCGCAGCCGGGGCATTTCTGCCAGAGGCCCTGCGGCATCTCGCGCTTCTTGCGGTTGTCGGTGCGGAGGGCTGGTTTCTTGAAAATGGCCATGGCTTAGCCGCGAGCGACGGTGGCCGCGTGGACCGAGAGCGCGCCGGTTTTGCGTAAAACCGAGGCGCATTCACTCAAGGTCGACCCGGTGGTCAGGACATCGTCAACGAGCAGCATCCGCAAACCTTGCACGTTGCTGCCGCGGCGTAAACGAAAGGCGCCGCGAAGATTTTCCATCCGCTCGCTGCGGTCGAATTGTGTCTGGGTCGTGGTGTAGCGGGTGCGTTGCAGGATGTGGCGCACTTCGAGCCCGCTCAGGCTGGCGAGTTCGGCGGCGAGCAAATCCGCCTGGTTAAAGCCGCGCTCGCGTCGCCGCGCCGGATGCAGCGGAACCGGCACGATGCAATCGAAACGGCGGCCGGCGAGGCGCGGATCCTCGAGCGCTTCCGCCAGCCAGCGGCCGAGCTGACGGCGAAGACCGATCTGGCGGTTGTATTTGAAATTGTGAATCAATTCCCGCACCACCGCGCGACTCCGATAGGCGGAAACGGCGGCGTCGAAATGCAGGACGCGATCCTCGCAATTCGCGCAGGTGAACGAACCGGTGATGTCACCGGCGAATGGTTGCGAACATTTCGCGCAAAACGGGGCGCGGATC
>JBBPZW010000081.1:0-8177 GCA_038198475.1 Chthoniobacterales bacterium | reverse complement strand
GCCTTTGGCCTTCATCAGGCGCGCGTCGTCGTAGGTGATGGTACCGCCGCCGCCGCCGAAGACCGCGATGTCACCGGCGCCCTGGCGTCGAAGTTGCCTGACAACTTCGGCGAAAAAATCGATGTGTCCGCCGTTGTAACTCGAGATGCCGATTGCCGATACGTCCTCCTGGATGGCAGCGCGCACGATGTCGCCCGCATAACGATGGAAGCCGAGATAAACCACCTCGATTCCGTGCCGGATGAACTCAAGGTTGATGGTGTTAATGGCGCTGTCGTGGCCATCGCAAATCGGAACGGCGGTAAGAATGCGGACGGGTGAAGGCATGCGAGCGGCAAACCTAACGTTAAACGTCGCCCGGGCAAACTCTGGGGAGATTAGCCGCGAGACGAGACCAGTCCGGGTAGCGCACACGTCTCGTGTGCTGGCGACGGTGTTCCACCGTCGCGAACTTTGCCTGGTGCGGAATGTCAGGTGCAGTCCGGGCTCCCGAGGAAAGTTCGTCGCGGCGAGACACCGCGACCAGCACTCGAGACGAGTGCGCTACCCAGGCATCCGCTGCCACGGTTGCAGGTTGGGCTGGGAGCGTCACCTTCTGCCATGACCGATCCTCTCGATTTCACCGGGAAAGTTGTTCTCGTCACCGGCAGCTCGCGCGGGCTCGGCGCGGAAATGATCAAAGCGTTCGGAGCACGCGGGGCGAAGTGCGTGGTCAATTTCATCAGCGACCCGGAAGGCAGAAACAAGAGAGAGGCGGAGAATGTCGCGAAGGAATTGAAAGAACCGCTCGTGGTCGAATGCGACGTCACGAAACCAGATCAGGTTGAGGCGATGATGAAAGAGATCAGCGACAAATTCGGCGGGCTCGATGTGCTCGTGAACAATTCCGGAATCATTCGCGACCGGACGATCAAGAAATTGACTCTCGAAGAATTTGAGAGCGTGCTGCGGGTCAACCTGGCCGGCACTTTCAACGTCACGCAAAAAGCGGCACCGGTTCTGCGCACCGGTGGGCGGATTATTAATCTCTCGTCGGTCAGCGGCCAGATGGGCCTTTTCGGACAGGCAAATTATTCGTCGAGCAAGGCGGCGATCATCGCCCTAACGAAAGTCTCCGCTCGCGAACTGGCCCGGCAGCAAGTCACGGTCAACGCCATTGCGCCCGGCTTTATCGACGTCGGGATGAGCAAAGGAATGCCTGATGAAGTCACGGAAAATTTCAAGAAGCAGATTCCGTTAGGCCGGCTCGGTGATGCGCACGAGATTGTCGACGCGGCGCTGTTTCTCGCCTCCCCGATGGCGAGCTACATCACCGGACATGTCCTTAATGTAAATGGCGGCTATTACATGGGCTGACGAGCACTTCGCACGGTCCCGATTTCGAAAGAGAATAATCCCGGTTTTGGGAAAGATCCTTTGTTGAGCGGATCATCACTCCAAATATAAACAGCTTGTTACAAACATAATAAGACCTAACTATTTGCGCTGGCACGGGTTTTGCATCAGGCTGCGCCGCGCTCACGTTCGATCGCACTTTTCGACCTTATGAACCTACGTTTCACTTCCGTTCTCTTCGCCGGACTTCTCGTCCAGTCCGGCCTTTACGCTCAAAGCCCGGCACCCGCTCCGACTGTCGATGAATTGGTCGCCAAGAACCTCGAAGCAAAAGGCGGCGCGGCCGCGCTCGAAGCAATAAAGACAATTCGCTTCGAAGGCCGCCTGCTCGTTAACCAAGGGCAGGTGGAGTTGAAATTCAGCGAAACAAAGAAGCGGCCGGGAAAAGTTCGCACCGATGCCCAACTGCAGGGGATGAACCTCGTGCAGGCTTACAACGGCACGGACGGTTGGAAAATTTTCCCGCTCTTCGGCCGCAAAGATCCGGAGAAAATGTCGAGTGACGAAGCCAAGTCGTTAGTCGAGGAGAGCGAGATCGGCGGTCCGCTTGAGAATTGGAAGGCCGAGGGGAAGACAGTGAGTTACCTCGGGACCGAGGACGTGGAGGGAACCGTCGCGCACAAACTGCAAGTCGTGCGCAAGAACGGCGACGTCAGCTATGTCTATCTCGATCCGGATTACTTCCTGGAGATCCGCGTCATTGACCAACGGACCGAGCAAGGCGCGAAGGTGGAGGTGGAGACCGATCTCGGCGATTACGAAAAGGTCAGCGGCGTTTACTTCCCGTTCTCCGTCGAGGCCGGGAGCAAAGGCTCGAACGACAAGCAAAAAACCATCATCGAAAAAGGCGAAGCCAACATCCCGGTCGATGACTCCATCTTCGAATTCCCCGCCAAAGCCGCGAAATAATTCAACCCGCTACTGCCATGCGATTTTTTAATTTCCTTTTCATTTCACTCGCCCTCGCCGGAGTTGCCGCTGCCCAGCAGACGCCTTACAACTCCGCCACCATCTCCGGTCTCGGCGCGCGCAACATCGGTTCGGCCACGATGAGCGGCCGCGTCGACACGATTGCAGCCACTCGTGAACCTTCAGGCAAGCTGACGATCTTCGTCGGCGCCGCGAGCGGCGGTATCTGGAAATCGGAGGACGGCGGGACGAACTACCGACCCGTCTTCGATGAGCAACCCGTTCTATCGATCGGCGCGCTCGCGCTCGATCCGAAGAACTCGAAGAACGTCTGGGCCGGCACCGGCGAGCCGTGGGTGCGAAACAGCGTCTCGATCGGCGATGGCATCTACAAGTCGACCGATGGCGGCGAGACCTGGAACCAGATGGGTCTGCCAAAGTCGGAGCGGATCTCGCAGATCATCGTTAGTCCAAAAAGCAGCGACACGGTTTATGTCGCCGTCCCGGGTGCGCTCTGGAGCGATTCGCCGGATCGTGGTCTTTACAAGACGACCGACGGCGGCAAGACCTGGAACCAGATCCTGAAGGGCTCGAATCTTTCCACCGGCGCCTCGACCATCTCGATGGACCCGAGCAACCCGAACATTCTTTTCGCGGGCCTCTGGGATTTTCGACGCAAAGGCTGGACCTACCGCTCGGGCGGCGAAACACCTAACGATCCTTCAGGCAGCGGACTTTTTCGCACGACCGATGGTGGCGCGACCTGGAAGGAAATCACTCCGGAAGCGAACAAAGGTTTCCCGAAGAAACCCTACGGCCGCCTCGCGGTCGCGATCGCGCCCTCGAATCCGAAACGCGTTTACGCCTTCGTCGAATCGACCGACAGCGCGCTCTTTGTTTCCGATGACGGGGGGCAAACTTGGGCGCAACGTGACAAGAGCCAATGGATGGTCTGGCGTCCCTTCTATTTCGCAAACCTGATCGTGGACCCGAAAAATGCCGACCGCGTTTTCAAGACCGACGGCGCGCTCATCCTCAGTGAAGACGGCGGCAAGAGCTTCGCCACCGTCGGCGGTTTTAACGGCGCGCATGGCGACGTGCACGCAGTCTGGATCGACCCGGGTAATCCCAAAACAGTCATCTCCGGCGACGACGGCGGAATTTGGTATGCCTACGATGGCGGCAACCGCTGGTGGAAAGCGAACAACCTTCCGATTTCGCAGTTCTACCACGTGAGTGTGGACGAGGCCGATCCGTATCAGGTTTACGGCGGTTTACAGGATAACAGCTGCTGGATTGGCCAGTCGGAGTATCCGGGCGGAATCAGCAATGCACAGTGGGAAAACATTTTTAACGGGGACGGCTTCTACACCTTCGTTGATCCCGCCGATCCCGATTATGTCTACGCTGAATACCAGGGCGGTAACGTGGGCCGGGTCAATCGCCATACCCTCGAAGCGCGCATCATTCAGCCGAAGCCGAACTACAAGGAAAAGCTCCGGTTCAACTGGAACACGCCACTGGTCGCTTCGCCTAACGAGAAAGGGACGATTTACATCGGCGCGCAATTCCTTTTCCGCTCCCGCGATCACGGGCAGAGCTGGGAACGCATTTCGCCGGACCTGACGACGAACGATCCCGAGAAGCAGAAACAGGAGCAATCGGGCGGTGTCACGATCGACAATTCCGCGGCGGAAATGCACACCACCATTTTCTCCATCAGCGAATCACCGAAGGACAAGAACCTGATCTGGGCCGGGACCGACGATGGCAATCTCCAGCTTACCCGCGATGGCGGCAAGAGCTGGAATAACCTTGTCGGCAATGTCCAGGGGCTGCCGAAAAATTCCTGGGTCCGCTGGGTGCAGGCGAGCAACTTTGAACCGGGCACCGCCTACGCCGCATTTGATCGCCACACGTTTGGCGACTTTGCCCCCTACGTCTATAAGACCACCGACTACGGCCAAACGTGGAAGCCGCTCGTCAATCCGCAGGATGTAAAAGGCGTCCGTGGTTATGCGCACGTCATCAAGGAAGACCTTGTGCAGCCGAACCTCCTTTTCCTTGGAACGGAGTTTGGGCTTTTCGTCTCGATCGACGGCGGCGAAGCGTGGGCGCAATTCAAGGGCAGCCGTTTCCCGGCCGTCGCGGTTCGCGATCTCGCGATTCAACCGCGGACCAATGATCTCGTCCTCGCGACCCACGGGCGCGGCATCTGGATCATCGACGACATCACCCCCCTGCGTTCGTTAACTCCCGACCTTCTCAACCAGGAGGCGACATTCGTTGCAGCCAAGCCCGTGCAGCAGCAACGCATCGAAGCCAACGGCGGCTGGCCTAACGGCGCCGCCGTCTTCACTGGTGAAAATCCGCCGGACGCGGCCATCATTACCTACTACCAGAAATCGCGGCACCTTTTCGGAAAACTGAAGATCGAAGTTCTCGACGCTGCGGGCAAAGTGGTCGACAGCCTCCCGGCCAGCAAACGTCCCGGTCTCAACCGCGTGACCTGGAGCATGCACGAGAAGCCGCCCCGGGTCCCGCCGGCCGCGCAAATCGCCGGCGCTGGCACCACCGGTCCGCGTGTCCTGCCCGGCACTTACACCGTGCGGATGACCAAGGACAATAAGCCTTACGAAACGAAACTGACGGTGGCGCTCGATCGGCGGAGCAAGTTCAGCGAAGCCGAGCGCAAAGCGCAATATGACGCCGCCGAACGAGTGAAGGATCTCTTTGGCGACGAGAGCGGGGTGATGGACCGGATCATCGCCTTGCGCGGCAGCCTCGCGAAGAGCGCGCAGGCGCTCGCCTCCGATGAGGGGGCTCGCAAAGCGCTGAGCGACTTCGACAGCAAGGTCGACACTCTGCGCAAACTGATCGTTGCGACAACCGAGGGCGGCGCAATCACTGGCGAAGAACGTCTCCGCGAACACACCGACCAGCTTTACGGCGCAATCCTGAGTTACGAAGGTAAGCCGGCCGATTATCAGATCGCACGAATCGATTCGCTGCGGCGGGAATTGGAAGACGCGAAGAAAGATTTCGAGCAGTTACTAACCAGTGAGTTGCCGAAGTTAAACGAGACGCTGAAGGCAAAAGGCCAACCGGAGATCACTCCCCCGCCGGCCACCGTCGCCTTGCATGACGACGATGGTCCGACCAGCGGCGGCGCCTTCAACGGCGCGATGGATCGCTATCTCCCAGCCGCGGCGATGACGTTGCCGGCGGACTTCCGGCTGGTTCGTTAGGCACGATTGCGTTCCCGCCTCATCAGGGAGCGCTCGCGGCTGCAGATCTGGGGAGCGCACGCGCCCTCGCGTGCCGGTTGCGGCGCCCCGCCGCGACCGTCTTCCGCGGGGAGACTACCGAACAGCAAAAGTTCGCAATGGCGAGGCGCCATTGCCAGCACGCGAGGGCGCGTGCGCTCCCCGGAACTCGCCGCGACCGTGACCCGTCAGGATAAAGTTGCGCGACGACCTCATTCTTGCGCTCGTGCACATTCTCGCCCCAAACCGTGACTCGGATGGGTTGCACCATTTAACGAGAGAGCTGCAGCGTCCAACGACGCGCCAGCCACAATGGGATCACGCCGAGAACGCCAAACGCGCAATCGACCAACCGCCACCAAAACGGCAACTGACGCAGTCCGCCGCAAATGAGCGCGGTCGGGATCACCAACACACAGGCGATGATCCCGGCATCGATCACCCATAGATTCCGGCGTGGGTCGATGAGCGGTCCGATGAAAAAGATCGCGATCACGAAATGTCCGAAGGCCAGCCAGTCGGTCCCATAGGCGATAAAAGGATAAACCGCATAGGTTGTGCGGAGCCCGTTATGAATCTGCCTCATGAAAGCGGCCAGGCGGGGAAGGAGCCGCTGCGTTGCAGAAACTCGCTCAGAAAACCGGATTCGATTTGGAGCGGCAGCGCGCTGATTCCACTCGCCACGAGCCCGAGAATGACGATCCCGATCAAGACTCGAATTCGCGTGAGCATGCGCACTTGCATTGCACAATGACTGCACCCTTCTAGCGGGTCAACGCTGGATGCCGTTTGATCAACTTAAGTGCTTCTTGCAGGAGATCGCGGCCCGGCGGAATGCGATGCCAGGGCGACGCGCCGGAAGGGTGCGGCAGCGGAATGAGATCGAACTCTTGGCCAGCGCGTTCGGTGCGAAAGCCACGCCCGATGATCTGGTCGAGTTTCCCGATCGGCATGAATTGCGCAATGGCGAGTTTGCCGACCGGGATGACAAGGCGCGGCTGCAGGATTTCGATTTCGCGTTCGAGCCAGGACGAGCAATTCGCGATCTCCTGTGGATTGGGCACGCGATCGCTTCCACCCGGTGCTTTGCCGGGGAAACAACGGCAGACTGCCGCGAAGTATATTTTCGTGCGCACCGCGTCTTCGTTGAGGCCGGTCGTCTCTTCAAACCAGCGAAAAAGCGTCTTGCCCGCCGTCCAGGCAAAGGGCTTTCCCGCCACAGGTTCACGGACTCCCGGCGCCTGTCCGACGAGCAACACCTTGCACAAAACCGCGCCTCCTGAGACAGGCGGCGGATGCATCAACGGACAACGGCGACAGTTGCGCAGACGCGCGACATGTCGCTCGAGGCGCGCCTGGTTCTCCGTCCGGACGGCCATTGCCTAACGGTGAAAAAACGAAAGGAGCAGGCTGACCACGATGCTGATGATGATGCAGGTGACGATCGGGAAATAGAAGGCCGAGTGCCCGCGCTCAATCCGGATGTCGCCCGGCAGGCGTCCGAGCCATCCGGCGCCGAACCCGGTCCAGAGGGCGAGCCCCAGGAGGACGATGACCGCTCCCAGAATAACCAGAATTTTTCCAATCTCCGGCATACAACCGTCTAACTTCGCGTCCGGGAGTGATAGCAGCAACCGGCTCTTGCCGTCACGCCACAGGAAATGCATTTTCGCTGCATGCAGCTGGGTCAACTGAGCGAAGCCGCCCTTTACACAAACGATCTGGCAGCAGCGGAGCGCTTCTATCATGGAGTGCTCGGGCTTGAAATCGTTTCCAGTTTCGCGGGCCGGGGAATGTCCTTTCGCTGCGGCGCCACCGTGCTCCTCCTGTTTGATCCCGCGCGGACCCGCATTCCCGATGCGGGTGTCCCAACGCACGGCGCAACTGGCGAGGGGCACATTGCCTTTGTCATCGACGACTCCGAAATCGCACACTGGCGCAAGCGCCTGCAGGAAGCCGGAGTCGCGATCGAGTCGGAAGTCGAATGGCCAGTGGGCGGGCGCTCGCTTTATTTCCGTGACCCCGCCGGGAACGTCGTCGAACTGGCGCCGCCGACTTTGTGGCGCTGAAATACGCTTCCCTAACGACGTCGCCGACGGTGGGACTTTGAGCCGTTCCGGGCTGTTTCTACTGCCGTGATCAGCATCACATCGACCGCCGTATAGTCACTGTCGTCACGCCAGACGTGAGCAATCCGCCCGTCAGGAGAAAGTGCCAGGAAATCAGGATGAGGAACGTGCAGTCTGTCCGAGCCAGCGAGGGCGATGTTGAATGGAACAAAAGGGGTAGAATGCCAAAACTTTTTTAGTTCTGCCGGCTTTCATGACGAAATCATCCGCGTCGCCTGGGATGTCGTCAACGCTCTACTCTTTGAACTCCGTCGCGACGAGAGTCGCGTTGTGGCCGCCGAAGCCGAATGAATTGTTCACCGCGACGCGCACTCGCTTTTCGCGGGCGACGTTAGGCGTGTAATCGAGATCGCATTCCGGATCGGGATTTTCGAGGTTGATCGTGGGCGGAATTCTGCCGTCGCGGATCGCCAGCGCGCAGGCCGCCATCTCGATCGCGCCCGCTCCGCCTAACAAGTGGCCAGTCATCGATTTGGTC
>JBBPZW010000080.1:0-3371 GCA_038198475.1 Chthoniobacterales bacterium | reverse complement strand
CCCGCCGGTCGCCCTGGCGACCGCCGCGAAATGTTCCGGAAACCAGCGCTTCGCCGGCCCGTATTCCGCCCCTGGGCAAAGCCCGATTTTCCCAGCCGCTCCCTTTGCTCGTGCCGGTGCCACTGCAATTTCGCCAACGTCGGCATCCACGCCTAACGAACGCGCAATATCCAGGTAATCTTCCGCCTGGTGTCGCGGCGGACCTTCCCGTTCCGCCCGCCTAACGACCTGGTTGAGCAGCCAGCGCCGGCGGTGCCCGGCATAACCGACTCGCCGCGGCACTCCGGCCAGCCAAAGCTCGAGCGCGACCCGGAACGAATTTGGAAAAGCGATTCCGACATCAAAAGCCGCCCTCCCGCGAATCAAACCTGCCGCCTGCCAGAGCGATTTCCTGGCTAACGAAATCACTTCATCCACCTCCGGCACAAGCCGCCAGACGGCCGCGAGCTTGGCTGGGGCGAGGACTGTCACGTGGGCGTCGGGCCGGCCGCGCTTGATCGCCCGCACCGCCGGGATGCTCATGACACTGTCGCCCAGCCAATTGCTTGCGCGGATGAGAATGCGAAACGGCTTGAGGCTTTTCGCTGTTTTCGGAACGAAGAGGCCGCGTTTGTATTTCTGGAGCAGCCAGTTTGGCCACGGTGTTTTCCAGCGATTGTGGACCCAGAACCAGTCTTCCGGGGCGCGCCGGATCTGCTCCGCGATCGCTTCGTTAGTCTGGGCGGTCAGCTCCGGAACGCTGTCGTTAGGCGAACCGAAGGCCGGGGTGAAGGTCATTCGCCATTTCCCCCGTCCCGCCGTGTAGAGGGAGGCGACGATGAGGGCGGCGCCGGTTCGTTTGCAAAGAAGCGCGGGCAAGGGTGAGGTCGAGGCCATCCGCCCGAAGAACGGCGTCCAGAGGCCATGATCGCCGGCGTGCTGGTCGCTCAGGATCCCGATCATGCCACCGCCACGCAGGAGCCGGATCGCTTCCTGGAACCCTTCGTTTCGGTCAAAAAGCTCGACCCCAAAGCGAGCGCGCTGTCGCCTAACGAACTGATCGAGGTGTCGATTACCGAGCTTCTGATAGATCGTGCTCAGGCGCCGGTAGGAAAAATGGTGCGGCAGGATCTGGGCGAACAGTTCCCAGTTCCCGAGATGGCTGAGAACCAGCACGACCGGACGGCCCGCGCGCAGATGGCGATGAACCTCATCCGCTCCCTCTGTCGCGACCAGCGCCGCCACCTTTTCCAGCGGCATGGCGTTGAGTTTTATCCCGCTGAGCAGGTTGGCCCCGAGCTGTTGGAAATGGCGGCGCACAATCCGGTTCTTTTCCGCTGTCGATTTCTCCGAACCGAAGGCGATCTCGACGTTTCGCCGCGCGAGGTGCCGATAGGCCGGGAGCAGAATCCAGGCGCATAAGCCAAGGCCTTGCCCAATGGTGAAAACAGGACGAAGCGGGAGCGCGGTAATCAGGGCGAGAGCCGCGCGGTAGAGGAAGTAAACGCAAAAATCGACCATGCAAAGCGGCCGGCGAGGCCCGGGAACGAGTGCGGCTGCACCGTAATTTTGCCTGCGAGCCGCTGCAATCATTATAATGTGTCCCCGTGCAGCCGCGTTTCTTCCAAACCGTCCGCTCCGATTTCGCGCGCCTCGTCGCCCGCAAATTCGCGCCGCACAGACTCCTCCTGATGGGCAACGACGCGAGCCAATTTGTTGACGTCCGCCGCAAGGACGAGGTCGAGAATACGGTCTGCGCTGGGATCGTCGAACTCGATGCGCTCCAGCAAAATGGCAGCGTGCCGCACTTCGATCTCGCCATTTGGTTTTACCCACCCGAGATCGAGGCGCCCAGTGACGGCCCGGTTCTGGAGCGGCTGGCAGCTCTCGTCGATAATCTCATTCTCGTCCCCGGGGCGGGAGCAGACGTGTCGAAGCGGAGGCCGGTGCTTGTCCTCCGCCTGGCGGATCTCGGCTTTTATCCGACTTACGATTGCGAGGTGGTTGAAATCGAAGCCGGCGCGATCTGGCTCAGCCGAAAAAAAGCACCCGCGCTGACGGGCACTCTTCTGCCCGCGGTCGAAGCCGGTTTCGCCCGCGTCAACGCACAGATGCGTGGCCTGCACCGCACACTCCGCACCCGTATGTCGGAATTGGAAGCAGCCGATCGTCACATTGCCCGGCTCGAGGAGAAAGTGCTCAAGCTGAAGAAGGCGCAACGCGACCTGAAACAGCTCAAGGCGGAAAAACAGGCACTGCGCAAATCCCCGGAACGCAAGGTCGGGCAGGTCCTGCTCGCGCCTTACCGGCTGCCGCAGAAATTGATCCGCGAGGTCCGCAAGCGCTATGGTCATCCCGTCCTCCCGAAAAACCCGACACTCTCGCCTAACGAATATCAGGAGTGGCTCGACAAACGGCGGCCGTCGGAGAAGGAACTGGCCGCAGCGCGCGAGGCGGCGCGCAACTTCACCTGCCGCCCGCTGCTCAGCATCATCACCCCGGTCTTTAACACCCCCGCCATCTGGCTGGGGGAAGCGGTGGACTCCGTTATCCATCAAGTCTATGAAAATTGGGAACTAATCCTGATCGACGACGGCTCGACCCTGGCCGAAACCGTCGAGCTGCTCACCACCATCGGACTGCGGGATCCGCGCATTATTGTCGTTAGGCGAGAAAGTACGGGCGGTATCTC
Organism: Chthoniobacterales bacterium; assembly: GCA_038198475.1. GTDB lineage: Bacteria > Verrucomicrobiota > Verrucomicrobiia > Chthoniobacterales > UBA10450 > Palsa-1392. Next base: position 700 of record JBBPZW010000080.1, on the reverse strand, counting down.
GGCGGCCTCAAATACCGGGCTGGAGCTGGCCCGCGGCGAATGGATTGGCCTGCTCGATCACGACGATATCCTCGAACCCGACGCGCTCTTCGAGGTCGTCCAATACCTCCAGAGCAACCCCGAAACCGACCTCATCTTTTCCGATGAAGACAAGATCACCGAGGAAGGCCTGACCGCGCCGCAATTCAAGCCTGATTGGTCGCCCGATTTCCTGCTTTCCTACAATTACCTCTGCCATTTCACGACCGTTCGACGCGAAATCGTGGAGCGCGCCGGGCGTTTTCGTCCGGAGTTTGATGGTGCCCAGGATTACGATCTTTTCCTGCGCATCACCGAGTTGACGACGCGTATTCATCACCTTCCGCGCGTCCTCTATCACTGGCGCCGCAGCGAGACCTCCACTTCCGATAACATTCGGCGCAAGCCGCAGGCTCTCGAAGCGGGCCGTCGGGCGGTTGAAAATCATCTCCGGCGACGCGGCGAGCGCGGGCACGTAACCGTCGACTGGCAGACCCATGCCTATTGGGTGAAACGCGAGCTACGCGAGACGCGCCGCATTTCGATCATCATCGCGACCCGCGACCGGATCGATCTCTTGTCGCGTTGCATCGCGAGCATCACCGCGAAGACGAGCTACCCGAATTACGAGATCATCGTGGTGGACAACGAGAGCAAATCCGAGGAAGCGAAGGAATACTTT
>JBBPZW010000079.1:0-13472 GCA_038198475.1 Chthoniobacterales bacterium | reverse complement strand
AGTTGGTTAAGCGTGGGCTGGCCCTCAACGTTGGCCTCACCCAGCGCGACGTAAGTAAGAGCAGAACCGAGGCGGTCGAGCTGCCTGCGGGAGGCGAAACCCAGTTTGCCCATTCCCATCGCCGCGATCGGGATCGGGGCACGTTTCGATTCCGTGAAGAATGACACAAGGCGCGCGAGTTGGGTGGGCGTGTCGGTACGGGTGGCGATCTTGAAAATACTGGGCCGAACGGCGGCCGCAGATTTCGTTAGGCGGCGCAGTTCTCCGGGCGCTGGAGTATCGCGGAGGTCGTGATGAGAAATGATCAGCTCGATCCGCCGCCGCCCGAGTTCTTCGAGCAGGGACTTGAAATGCCTAACGGATCGAAGTTCAAGATCAACCATGGCGGCGTGCTCCAGAAAACGGAGGAGGAGCGCGCGTCGCGCCCCAATCGCCAGCTCGCCAAGGCCGCCTTCGGATGGATGGCGGGCGGTGAGGATAAGCGGAGCGCGCAATTTCGGAATCGCGCGCGTGACTTCGCCTAACGAATCACGGAGGGCGTCGAGCCGAAGCTCGAAAAGATCGGGCGGGCGCCGCAGACGGGCCGCCCGGGCCAGTGTCCCGCGCGACGCAATCACGCCAACAAGGCGGGGAATGGCGGGCTGGGCCTTGACCAGAATTTGCATTTTTTGTCTTCGGGTACGCAGCCAGCGATGGCAGAATACGGACCGTCGCGATCCCATACCATGCTCAACCGTCAACAGGAACTAAACACACAGTTCCAGCAGCTCATCGATGCGTTCATCTTCGCGTTCTCGCTCTTTGCCGCGCACTCGCTGCGCTATTACGGCACGGGCTGGCTCGATCTGCCCTACTCGATCGATCCGTTTGAAAATTACCAGTGGCTCCTGATCGTGGTCATGCCTTTTGGCCCGATCTTCCTCGACCTCCAGGGATTCTACCAATCGCCGTTCAACAAGACGTTCGCGAAATCGTTCGTGCAGATCGTCCGGACGATGTTTTACCTCGCCATCCTCGTCAGCGCCTGCGTCATTTTTCTGCGTCTGCCGCTGACGAGTCGCGCGGTGCCCCTGCTCTTCATCCTCATCGCAACCGCGATGCTCCTCCTAAAAGAGCGTCTGATTGTGACGCGCGTGCGAGGTCGGGCGGCTCGCGGGCAGGTGCGCGAACGCGTGCTGCTCGCCGGAGTGCCGCAGGATATCGCGGTGTTGGAGAGTTCGCTCAAGCCCGAGGAAAGCATCCTCTTGCAGGTCGTCGGCCGGATCGACATCGAGAAGCAGCCCATCTCCGATCTCGTTGAGGCGATGCATGTCCACGCGGTCTCGCGCGTGATTTTTGCCGCCGGCCATAGCCAGTTGAATCGCGTCGAACAGGCCATCGGTGCCTGCGAACTGGAAGGCGTCCCGGCCTGGCTGGTCGCTAATTTCATCCGGACTGCCATCGCCAAGCCGGACTTCGATGCCTTCGGCGGACGCCCGATGCTGGTTTTCCGTTCAACGCCGGATGTCTCCTGGGCTTTTCGAATTAAGGGGCTGATCGATCGGCTCGGCGCGCTCGTGGGGTTGGTGGTAATGGCCATTCCAATGCTCTTTGTCGCGCTCGGGATCCGGCTAACCTCGAAGGGACCGATCATTTTCAAACAGGAGCGGGCGGGGAAAAACGGCAAGCCTTTCGTGATGTATAAATTTCGCTCGATGGCGAGCGACGCGGAGATGCGGCGCGCGGAACTGCTGCCCTTTAACCAAATGAGCGGTCCGGTTTTCAAGGTGGCAGAAGATCCGCGGATCACGCCGCTCGGGCGCTGGCTGCGACGCACGAGCATGGATGAATTGCCGCAACTCCTGAACGTCTTGAAGGGCAGCATGAGCCTGGTCGGGCCGCGGCCCTTGCCGCTCTATGAGGTGGAGAAATTTGAGAATACCGCGCAGCGCCGCCGGCTGAGCGTGAAGCCCGGCCTGACCTGCCTCTGGCAGATCAGCGGCCGCAACCAGGTAAAGGATTTTCGCGACTGGGTGAAACTGGACCTCGAATATATCGACCACTGGTCGTTAGGCCTGGATCTCAAGATTCTCTTGCGCACGATCCCGGCGGTGCTTTTTGGCTTCGGGGCGAAGTAGGCGGCGAAAGATTTTTTCGGGTCGCGCGCCCCTCTCCAGGCGAGTCGTTAGGCAGGCGCGAGCATCCGTTCGACATACTTCGCCAGGATGTCGAACTCGACGTTCAGGAGGTCGTCAGGCTGAAGGCTCTCGAAGTTTGTCGCCCGATGGGTGTGCGGAATGATCCAGACGACGAAACTCCCGGGGTGCAATTCTGCGATTGTTAGGCTGACGCCATTCAAGGCGACCGAGCCCTTGAGCGCAGCGTAGCGGGCGAAGCCGGCCGGCAGTTCCACTTCCAGCCGGTGATCAACGCCGCTGGCGGTGAAGTTGAGGACGCGCGCCGTCGCGTCGATATGACCTTGGACGAAGTGGCCGCCGAGCCGACCGGTCGCGGCCAGCGCGCGCTCGAGATTGACCGGACTCTCGGGACGCAGGGTGCGCAAGTTGGTGCGCGCGAGCGTTTCCTCGAGGAGGTCGAAAGTGAGGTTGTCATTGCGAATGGTGGTCGCCGTTAGGCAACAGCCGTTTACCGCCACGCTCTCGCCTGCGCGCAGATCAGCGGCGATCATCGGTGCGGTCACCTGCAATTGCGTCCCGCCATTGCTCGCGCGAATCCAGCGTACCTGTCCAACTTCTTCGATCAATCCAGTGAACATCAACTGCGAAAAGACTGAGTCAGTCGGCGAGCATAGCGCAGAATCGGCGGCGCAACTTAGCGGGGTAGGGAAATGCGGGGGTCGGCCCGTAAATCCATCGCCTGGGCGCGGCGAAGATTTTCGGCTGCGTAGGCGTTATTCGGATCAAGCTCCAAAGTCTCGGCAAACTGCAGAATGGCTTGGGAGACCCGGCCCTGACGAATGTAGACGACTCCCAGTTTATTATGGATCTCTGCGCGTCGCGGAGTGACCCGGCTCGCCTCGAGATAATGCTCTTCGGCCCCATCGAGGCGGCCTTGCTGATAGAGCAGGTTGCCGAAATCGTAATGTGCGTCCGCGTATTCCGGATCGATCTGCAGCGCGTGCTGAAACTCGGCTGTCGCTTCGTTGGACCGGCCATCTCGCCAGAGGAACATTCCGTAGTTGTAGTGGACGAGCGCTGATTTTGGACTCAATCGAAGGGCCGCGGTGTACTGTGCGAGTGCTTCATCTTTCCGGCCCCGCTGTTCGAGGACGTAACCGTAATCGGAGTGATAATCACCCACCCGCGAATCGATGCGAAGGGCTTGCTCGAGATGGACGGCGGCTTCGTCCACCTTCGATTGGCCAAGGAGGACGCTGGCCAGACTGTAGTGGGCGCCTTCATCATTCGGATTGTAACGCAGCCCAATGCGGAATTGTTCGGCGGCTTCAGCGACGCGACCAGCGTCTCTCAAACTGACGGCGTAAACATAATGTGCTCGGGCCCCGGCGGGCACATCAGCCGCCACCCACGCCGCGCGCTGTAGGGCGGGCGCCGGCCCGCGCAACTGCCCGAGACAGAGCGCGCCTAACGGAATGACAAAGACGAGCACCCATTTGGCTCCGTGGATGCACCAGTCGGGAAGAAAACTATTTCTTCCGGCGAGCGCTGCTCCCCCGGTTAGTCCGAGCGATTCGCGGGTCGAACGCTCGCGCACTTTCCAGATGAAGCCGTCGTAATAAAAATGAAGCAGGCCCGAGGCTGCGACCGCCCCGGTGAGGAATCGCTTCACGGTGTCGACGTCGATGGATTCCTTGAAAAAACCGAGCGACCCGTAGGCAAAGACGAGGCCGATGTAGAGGCCGACTAACGATCCGCTGCGCCGAAAGATGAAGCGCATGAAGCCGCCAATCGAGCTGTCCTTCTCCACCCGGTTGCGATTGTAAACCCAGACTAACGACAGGTACTGGACGTCGTGGAACACCTCGAAAAGTGCGATGCCCGCCAGAATGTTCGTCACGCTGTGATTGCAGAACCACCAAAAGCCAATGGTCGAACCAAGGAGCGCGAGCTTTACCGGATTGGGACGTTTTCCTTGAATCCACATCCGGGTAAAATTTGCCAGAAAAAGGAGCGAAACGCCGATCGCGACGACGATGATGATTTGCTGCAAACCGTGCAGAATCCAGGGGGCAATGAAAGGTGCGCCGCTGGCGTAGTAGACGCGCAGGGTATCGGTCATCCGCGCGGAAGAAAGCAAGACCGCGGCCGCAAACCAGATGGCACAGGTCGCGAAGTCAAGCCGGCGAGTGAAAGCGGCGAAGGAACCCATCTTCGCATCGTAAATTCGGCAGAACCCGTAGGTCTGCATCATGCCGTGCCAGAGTCCCCAGAAGAAAACCACCAGCGCGAGTCCTTGCATATCCCACCAGGTGAACGAGACGCAGACGCCCAGCAAAAAGATTGGGGCGAAAATAAAACGCCAGCGAAAGCGTTCGAAAAGTGCGCGATCGCCGTAGGCGCGAATCATCCCCGGCAGGTGGTGTCCCATCGCGCCGAAGGCAGCGACAAAAATGTAAATGTCTTGCGCGCTCCAACGCCTTTGTGCCAGCGCGAACATCGGTACCAATAAAAGCGGCGTGCCGACATAGAGAATCAGGTCCCGCCAACTGCTCAGAATCCAGAGGCTCTTGTTCGGCGCGCGGACGGGAACGGCCGGCACCGTTTGAGGTCGAGAGAAAGCGCTAACGATTTGCATGAGCGTCGCCGCTAAGAATCTCTTCTTCGCGCGAAAAATCAACGCATCTTCTTGGGAAAGCCGCTGAGACCGGAAGCAAGACCAAGCGTGAGACCCGCTCGTTAGGCACGATGTCTGCTCTCTGAATCTGAACGTGTGGCGAGCCTCAGATGACACATGGAGTGCCGGGGCCGTTCAAAAAAAAATGAAAAAAAGTGAAAAAAACGCTTGTCAGGTCTTCAATCCTTCATTAATCCCTTCCCGAAACCTAACCAAACACCAATGGAGAAACAAATGATCAGAACTATTATTACGAAGTTCGGATTTCTTCGCACGGCCCTTGCGGTCGGCGCAGCGATTCCGATTCTTGCGGGTTCCGGTGCGTTCGCTCAAGAGCCTTCGCCCGCCGCCCTCAGCCCAGCCGAGCCGCTTAACGCGCCCGGCGCAACCGGAGCCGGCCCCCTTGCCGGCAGTCAACCGCCCACGAGCGCCGGTGGCGCCACGGCCGAAACCGAGCGCATTATCGTCACTGGTTCGAACATTCCGACCGCCCAGGAAGTCGGACCGAACCCGGTTTTGAATATCAACCGCGACCTGATTAACAAATCAGGCGAGCGCTCAGCAGAAGAGTTGATCAAGAATCTTCCGGTCGCCAACGGCGGCGGTATCCCGATTTCCAACAATGGCACGGGCTTCACCCCGGGCGCGTCGGCGATCTCGCTGCGCGGTCTCGGACCCGAAGCCACCCTCGTGCTCATCGACGGACGACGCCTCGCGCCTTACCCAATCGGTAACGGCGGCACCGCGTCCTTCTTCGATCTGCGTTCGATCCCGGAAGCGGCGATCGAGAGTATTGAAATTCTGAAAGACGGCGCTTCTACCACCTATGGTGCGGACGCGGTTGCTGGTGTCGTGAACATCAAGCTGCGTCACGATTACAAAGGCGCGGAAGCGAGCATTGAATATGGCAATACGCTGGACAAAGACTCCGGCGAATATCGGGCGTCGGTCATCTTCGGTGTCGGAGATGGAAACACGAGCATCACAGGGACGATGAACTTCTATCATCGCAACTCGATCTTCAATCATGATCGTGGTTTCTCTCTGGTTGCTCCGTTCCGGAGCAGTAACGCGACACCGGAGAACCTGCAATTGTCTAGCGCGGTTGCGGTCGCAGCTGGCGTCGATCCAGCAACCCTTCCGACAGATTCCACCGGGGCTCTGCTTCCGGTCATTTTCGGGACCGCCCCAGACGGGTCGAATGGTTTGTCCCCCGCTAGCTCCTATATATTCGCCCCATTCCGGCCGCGGAGCGGACGGCTGGTAAATAATGTCCTTCGACCAGGTTTCGACTTCAACCTATTCTCGAGTTCTTATCCAGAGATCGAGAACTATGGCGGATTTGCCAATTTCTCGCACAAGATATTTGGCGATCAGATGGTCCTCTTTGGCGACATTTTCTACGAAAATACGACGTCGCATGATGAATTGGCGCCTTCGGCTACCGGCAACTTCGAGACTCCTGGCGCTACTTTTATCGCTATCCCGCCGGGCACGCCATTGGGTGGTGTGGCACCGCCTAATACGCCAACGTTTGAAGAGACGGGAGTGCCGGCTGACGCCTTCAACCCATTCAACCCGTTCAATCAGATTATCTCGGGCGGCAGCCGGGCGCGTCTGCTTGAATTCGGAAACCGCAAGTTCGATAACGAAACCGACAACTTCCTCGCTACCATCGGTGTCAAGGGCGACAAGCTGTTTGACGGAAATTGGGGCTATGATAGCGGTTTCCGCTACAGCAACGTCAAGGCCAGCTCCACGGGAACATTGGTTTCAGCTTCGCGCTTCAACCAGGTTCTGAATCAAAATGATCCAATCTTTCAGCCAGGGGGCGCTCTTGCTGGCCAAACGGCATTCAACCCTTTTGGCGATGCGCTTTTCGGTGGGCCAATCCCTGCCAATGCGGCCACGGTGGAGTACGCTACCATCCATCCGAAGGATATAGATACCTCTGAGATTGCGACCCTCGACCTCAACATCTACACGACCGAACTCTTCAAGCTGCCTGCTGGCGGCGTCGGCTTCGCTTTCGGCGGCCAGTTCCGGCGTGAGCAACTGACGCAGGATGTGGATCAACTGTCGCTCACTGGCGACATCATTGGAAACTCGACAGGCGCCAGCACGCAGGCGGGCCGTAAGGATTACGCGTTCTACGCGGAAGCCAATATTCCGATTACCAGCCCGACCTTCAGCTTCCCGGGGTTTTACGCGTTGGAATTAACGGCGGCGGTGCGCTACGAAGCGTTCAAAAATAACGACACGAACGTCACCGTGCCGAAGTTCGGCATCCGTTGGCAGCCTTTCGATGAGACCTTCACTGTTCGTTCAACCATCGGCAAAGGCTTCCTCGAACCGTCCCTCATCGAGCTCTTTGGTAGCCCGACCTCAGCTCTTACAAACGTCACCGACAACTTGCCCACGTCTTTGGGTGGACCTCCGGTGCCGATTGGCGACCCAAGCCGAACTGAGACCGAGCAGAACGTTGTCTTCACCAGCACTCCGACGCTCCAACCGGAAGACTCTGTCTCCTTCACCGCGGGCATAGTTTTCACGCCGAAGTTTGTCAACGGATTGACTTTCACGGTTGACGTATGGGATACTGAACGAACTGGGCAGGTTATCCAATCCAACATCCCGAGCATTCTGAATCGGGAAGAGACCGGCGGTCTGCTGCCCGGCGAACTCGTCCAGCGCGATGCGGCCGGCTTCATCAGCCGGATATTCGTTCCGTTCATCAACAGCGGATCGACGCGGGCGAACGGCATCGATTTAGGTCTCCAATACGTGTATCCGAGCCCATTCGGAACATTTACCTCGCTCACGCAGGTAAGTTACCTGAATTCCTTCAAATTCAAAGTAGCGGAGGGCTCCAGCACGACGCAGCTGGCAGGCGACTCGACCGGCGGCATTGCTGGCCTCTCCGATGACGCCTACATCAGGTGGCGCGGGATTCACCGTCTGGACTGGGCTTGGAATGGTTTCGATGTGATCGGCACCGCTCGTTACATCGATGGTTTCCATGAACTTAAGGGTAACGGCCTAAATCATTGGGTAAGTCAGACGTGGACATTCGACGGCCAGGCGTCATATGACTTCACCTTCGTCGCGCCGGTGGAAAATCAGCCTGTGGCTGGTTATTCCAAGGACGCTAAAGACTCCGCCATGGGCAAGGACGGCAAACCAGCTGAATCCTCGATGTCGCAGACCTCGAATTACAGTATGCCGGTTTGGCAGCGTGTGCTGAACGGAACCTCCATTACCTTGGGATGCGACAACATCTTCGGTCAGGATCCTCCGGCGGTCTCCGGTTTCGGTGGTAGCCCCACGAAATATCCGGGCTTCCTTTATGATGCAACCGGTCGATTCGTCTACGTCCAGCTGACGAAGAAGTTCTAAGAGCCTTAGCTCAGAAAGTTAACGAAGAGGCAGCGGGAAACCGCTGCCTCTTTTGTTTTCTGGGCACGAAAATGATCTCTAGTATCAGCGGTCTTTATGTAACCGCGGGATAGAGAAGAGGGACTCAAACAATACCGGGGAGCTCGAGGCCCGGTTGGAAAAATGGCATCTCCGAGGGCGCCGTCGTTGTGGTTAACGGCTATGCTTCCTTCCAATCAGAGCAATCCCAGCCTAGGAGCTCTTCAAGGCGGGCAATATCTTCCTTGTAGGCATTGTAGAGATACTGCCTCTCTTCGCGGGTAATCTTCCGTTCATACGGAATTCGATTCTGCTCCCGGTTCTTGACTGCCGGAAGTGGGTCCACTCCGAGAAAGCTAAACACTCCATTCACCACCACCGCCGTGTTCTTGCGAAAATCATCAAACTTGATGGCCTGCACCTGCTCGCGCGAGAAAATGCGAAAAACCCTCTCCATCTGCTCGAAGTAAAATCCACGATCCAGATACGATGTCCGGCGCGGTTGGAGAGGCGCGGCGGCGCGCATCCGGTTCGGCTCTTCCGCGATCGCTTCGAGAAAACCGAGGCTCTCCTGCTTGCGTTCCCGATACATATTCCAGTGTGAGAAGGCGCGGTCGATTGGATTGCGTAGCAGAATAATGAGTTTGATTCCAGGATGGTAGTCCCGGATCCGCTCCATCGCCGGCTTCCAGTAGGTGTAGATCGGCGTGACCGAGCCGGTGACCAGCGAGTGACGCTTAAATTTGATTCCTTCGTGGAGAATGTCGTATTCGACCGGTTGGTTCGCGAAACGCTTTTCGTCATCAAAGAAATGGCGGCGCGGATGATCGATCATGTGCGCTTCCTCGCCATGAGCCATCGTGACGTTAGGGTGTTGTTCAAGGTGGTAGTGGAGCGCGCTCGTCCCACCCTTTTGGGTCCCAGCGACGATAAAATCCAGCCGATCTATGCGTGTCTGCTTTGGTCGAAACATGGTTCGCGGTTCCACCTTAACGGAAGCAGCAAAACCCAAGTAGCTTCCATCGGGAATCTGTGAAATTGGCGCGCAGCCGAGATTCACGCAACTCCGAAGTCCCGCCAATGCCTCCCGTGCGGCAAGCGGGGGTCGACCTAAAACTTGGAGGAGAAGGAGACGTGGCTGCGTTCGACCCTCCCGCCATGCCGATGGAAGAGGTCCAAAATCTGGGGAGTATAATATTCGCCGCGGTAGGCCGCGTTAAGGTCAAAAAAGATCTGGCCACCTGGCTTGAGATGCCCCTTCAAATCCGTCAAAAAGAAATCCCACTCCTCTTTGCCCCAGCGCCACGAATCTTCGTGTCCGCCGTGGAAGGCGGTCGCGAAAGCAGTTATCAGATCGAACTTTCGCCCGAAATCCGGCAACTTTTCCAAACCTGTGATCTTGTATTCGCGACGATCGACTTTCAGGAGGTCGACCAAATCATCAAACACCGGAATTCCGACGACATCGAAACCCAGCGCGCGGTGACCCAGCGCCTGGGCGACGAAAAGAAAGAATCCGCCGCCACAGCCAATGTCCAGGATATCCTGCGGTGGAAGATGATGCAGATTGCAGTCTTGCGCACGCTCGATGTTGCGGCGCAGATGTCTTTCAACGTCGACATACTTTGAGTAATGGCGCCACAAACTCGGTGTCTCTGGAGACAGGGAGTTGTATTTGCCCTGTAATTCGCGGAGCCGCTCCTGATCGATCCTCGCGAGCAGCGGCTCAATTCTGATCGGGTGAAGAATCCGACGCACGCGACGCCAGGCACGCCGATAAGTCAGCGGCCGACCGATCTTCGCAACGGACTCCGAGAACTTCACCGCTGGTCCTCCCGGCCGGCCGAAATAAATCGATCTTTGAGCTTCCCGTATTCTGAGTTCGATCTCCCTTCCGAATTGCGGGCCACGTTGAAGAATACGGAGACGCTCTTGGTTTTTCCAACCGTTTCACCCCGCGCCATCCAAAGAGGCGCCGTGCCAGCAGAATGTGCGAAGGCGTGACAGCGCCCGCTGCACACTGCTACCGTCCACGAAATGGAGGCGGCTGACTGGACGACATTGAGCGACGAGGAAATCCTCGAGCGTCGTATCTCCAAGCTTGGGCTGCGACTTGAGGGCACTTCGCTGGAACCGCTCATCCGGCAGCTCTACGACGAGCTGATCTCGCGCGGGCTGCTCTTGCGCCCGCCGTGTCATATCGGCGATGAATGGTTCGTGCCGGTCGGTATCCCGGCGATTTTCGTTCCGTTCTTTCTCGTCCACGACCGGCTACGCGCCTTGGAGCGGGCGATGATGCTCGAGGTCGAGGGCGGCACCAGGGAGTGGTTCATGAAACTCATTCGGCACGAAGCCGCCCATGCCTACAGTTATGCCTACCAATTGCCGCGGAAGAAAAAGTGGCAGCAAACTTTCGGTCGCACCTCGCGAGAAGAGACGCCCGATGTCTATCACCCGCGGCCCTTTAGCCGCAGCTATGTCGTGCATCTCGACGATTGGTATGCCCAGAGCCATCCGGACGAGGACTTCGCCGAGACCTTCGCGGTCTGGCTCACGCCCGGGCTCGAGTGGCGCTCTCGTTATGCAGGCTGGAAGGCGCTGCAAAAGCTAGAATACGTCGACGAATTGATGCGCTCGCTAATCGGGAACCCGCCACGGCATCTGCCCGATTATCGCGTTGCCGACTACGATTCTTTAAACCAAAAGCTCAAGACGTATTATGCACACAAGCGCAAGCTCTACGAAGATACCTATCCGGATTTCTACGACGCCGATCTCCGCCAGCTTTTCGCCGCTTCGGCCGGACCGGGCCGGATCACCGCCAGCGCCTATCTTCGCCGCCGCCGCCGGCGACTCTTGAACTCTGTCTGCCAGTGGACTAACGAGAAAAAGTTTCGCGTCAACAAGCTCCTCACCCGACTGATCGATCGCTGCGATCAACTCGGCCTCCATGTCCTGAATGACGATCCGCAACAGGACTTCAGGGTCACTTCTTTCATCACCACGCTGGTCATGAATTATCTTTTCACGGGCAAGTTCAAGCGCACCAAAACGTGAAGAAAAAACTAAAAGTCCTCGCTCTTTTCGACGCCATTGGCCCGACCACAATCGATCAGGACCTGAGCGCGGAGCTGGCGACGGCTGACTGGAAAACCGAGGCTAATGTCCTCGATGCGCTAAGAGCTCTCGATCACACGACAGAGCATCTTGCCATTTTCGATAACCTCGATCTGCTCCGGCAAAAACTGGAAAGCTTCGCGCCCGACGTTCTTTTCAATCTCGCCGATCAGTTCAAGAACAACCGCGGCTTCGACCAAAACATCGTTTCGTTGCTCGAGATGCAGGGCGTGCCATTTACCGGTTGTGGCGCGACCGGCCTAGTCCTTTGCAAACACAAGGGAATCTCAAAAAAATCCTGAGTTATCATCGTATCCACACGCCGAACTTCGTCGTCATTCCGCGCGGCCAGCGGATCGCGCGCCCGCGGCAGCTCAAGTTTCCTCTCCTCGTGAAACCAGTGAAGGAAGAAGCCTCTCTTGGCATCGCGCAGGCTTCCTTCGTCGAGAATGACGAGCACTTTCGCGAGCGCGTTGCTTTCATTCATGAAAAACACGACGGCGATGTCATTGCCGAAGAGTACATCGCGGGCCGCGAACTCTATGTCAGCCTGATGGGAAACCTGCAGCTTCAGGTATTTCCGATTCGCGAACTGGTCTTCCGCGAAGTGCCGCCGGACGAACCACGGATCGCGACCTATCGTGCGAAATGGGACGAGGACTATCGCAAGCGCTGGGGTCTGGCAAACCAGTTCGCTGAGGGGCTCGAGCCGGCGTTAGTCACGCGGATCGAGAAGACCTGCAAACGTATTTACCGTCTCCTCACAATCGATGGCTACGCGCGCATCGATCTCCGCCTAACGGCGGCCAACGAGATCTATTTTATCGAGGCGAATCCAAACCCGATCCTCGCGGCCGACGAAGATTTCGCGCTCTCCGCGGACAAGGCCGGTCTGCCTTATCCGCGGTTGATCGAACGCATCATTCGCAATGGGATGAGGGCCGTGCGGGACTGACGAGACGCTATCTCAGCGCAGAAGCCGAAAGTTTGCCGGAAGCGACACGACGTTGGCGGGCAGGTCGCGATCGACCGTCCCGCTCACGAAACTGCCGCCGGTACCGGAGACGGACTCAACGATCGCTACCGTGGCCGGCGGCGGCGCAATTTCCGGTTGGCCCTTCGTTTTCAACTCTTCGTTCAATTTCGGCAGTTCATTAATCACGAGACTTTCAAAGTCCTTCTTTGCGTCCCCTAGTTCGCGCCGTAGCGAATCGATTCGCGCCACCTGGTAATCCGCCGGCTTGCCTTCGTAGCTCAGGATCGCGCCATAAAGCTGATCGGTGTGCTCGCGGAGACGTTCCTCGCCGGTAATCGCCCCGCCCTCGGTCGTGGCGACGATCAGCTTGCGCACCGTATCGACTTTTGCGTCGAAATCGCTTACCGCCTTGCGCGCTGCCTCATCGGAGGTGAGCGCCTGTGCGCTCTGCACAAGGCTGCCGCGCAAGGCCAGGATCCGGTCCATCAGCCCGCTCTCGTCGCCGAATAGATTCTTCACTTTTTCCGCGGCGTCGTACTGCGCCTTGCGATCGGCTTCGCCGAACTTGCTGCGCCGATCGAGCGCTAGCGTCAGCTTCATCTCGTAAGGCTGATTATTCTTCGTCATGCGGACCGTGTAGGTCCCGGGAAGGACGCGCGGACCGACAATACCAGCACCGGCGATTTGCGCCGCCGGGGGAACGCGCGGCGGTTTTTCATGCATGCTCCAGGTCACGCGATTGAGACCGGGACGTTTGCTTGCCGGGAGGCTGTCGACCACTTTGCCGGCGGCGTCGAGGATTTCGATTTTCAGTTTCCCGAAGAGATGTCGCGACTTCTGGTAATAAGTGATGACCGCGGCGTCGGGCGGATTTTCTCCGATGAAAACAGCGGCGCCGTTAGGCCAGCCGCCATTGGCCTCGATTCGTTGTTGCTGCACTGGTTTCGATTGGACAAAGGCAGCTTCTTTCGTCAGCAGATCAGGCGTGAGTGAACGCAGGGGGGTGATGTCGTCGATGATCCAGATGCCGCGCCCGTGGGTCGCGAGGACAAGATCATTGGTCCGCGGTTGAATCGCGAGATCGCGAACCGCGACGGCCGGGAAACGGCTGCCCTTGAATTGCGCCCAGGCTTCGCCGCCGTCGATCGAGACGAAAAGCCCAAACTCCGTT
>JBBPZW010000078.1:0-6109 GCA_038198475.1 Chthoniobacterales bacterium | reverse complement strand
TCCGGCGTCAGGACCGGGCGCGCGGCGGATACTTTGCGGCCAGTCTCTTGATCGTCGTCAGGTTTCGGATGGTGGCGGGCTGCCCGATGATTTTTTCCAGTCGCGCTCCGCTGAACTTTGAGTCGCTCATTCTTGTTCGGCATAACCAATAAATTTCCCGTTCCTGAATCCGAAAATCATCTGTTTCGCTCCGCCATGCGATGAGATTTTTCGCGCTTGCAGAATCCGGCGCGGCATTAAGAAACGCCACCAGGATGGAATGGCCCGCCGCGGCCCCAGCGGCCGCCGAAAGGGGACAATGTTTCGGGATTTGCGCCAGCTCGGCGGATGAACGGAGAAAAGTCGTAACTTCAAAACCGAGCACCTGCTTGAGATGGCGCTCGACCTTTTCGCGCAACAGCTTCTCGTTCGTAGCACGCGATTCGAAGATTACGTTCCCGCTTGCGATAAATGTCTCGACGGCAGAAAACCGCAGCGATTCAAACTCGCGCCGCAAACGTTCCATCCGCACGGTCCGACCGCCAACATTGATCGCGCGAAGGAAGGCAAAATACCTCGCCAAGACGAATCCTCCGCCTAACGACGACGTCCGCGGGCGCGAAAACCATTTCGACGTGGCGCGGGACCGCCCCTGGACTCGTTAGGCGCGGGATTTCGCGCCTGCCTGCCAGCCATGCCCCGTGGCTCACGCCTGCCCCGTTCTTGCCGTGGGGCCGCGGCCGCTTCGTAGTCGAAACCTTCGGCCCGCTTCCGCACAATTCCGCGACCAATAAAGCGCTCGAGCGAACGCAAAGCCGCGTGATCCTCCGGCGTGATGAAACTGATCGCGTCGCCGACCGCGTGTGCACGGCCGGTCCGCCCAATGCGGTGCACGTAATCTTCGGAGTGCATCGGGAAGTCGTAATTCACGACATGCGAGATTCCGTCCACATCGATCCCGCGCGCCGCGACGTCGGTTGCAACCAGCACACGGACTGCCCCTGACTTAAAATCTTTCAGCGCACGCAACCGCTGATTTTGCGAACGATTGGAGTGAATTGTTCCGACCTTGATTCCGCTGCTCTCAAGCCGGCGTGCGACCCGGTCAGCGCCATGTTTTGTTCGGGTAAAGACGAGGACGGTATCGAAATCCGGGTCGGCCAGAATGTGCTGCAACAAAGCCGGCTTGAGATGCGAACTTACTTCGTAGATCAGTTGAGTGACGGTCTCGGCGGGATTTGCCCGCCGGCCGATTTCGATGACCTTCGGCGAATGCTGGAAGTCATGGGTCAGGGCCTCGATTTCACGCGAGAGCGAGGCCGAAAACATGAGTGTCTGGCGCTGCTTCGGCAGCGCCCTAACGATCTGCTTGATCTGAGGAAGGAATCCCATGTCGAGCATGCGGTCGGCTTCATCAAGGACGAGAAATTCCACGCCGGAAAAATTCGTGTAACGCTGTTCCATTAAGTCGATCAACCTTCCCGGCGTCGCGACGACAAGCTCGACGCCCGAGCGGAGAGCCTCGATCTGGGGACGCTCGCTGACTCCGCCGAATACGGTCGCCATCCGGAGCGGCAAATGCCTGGCATATGCACGGACGTTCTCCTCGATCTGCACAACGAGCTCACGCGTTGGCGCTACGATCAAGGCCTTCATCCCCCGCCGTTTCCCGTCAATCGCAGACTGGGCCAGTTTCGTTAGGATAGGCAGCACGAAAGCGGCGGTCTTACCCGTACCGGTCTGCGCGATGCCAATGACATCACGACCGGTTAGCACCTCGGGAATGGCGGCCGCCTGGATCGGCGTGGGTTCAGTGTAACCAGCTTCCTGGATGGCTTTGAAGATGCGGTCGTCGAGACCGAGCGAACGAAATGGCACAGTCCGTTGACAATAGGCCAAGAACGCGGAATGACACGCGATCTTTTCCCAATGCTACTGAGGGTCTATTCGATAGGACGTATTGAAGACGAGGGGACCGTTCTCAGTCGCGATCGTAAAGGTCAAGCTGCCATGGCCATGATCGCTGGCCGACGGCAAAACCTTTGCCGTGATTTTTCGCGTTTCGCCGGTGCCATCCGTGATCGCTCGCCCCACGAAGCCCATCGCGTCGCCGTCAATCATCTGGCGGAGCGACGTGTCCGAGACTTTGATCACCAACTTGCCGCTTTCGTTCTTGAAGAAATACGGAAAGACTTTGATTCGGTATTCACCGACATAGGCGGACTCTGACCGACTAAGCACGCCGACGACCAGACTGGCCGTGCCGCCTGCCAATTTTCCCCTGCTCGGCGCAACAAAGAGTTTGGAAGTGACAAGGTCCCCGATGGCGCCCGGCTGGCCAAGGGCGAAAAACAATAAGGCCAACCATTTTAGCCGACCTTTCCGAACGATAAGTTCGTTTACCTTAGGGAAACCGCTCACTCATAACAAACGTGTCTCCCTTGGTCCGCGGATGTGACGCGGCGGGCGCCTTAGTGCCCGCAACCCATCGAAGTGACGCCGCCAGAACTGCTTAGCGGCAGACGACCTTTCGGCGATAAAATGCCTCTGCGTATCGCGTTGCACATTCAACGCCTCGAAGCCGCATCAGGCCGAGGAATGTGTCCTCCGAAAACCAATGCTTGTCCCGCTGACTGAGAAACGCCCGTTGCAGGAACTTCGCCTTGCGTCGGGCCAACGCCGCCTCCAACGGAATGAAAACGTTCTGGCACCCCAGATCACCGTCATACTTCGGAATCTCATATTCCAGAACCATATGATCGCGAAAGGTGTTCCAAGTCAGATCTGAAAGAAGACGGTGATCCTGATGGCGATCTTTGCGAGAGTGAGTGAAGACCATATCGGGTTCAAAAGACTTCCTAAGAGTCTCTTCCCTTACCCTCCGCGCTGAAGACCACCCACAAAATGTTAAGTTTTGGATTGGCACTCGCCAGTTTTAGGATTGTGCCACCGCACCCAATCTCAATGTCATCAGAGTGAGCGCCCAGAAAAAGAAGATTCCTGGCTTTCTCGAAACTCAGCTGCAACACAGTCTTATCTCCCGTCCAGCACAGCTACGGCTGGATCCCAGACCTGCCAGGCGCGTGTCCCGTCGCATGCAGATCTTCCAGGTGCTGCTTTTACTTAAAGGTATCCATGCAGGCCCAAAAGCCGTCGTAAGAATAAGCCAGTAGTTGTCGGTCGGCGATAAGACGGTGAAACAGTTCCTCGACGAGGTCCTCCCCTTCCTTGATGTAATCGAAGATCTCGCGCCGGATTGGCGCCTGCCACTGATCGGAGTAAATTCAGCCATGAGCAATGCGCAAAAGACTGCCGTCGCGGACTTCCGCCAGTTGCACGACGAGGGTTGTTTCGTCCTGGCAAATCCGTGGGACATCGGGACGGCCATTTACCTTCAGCATTTGGGATTCAAGGCGCTCGCCACTACTTCGGCGGGATTCGCCTTTAGCAGGGGAAAACCGGACGGCGTCGTTCCCCGCGACGAAATGCTCCTGCACATTGCCGAGGTTGTCGCCGCCACGCCGCTGCCCGTCAACGCCGATTTCCTCAATGGCTTTGCCAAAGATCCGGAAAATGTCGGCGCAAATGTCACGCGCTGCATTGCGACAGGGGTGGCCGGGCTTTCGATCGAGGATTCGACTGGAGAAAATGATCGGCCACTCTACGACGAAAATCTCGCGATCGAGCGGATCCGCGCGGCTCGGTCGGCCATCGACATTTCCAAAAGTGAGGTCCTGCTTACCGGTCGGTGCGAGGCTTACCTCGTGGATTATCCGGATCCGTTGCAGACCGTCCTCTCGCGTCTCGTGGCCTATGCCGAGGCGGGAGCCGATTGCCTTTATGCACCAGGAATAAGCGAGCCGGAGGAAATCACCGAAGTCGTTAGGGCAGTCTCGCCGAAGCCGGTGAATGTTCTCGTCTCCGGTTTCAATGCCCATCTCTCGCTCGCGCAACTGGCGGGCCTCGGGGTGCGGCGAATCTCGGTCGGAGCCGGGCTGGCGCTGGCGGCCTGGGGCGCATTTACTCGAAGCGCGTGCGAGATCGCGGCCGAAGGCAGCTTCAAGACACTCGCGGGAGCGCCTCGCGCTGCCGAACTAAACGATCTCTTTTCCAAATGACAAAAGTAGGCTAACAAGCCATCCGAAATGTTTGCTCCCGCAGATTACGAGCTGCGGCCTCTTACGGCCGCCGATGAGCCGCTTTTGTGGGAGATGCTCTACCAGGCCCTTAGCCCGCCCGGAGTCGAGGCGCCTTCTCGCGAAATCATTCAGCGCCCGGAATACGCCCGTTTCGTGGAAGGATGGGGCCGTCCGACTGATACCGGTTACGCCGCGCATGACAAAACCGAGCACACACTTCTTGGCGCGGTATGGCTGCGGACACCGGTGGAGAACAAACCGGGCGAAGCGCCGCCCGAACTCGCCTTTGCCGTCAAGGAAGGGCACCGCCAACACGGCATCGGCGCTTCTCTCCTCACTCAGTTAGTCCGCGCGAACCCGAATCTCTCGGCCGTCCTGTTGCACGTCGGAGCGCATAGCCCGGCAGTGCGGCTCTTCGAGAGATTCGGCTTTGAAATTGAAAGCCAGGAGGCGCGTTCGGTCGTGATGGGCAGGGCGATCTAGATGTCTTCGCCCGAGGACGCCAGCCAAGCCGATCGCGCCTGGAATATTCTGCACGAGTGGGTTGAATCGGAAAGTTTGCGCCGCCACTGCTACGCGGTGGCGGATTCACTCCGGCACTTCGCGGCGGCGACCGGGGATGATCCGGACCTGTGGGAAGCGGTCGGGCTCTTGCACGATATGGATTACGAGCGCTATCCCAACCTTGAACAAACGCCGACCGACGGTCATCCATTTGTCGGCGTCGCGTGGCTGCGCGAACACGGGTGGAGCGAAGAAGTTTGCCGCGCGATTCTCTCGCATGCCGATTACGCGGGCGTCGATCGGATCACGCCGCTGGAAAAGACGCTTTACGCAATTGATGAATTGAGCGGCTTCGTCATGGCGGTCGCGCGCGTCCGCCCATCCAAAAGCGTGCACGAGGTGGATGTAGCCGCCGTGAAAAAGAAGATGAAGGACAAAGCCTTCGCCCGCGCCGTCAACCGTGACGACATCGTGCGCGGAGCGGCCGAGCTCGGGCGGCCTCTGGAGGATGTGATCGCGGGCGTGATCACTTCCCTGCAGGCCGATGCGGAACGGCTCGGAGTCGAAGGCACTCGTTAGGCGCAGAAGCGCCGTTTTGTTGCCGGTGAGATTCGAAAGGATTCCTTGCGCGCCCGATTGGGCTGCGGTGCCAGAAGCTTTTTCTCCAGTGCCCCGACTCCGTCGCCGACGCCGATCACCTTGCACTTCGGGCCGCATAAGACCAGCGCCAGCAGCTTAGCCACCGCCGTCTCGTCCTCCACCGTCAGGATCCTCAAGCCTGTCTTCATTGCTTGAGCAACAGAAGTAGCAAGACTCGGGCCGCCGTCCGCAAACGATCGTCGGGCGCGGCGTCAGGGGGTGAGAAAAACCTTCCCCGTGAAAGGGTCCATCACCTCCGTCGAGCTGGGAAACGCGCTCACATCCACGTAGCCCTCTTTCGGCGCATACGGGCTGGTCACGAGCCCGGGCCGGTTCGGCACCGCCACCCCATACGGGAGATCGCGCGGGCGCTGCTGGTCGGGGGGCGCGCTGCTTGCGGGCCGGATTTCCAAAGGCGTCGGGGTCGAGGTCGGAGTCGGAGTCACGGTCGCGGATGGAGTGGGTGACGGCGTCGGTTCTCGCGCTTTCTTCTTCTCGTCCGGCCTGCTCTTGCGCGGCTTGATTTGGGGAGCGGGTTTTTTTCCGAGGTTGGAGATGGAACGCCCCACATTTTTGAAAAAATCGCCCACCGGGTTAGCCGCCGCGCGCGGACCGCTGAGCGCCACGGCAAACAAGCAGACCACGACAGCAGAGCGGCGAAGAAGGCGGTGCATCGGGCTGGGTTTCACAGAAAATTCACGAGGGAGATTAGAGCCAGAATCGCGCCTCAGGAAACGTGCAGCACTTCGCGCAGCGTCCGGCGGCGCAGTTCCATCGCGACCAAGGCCAGGATCGTTAGGATATCGCTCGCCAGATGGGTGATTCTCACGCTCGAATAAGTGGCCGGC
>JBBPZW010000077.1:0-6065 GCA_038198475.1 Chthoniobacterales bacterium | reverse complement strand
CGACCTGGTGCGACAAGCCCAGGAGGGTGATCCCGAGGCCTTCGATCAGCTGGTCAGCCGTTTTCGCACAAGGGTTTTTGGGATGATTTACAACATGGTGCATAACGAGCAGGACGCCTGGGATCTTGCTCAGGACAGCTTTCTCAAGGCGTGGAAATCGATCGCCCGCTTTCGCGGGCAGTCGTCCTTTTACACCTGGCTCTACCGCATCGTCATGAACGTGACGATCGACGCCATGCGCAAGAAGCAGGTGAAAGGCGGCGGGGCCGAGTTCAACGACGAGATCCAATTACGCGAAATCGACCCGGCCTCGCGCACCGTGCCGCACGCCGACGCCCTCCCGCACGAGCGGATGGAGCAAAAGGAAATCCGCGGCCGGATCGACGCCGCCATCGCCCAGCTCTCGCCGGAACATCGGGCCGTCATTTTGATGAAGGAAATCGAGGACATGCAATACCATGAAATCGCGGAGTCGTTAGGCTGCTCGATCGGGACGGTGATGTCGCGCTTGTTTTACGCGCGGAAAAAGCTGCAGAATCTGTTGCGGGATGTTTATGAACACGTTTGAGGAAAAATGGACCGCCTGGGTCGATAACGAGCTGAGCGACGCGGAACGCGCCGAGTTTGAGGCGTCGCTGGAAGATCGGGCCGCAGCCGAGCTGGAGAAAAACCAGGCGCTGAAGCTTGGCGCTTTGTTGAAGGAGCAATTGCAACCGCGCGCGATGGGGAATGAGGAGTTCTTCCATCATCAACTGCGGGAGCGGATGGCGGCGGAAACGAAACAACCGGCGGCGGGCCCCGCGGCCGGGATAAAAGAGAGCTGGTGGACGATCCGCCGGTTGCTCTGGACGGGCGCGACCTCGCTCGCGGCCTTTGCCATTTGCACCTTTTTCGTTCTGCGCCAGCAGCCGGCGCCAGATCAATCGCAATATCTGACTCAGATCCTGAACGCGCGGGTCGATCCGAGCGTCAATCCGCAGGCGACAGTTTCCATCTTTCAGACGAAACAGGATCGCGTGACCGTGCTCTGGGTTGACGGCCTGAAATCATTGCCGTCGGAATACGCTGCCAAATAGCCGATGCGCCGCCAACTTCTCGCTCTCGCCGCCGGGCTCGCGCTTTTCTGCAGCATGCTCCCGGCCGCGCGAGGGGGCGAGAACGTTTGGAGCGGCCTTGTCCTGGCCACCAACGTCGCCAAGCCGACTCCGGCGCCGCCCGAGATGCATCGTCTACGCGGGACGCTCGAGCGTACCTTCGGCTACAACCAGTTCGAGTTGATCGGCCAGTCGCGGAAGTCGCTCAGGACCGGTGAAGAAAACTGGCTCGCCTCGAGCAAGCATTTCTCGCTGCACGTCGACGCGCGGGGCGCGACGCGCGATGGCTATCGGCTGAAACTCCTCCTCTATCAGGACCGGCAGGTCCTCCTCGAAACCGATGCGACCCTGAGCAAAAGCAGTCCGCTGGTTGTAAAAGGTCCGCAGATTGGGGCCGGGCAGTTGCTCCTGCTGCTTGTCGTCCAATGATTGCGGCCTGACGAATCCGATCGGCACGACAAAACGGTCCCCGGGAGTAAAATTGCAGACCTCCGCTTACGGCGTTAAGTGCCCTATGCGTTTTCTTCTTCCCGCATTTTTTCTTTTGATTGTTCTGAATCCTCTTCGCGCCGAATCCAAATTCGATTTCGCCACGACGCCGGGCAAACTGCCGAAGGAAGTCAGGCCAACCGAGTACGCGATTCGCATTGCCCCTAACGTCGAGAAACTGACTTTCACCGGGTCCGAGACGATCAAGATACAGGTCGAAAAACCGGTCACCAAGCTGGTCCTCAACGCCCTCGAGATGGAAATCGAGTCGGCCTCCGTCGACGGCCAGGCACTGCCGAAGAAATCAATCGCCCTCGCCACCAGCGAACAGACACTCATCCTGACTTTGCCTAACGAAATAGCGGCTGGCGAGCACGAGGTCGCGCTCAAGTTTAGCGGCAAAATCAACGCCCAGGGGCAGGGGCTTTTCTACGCCCGCTACCAGGAGCAGGGGACGAACGAGAAAAAAATCATGCTCGGGACGCAGTTCGAGCCGGCCGATGCGCGCCGCATGTTTCCCTGCTGGGATGAGCCGAGCTTTCGCGCGAGGTTTCAACTCACAGCGGTAATCCCGGAGAAGTTTACCGCGGTTTCCAACATGCCGGTCGAAGCGGAATCAGAGGTTGAGGGCGGTAAGGAAGTGCGCTTTGGCGTTTCGCCCTCGATGTCGAGTTATCTCGTCGTCCTTTGCGCCGGCGAGTTGGATTCCATCGAGGCGGAACAGGACGGCGTGAAACTGCGTGTCGTGACGACAAAGGGGAAGGCGGAGATGGGTCGTTACGCACTCGAGAGCGAGGCGAAGATTCTCCATTACTACAACGAATATTTCGGCGTGCCTTATCCATTGCCGAAACTCGATCTCATCGCGATCCCGGGCGGTTTTGGCGGGGCGATGGAGAACTGGGGCGGGATCACCTATTACGAGGCGGTCCTGCTCTTTGACCCGAAAAATTCGTCGTCCGCGACGAAGCAGAATATTTTCGCCGTCATCGCGCACGAGATGGCGCATCAATGGTTTGGCGATCTCGTCACGATGGCGTGGTGGGACAACCTCTGGCTCAACGAGGGCTTCGCTTCCTGGATGGGCTCGAAGTGCACCGATCGCTTTAATCCGGAATGGAACGAATGGCTGCGTCGCACGGAGTCGCGCGATCCGAGCCGCCGCATCGGTTTTTCGAAGGACGTCGCGATGCAGGGCGACGCCCGTTCCACGACGCATCCGGTGCAGCAACCGATCAAGAACGAAGCGGAAGCGAACGGCGCTTTCGACGAAATCACTTATCGGAAAGGGCAGGCCATCATCCGCATGTTCGAGAGTTTTCTCGGCGAAGAAGTCTTCCGCGACGGCATTCGCAAATACATCGCCACGCACAAGTATTCGAACACGACGACAGCGGATCTCTGGGAAGCCCTGACCGAAGTCTCGGGCAAACCAGTCGGCGAAATCGCTCCGGGCTGGACCGAGCGGCCCGGGTTTCCGCTTGTGAAAGTGGAACGTAAGGAGAACACGATCCAACTCCACCAGGAGCGGTTTACCGTGCACTTTGCCGATCCTCCTGCGCTCCGGTGGCAGATCCCGCTCACCTACGTGACCCAGGACCAGCCGGCGACGAATGGTTTCCTCCTCCGCGACCCGGCGGCAAGTTTGCCTAACGAATTACCCAGCGATAAGGCAATCAAATTCAACGTCGAGGACACCGGCTATTATCGCGTCCAATACGACAGCGCTTCCTGGAACCTGCTCATCGCGCAGATTCCCCGGCTCTCGGAAGCCGACCGGGTCAACCTGTTAATCGATGCCTGGGCGCTGGTGGAGGCAGGCCGTGAACCGGTCTCGCACTATCTCGGCCTGCTCGACCCGGTGTTGCACGACGACCAACTCGCGGTTTACGACCAAATCATCGACACCTTTACTTTCCTCAATCGCTTGCTCGCGGGCGATCCGCTGCGGCCTCGTTTTCAACAATATGCTCGTGCCGTTTTGCGACCGGCTTTTGATCGGGTCGACTGGGAAGCGAAACCGGGCGAGAAAGGAAAAACGGCCGCGCTCCGCGCCTCGCTCATCCGCGGGCTCGGTCTTTTGAACGATTCCGATGTCATCGCGGGATGCCGTTCACGCTTTGACAGGTTTCTTTCCGATCCCAGCTCGGTGGCGCCGGATCTGCGTCGGGCGGTTTTCGGCGTGGTCGGTCGTTATGCCGATTCTCCCACCTGGGAAAAGCTGCACCGGCTCGGATTAAAGACCAACAGCACGGAAGAGAAACAGTATCTCTACGAAGCGCTCGCCAGCGCGATCGATTCGCGGCTGATCGCGCGCACGCTCCCGATTGCTCTCACCGAGGAGCTGCCGACCAGCCGCTCGACCGCGCTTCTTGCCTATGCGGCGCGGTACGGGGAGCATCCCGAATTAGTCTGGGAATACGCGCAGGAACACATGAAGGCGCTGCTCGCGAAACAGGATGCCCTTGGGATAAACAACTTCGCAGCCGGGCTCTTCACTTTCTTCTCGGACCCCAAAGATGCCGCGACGCTCGAGCACTATGCGAAAACGAATCTGCCGGAATCCTCGGCGCATTCGGTCGCCAAGGCAGTCGATGAAATTGGCTTCCGGGCCGAGTTCAAACAGCGAATTGCGCCGCAATTGAATGCCTGGATCGAGTCGCGATGAACCGTTTCCAGAAACTCGTCGCGGAAGCAAAGAAGCAAGTCACGGAAATCTCGCCTAACGACGCCGCGCACGAGGTCGGCTGCGGTGCCGCGACTTTGATCGACGTCCGCTCAGAGGATTGGAAGGCGGGCCATGCGCGCGGCGCGAAGCATCTCAACCGCGGCGAAATTGAAGTCGAGATCGAGGAACAGGTGCCGGACCTCGATCAGCGGATCATTTGTTATTGCGGCGGTGGCAGCCGCTCCGCGCTCGTCGCTCAGAGCCTCCAAAAGATGGGATATCGCAATGTGCGCTCGATGGCCGGTGGATTTCGCGCGTGGCGCGGAGCGGATTTGCCTTTCGCGGAATAATTACAATTCGTCCGCGATGATTTTGAAAATCACCGTGTTATCGAGAAATCCGTGGAGCACCTCGGTCCCGGGTCCGCGCCCCGCGGCAAGAACGTCGTTCACGGTGTTGCGCGCTTCCGGCGCGTAGGCTGCGGCGGGTTCCTGCACCGACGACGAACCACCGGGGCCTTCCCTTGGCGGGGCGGGATCTTCTTCGGAATCCGGAGGTGGAAGAGGAGCCCGAGTATTTGTCCCGTTAGGCCCGGTCGCCCAGGTGAGCGCGGGTTCGCCCGACGAGTTCACGCCAAGCAAAGCCACTCCGCTGTCGCGCCGAAAAGGCGTGCCGTTGAGCGAGAGTCCGCCGATCCCAAGATTTCCCGCCACCAGAATAGTCGCGTTGTCTCCCATGTAATTCTGCGCGACGGCGACCGCCTGATCCAGCTCGATCGTTTCCGCGAGTGTGCGTTCCCCGTGATTTTCGCGTGCGGCCGTGCGCATGAGCCCGGCGTCGACGATGAGCAAATAACCGCCGGTATTCCATTGCAGGAGCTCGATCGCGCGCCGCGTCATGTCGGCCAGCGCGGGTTGCTCGCTGCCGGCCGCGATCTCGTTTCCGAAAGCCATCTCGCGATCGCTGAAAAGCCCGAGCAATCGCGGGCGGCGCCATTGCGGGATGTTTTCCAGCTCCGCTTTCGTCCGGACAATTTCGTAACCGTTGCGCCGCATCTCCAGGATGAGGTCGCGCCCGTCGCTGCGCTGTCCATTTTTCGCCTCGGGAAGAAAACTCGAGCTGCCACCGCCAAGCGCGATATCGATTTTCTTTTCGTCGGCCAATTGCTGCGCGCTGTCGGCCCCGCCTTTGCCCGTCGCGTAAAAGGCGGCCGCGGTCGGGTTCGTTAGGCGACCGTTTGTCACCAGTCCGATGGCACGCCCCTTCTCGCGCGCCAGGTCGATGACGCTCGTCAGCCGCTTGTCGTTAGGCCCGACGCCCAGGCTGCGGTTGTTCACCTTTATCCCGGTCGCGAGGGTCGTAGCGGCAGCGGCCTCGTCGGGGACGGCGAAATCCTGCGAGTAATTGGAGAGAAGGGCGACGGCCGGGAGCGACTCGAGCGCGAGATGGCCGTTGGCGCCGCCAGAGTAGAGCCTGGTCGCGGCGACGCGGTCAGGGGTCAATCCTTCCCCGATGAAGAGCACAATCCCGAAGGGCTTTTGCACCACCCAGTGGCGGAAATAGAGGACGCCGAGCGCGATAAAGATCAGCAGGCAAAGAAGAGCCAGGATCTGGTTGCGCCATTTCATCCATGGATAGAGCGAAGAGCGAGGCCCGTTGTCAATCCCCCGCCGCTGGAAACCGCTTGAGACCCCGGCGCAGGCCGGGAGAGTGCATCCTATGGCAAAGCCGGTCGTTTTAGTGATCCGCGACGGATGGGGCATCAATCCCGGGGGAAAAGTGGAGCGGGAAAAAAATGGCGACGCGACCCTTCT
>JBBPZW010000076.1:0-4258 GCA_038198475.1 Chthoniobacterales bacterium | reverse complement strand
GAGATCTGCGATTGTGCGCGAGACCTTCAGGATTCGATCGTACGCTCGGGCACTCAGGTTGAGCTCCGACATGGCAACGCGGATGAGCTCCTGCGAATCGTCGCTCAATTTGCAGTGCGCCTTGATCGCCCGCGCACTCATCCGCGCGTTGCAGGTGGTCTTTTTTTCCGTCCGAAAACGAGCCCTCTGACGATCGCGCGCCTGGCCGATGCGTTCGCGAATCGCGCTGGAAGGTTCCTCGGCGCGGTCGCTCGAGATATCGCGGTATTCCACCGAGGGCACTTCGATATGGAGGTCGATCCGATCGAGGAGCGGCCCGGAGATGCGCTGTCGGTAACGCTGTACCTGCACGGGGCTGCAACGGCACTCGCGCTTGAGGTCACCGAAGTAGCCGCACGGGCAGGGATTCATCGCCGCCACGAGCATGAACTCGGACGGAAAGGTGACCGTGCCGGCAGCGCGCGAGACAGTGACGCGGCCGTCTTCCAGCGGCTGGCGCATCACTTCCAAAGTCGAGCGCCGAAACTCTGGCAGCTCATCGAGAAAAAGAACGCCGTTATGCGCCAGGCTCACTTCGCCGGGCGCGGGATTGGCCGAGCCGCCTAGCAATCCGATATCGGAGATGGTGTGGTGGGGCGAGCGAAAGGGCCGGGTCGCGACGAAGGATTGCTCGGAGGTGAGGAGCCCGGCGATGCTGTGGATCTTGGTGGTCTCGATCGCTTCCTCCAGCGCCATTGGCGGGATGATGGTCGCGATCCGTTTTGAGAGCATCGATTTGCCGGATCCCGGTGGGCCGATCATGAGGATGTTGTGCCCGCCTGCCACCGCGACTTCGACCGCGCGCTTGACGTGGCCCTGGCCTTTCACGTCCGCAAAATCGACTTCGTAATTCTGGTGGCTGGCGAAAAATTCGCTCAGGTCGTCGTGGATTGGTTGCAGCTGGGTTTCGCCCCTAACGAATTGAAAAGTCTGGCGCAGATTCCGGACGCCGAAGACCTCGATGCCCGCGACCATGGCCGCTTCGCGCGCGTTGGCTTCCGGGACTACGACGGCGCGTTTGCCGCGGCGCCGGGCCTCGAGCGCGACCGGCAGGACGCCTTTGACTGCCCGGACTGCGCCGTTGAGCGCGAGCTCGCCGACGAAGCTCATCTCGGCGAACAAATCTTCCTCGATTTCCTGCGCAGTCGCGATCATCCCGAGCGCGATCGGCAGGTCGAAGCTCGGACCTTCCTTTTTCACGTCAGCCGGCGCGAGGTTGATCGTGGTCCGTCCGCGCGGCCAATAGTAGCCGCTGTTGCTGATCGCAGTGGTGACCCGGTCCTGACTTTCTTTGACCGCGGTATCCGGCAGGCCGACGATGATGATCTTGGGGTTGCCGCCGGCGGCGTTGACCTCAATCTCAACTTCATAAGCGTCCACGCCGTAAACGGCCGCGGAGTAAATCCTGGCGAGCACGGTGCGAGATTGTCAGAAGAGGGAGCCGAAGTCCACCCGGGAAGTTCCGTAACCTTGGGCAATCGTGACCGGAGGCATTTCGTGGCCGGGAACCTGCCTTCAACCGGTTCGGAGTAAGAACGCCAGCGGACTTCGCCTGATCCCATTCGAGATGAAATCCAAGAGCACTGCGGGGCCAGAGCACGCCCCGGACGGTCCGCCGTGCCCGGTTACGCCGGGCTCGTTAGGGGAAAAAATCGTGGAGTCGCCGGGCCGACCTCGGCGCCTGATCCCTTTCCCGTCACGGTCGAGGATCAATACCGGCTCCTCTTCGAGCTTCTTTCCACGGGACGGGACGAAGACAAGGAGACGCCGGGAATTTGTTCGTTAGGCGTAGATGCCTGCCTGATGAAGCCGCACTCGCGCGACAAGCTGCTCCTCACGCTCGAGGAAACTTTGCGCGGTGAAAGAACCGGTTTGGCCTAACGAACCGTCGAAGACGGATTGATGGACGACCGCCGTGCAGTCCCGCTGATCAGACAACCAGCAGCTCGGCCCCGAGCTTCTTGATCGCGGTGCGGGTGGCGCGGGGCAGATTTCCGTCGCTAATCAAAGTGTCGATTCGTTCGAGCGAAGCGACCTTGATGAATCCGGTCTGGTTCCATTTCGAGGAATCGGCGAGCAGATAGATCTGTTTCGCGGCCTTGATCATGGCGCGCTTTACCTGGGCGATCTCGAGCGTCGTATCGGTCAGGCCACTTGCCAGATCGAGCACCTGAGTCCCGAGAAAAAGTTTCTCGACCGTCAGGCTGGACAACGTCTGCTCCGCGAGCGGACCGGTTGTGTTCGAGGCTTCGCGCCTCAGCGTGCCGCCGAGAAAAATAACCTGCTCCCCGGAGGTTTGCCGCGACGCGGCCACTCTTCATCGCGCCTCTTCAAGACGCGCGTCTCCCCGCTAGTAGGAGATCTTATCCGGCTTTTCCATCCACTCGCGAAAGAGCGTGAGCGAATGCTCGCGCTCGATCTGCTCCATCGGCAAGGAGCGGGCGGCGATCTCGAGCGCGAGCTGCTCGTAGATGAAGTCGTCGTCAAAACCAATCCCGGCCGCGTCGTGCCGGGTGCAGGCGTAGAAAACCCGCTCGAGCCGCGCCCAGTAAATTGCCGCCAGACACATCGGGCAGGGCTCGCAGCTGGTGTAAAGCTCGCAGCCCCGCAAGTCGAACCGGCCTAACGAACGGCAGGCTTCGCGAATCGCCATCACCTCGGCGTGCGCGGTCGGGTCGAAGAGGGTCGTGACTTGGTTATGACCGCGGCCGGCGATCCTTCCGTCGCAGACAACGACCGCGCCAAAGGGGCCCCCCTGCTCGCGCATGCCTTCCCGGCCTAACGACACCGCGGCGTGCATCCACTGCGCGCGTTGGCTCGGATCGTTGTTCGATTGAAGAGTCACCTCCCATTCTTAGCACAAGAACGCTGGCGGGAACATCGCGACAGGCGATTGTAGCCGGGGACGCTGTCCCCGGTCTTCGCGGGCGCCGTAGAGCGTGACCCATGACACTCGAACTGCGCGACCGGCGACAGCGTCCCCGGCTACAATGAAGGCGCAGCCGGGAGACGGGTCGAGGCTTGGGCAAAGACGTAGCGCCAGCCGGCAGGCGTCCGAACATAGGTGTCGCTGAACCAAAGCTTGTATTCGAACGGCTTTCCATCTTCGCTTCCCTTGGCCCAGAGGAGCGCCGTCACGATGGCGGTGTCGCCCCAGATGCGCACCTTCTGTTCCCTGTCCTCTTGCCGCTCGTAGGTGGTTCGTTTGCCCCGCGCCTCGGCCAGCAGATCCGCCTTACTGTAGGTCTGGCCAAGACCGGTGATGAGGACAAAGTCATCCGCCAGGATGCGATCCATCGTTGCGGCGTCGTTGTTCTTCACCGCAGCCTGATATTCGGTGTCCAGGGCGGCAACAATCTTCTCGTCTGCAGAAAGGGAGCTCGCTTGGGCGATAATTCCCGTTGTCATGAATAAGGTGATAGTTAGGACGGCGATCGTGGCTGAGTAAGAGTCGCTGGAATTGGGAAAATCATCCCCGCGGCGTTCTTCCTTCTTCCGCATCATGTAAGTCTACCCAGGTTTGGATATCGTTGCGGTCGCTCCAACCCGCTCTTGCTTTGGCTGCCCGCAGGTCAGCGCTTCCTGTATCTCGCCAGCCGCGTTTGGCGAGAAAGGCGTTCCAGATCTCGATTTCTTCTTCACTCCGCTTTCTGCCGTGGGTAAAGCACCAGTCCAGGGTTTCCTCGTCCGAGCCACCCTGCAAGGTGCGTGCCACTAGCTCTTCATAGCTTACGCCGAGGAATCTGGTGCAGCGCGCATCGAAGAAAGTGGGATCCTCGATCCCGACGAAATATCCTTCGTCGAGGCGCCCCGCGGCATGAAGCCGGATTTTGTCCAGCATGCGGGCGAAATAAATCAGGCCATTGGTCTCTTGATAGTCGCTACAAGGTTGTGACATTCAAATCAGATTGCGGGCAAGTCGAAAGCTGTCAAGAGCCACTTGAAATAAAATGGGCAGGCCACTTTCCGCGCCTTGGAAATTCGGATAGCTTCGAGGGCGCATCTGGTTCTAGTGTGAAGCAATGCCAGACAAAGCGCCCAGCAAAAAACGGCGTCGGCGCGCCATCGTCGCTTTCGAGATGGTTCGGCTCGATCGGTCGGCGGCGGAACCAATTCACCAACAGCTCTATCGTCAAATTCGCGATGAATTAGTCTCGGGAAGCTTTAGCCAAAGCTCATCCCGCTTGCCTTCTTCTCGCGCTTTGGCGGCTGACTTGGG
>JBBPZW010000075.1:0-41424 GCA_038198475.1 Chthoniobacterales bacterium | reverse complement strand
GATCTGCGCGGCGCGCTGCAGGCGGTCGGCGAAGTAATCGGGCACGCCGACATGGAAAAAATCCTCGACGCGCTCTTCGCCACTTTCTGCATCGGCAAATGAATCGCCTAACGAGTAACTGGTACGGGCAGCTCGTCAGGCCATTACTTTTCCTGATGGATCCCGAGAGGGCGCATCACTTCGCCATGCGCCTGCTCCGGGCCGCACCGCGGATCCCCGGCGGGCTCGCGCTCCTGCGCTCGTTCGCTCCGCCGCCGCAGCCTCGCACTCTCTTCGGATTGCAATTCCGGAATCCCTTTGGCCTCGCCGCCGGTTTCGACAAAAACGCCGTCGCCATTCCGGCGTGGGAGGCACTTGGGTTCGGCTTCGTCGAGTTCGGCACCGTGACCGCCAAACCGCAACCAGGAAATCCGCGCCCGCGCATCTTTCGTTATCCGAAACAGGAAGCGCTCATCAACCGGCTTGGGTTCAATAACGAAGGCGCCGACGTGATCGGCGAACGCCTTCGACGTTTGCGCGCGAGCCATTCCGCTCCCTCGATTCCGATCGGCGTGAATCTCGGCAAGTCGAAGGTCACCTCGCTCGAAGAGGCGCCGGCGGATTATCTTTACAGCTTTCGTCTGCTCGCGCCGCTCGCCGATTACGTTGT
The DNA here is from genome assembly GCA_038198475.1 of Chthoniobacterales bacterium. GTDB lineage: Bacteria > Verrucomicrobiota > Verrucomicrobiia > Chthoniobacterales > UBA10450 > Palsa-1392. The sequence goes on along the minus strand of JBBPZW010000075.1, from coordinate 40,775 downwards.
GCTCAATGTCAGCTCTCCGAACACGCCGGGCTTGCGCAACTTGCAGGAGCGCGAAGCGCTGATCGCGCTCTCGCGCGTCATCACGGAAGAAAATCTGACACGGCCATCGCCAAAGCCGCTGCTGCTCAAAATCGCGCCTGATCTTTCCGAGGAAGCGCTCGGCGAAATTGTCGAGGTCTGCGAGGAATTCGGTTTCGCCGGCCTGATCGCGACAAACACCACCCTCGATCACCACGCGTTAGTGGGCCCAGACGAAACCGGTGGTCTGAGCGGCCGCCCCCTCCGCGCCCGCTCGACGGAAGTCATCCGGTTCCTGCGCAACCGGACTCGATTGCCGCTGATTGGCGTCGGGGGAATCGCCGATGCAGCGTCGGCGAGGGAGAAGTTCGCAGCGGGCGCAGAGCTTCTGCAAATTTACACCGGATATATTTTTCACGGACCAAACCTGCTCCGTGAAATGAGCGCTGCGCAGTGTGAACGGAGTCGAGGGGAACGCGCTCTTTGAACTCTACGACCTGGTTCCCGGGAATTCCTTGGTGCGCAATATCTCCACCCGCGGCCAGGTCGGTTCTGGGGACGACGTCATGATCGGCGGCTCATTGTCGCCGGCGTCTCTCCATCGAAAGTCATGATCCGCGCCTGGCAGGTCGAACAGGCCAAGCAGATCGCCGACTCGGGCCTCGCCCTAACGACGCCCACAAATACTTTCCGAGCCCGGATTGTGGCTTTCCGACATAGGATTGCGGCTCTCCAGTACCGGATGGTGACTTTCCGACTTCTGGAAGCGGCCTTTCGGGGCGAATAAAAAGCCGTTCCGGGCGTCTTACTCCGCAGCCGTCGCGCAAAACCGCCGCCGTCCAATTGCCCGGAGAGATGCGATATTTTTGCGCGGGCCCGCGTGATGCCGACTTGCCAAACCCATCAGTAAAGTATCGCCTTCTCCCAACTCGTTATGCCGCTTCACTCCTCGCTTCGTTGCCTCGCGCTCGGGCTCCTCGTGACCCTCGCGCAGCTCGGGTTGGCGATCGGGTTTGCCAAACCGGAGGGGTCGCTCGGGGAGCGTTATCTCGCCCTCGTGCAGCACGATAGTTATTGGTTCGCCAATATCATCGACCGCGGCTATGGCACGACTTTGCCGCCGGTCGATCACAAGGAAATGGAGGTGTCGAATGTCGCTTTCTTCCCAGCTTATCCGCTCCTAGCCAGGGCGGTAAAACGCGTGACCGGTCTCGGCACTTATCCCGCGCTCCTCGTCGCGGCGCAGGCGGCGACGGTCGGGTTCTGGACTTATTTTTTCCTCTTCGGCGCGCGCTGGAAACTTTCGCTCTCGCTCCAGCTCTTTGGCGCGCTCGCGATCGCGGCCCATCCGGCGGCGTTTTTCCTCGTGGCCGGTTATTCGGAATCGCTTTTTCTCATGTCGCTCGTCGGGTTCATCTATTGGAGCACGAGCGAACGGCGGGGCGCGAGCTGGCTCGCGGTCCTGCACGGGATCGTGATGTCGGCGACGCGGATCGTGGGGCTGCCCTGCGCGGCCTTTCCGGTTGTCCATGCCTTTTGCCGGCACGGCTTTCTGCCTAACGGGAAAGTGCGCGACTGGATCGCCCGCTATCGCACGCCGGTCCTGGTGATGGCGCTCTCGACGCTCGGCGGGCTGGCCTTTTTCGCCTACTGTCAGGTGCGCTGGGGCCGCTGGGATCTCTACATGCTCACCCAGGAATCGGGCTGGGCGATCGACGCGGATTATTTCGCCATCCTGCGCCCGGAAAATTATCGCTTCGCAATCCCGCCGCTGCACGATCCAACCCTGGCGAGCCAGTTCACGAGCGCGCTCGCGGGGGTGGTGTTCGTGGCGATCGCGCTCGCGGAATTGATCGCCGCGCTGCGCGAACGGAGCGAGTGGCGCAAACGGTTCGGGTTCTACTTTGCCGCGCTCGTGATTTACTATATTTCGCTCGCCGGGGTCGCTTCGGTGCAGCTGGAAAGCATGCTCCGATACGATCTTTGTGTGCACGCGTTGATTGTGCTCGGGTTGCTGCATTTCCTGCGGGAGTTCCGTCTCCCGCCAGTGTATGTGCAGGCGACGGCGATGGGCCTGGCCGGGCTGGTCTGCGTGGCCGGGCTCGGCTTGCAGGGATTTTATGTCTGGAATTTTACACAGGGAAACTGGGTCGCTTGAGATGGAATTGAAAACCGAAGTAGCCATTATCGGCGCCGGCCCGGCCGGACTGACGGCCGGTTATTTGCTGGCCAAAAACGAAATCGGGGTAACGGTTCTCGAGGCCGACCCGGTGTATGTCGGCGGCATCTCGCGCACGGCGCGCTACAAGGGTTTTCACTTCGACATCGGCGGGCACCGTTTCTTCTCGAAGTCGAAGGCGGTGGAGGATCTCTGGAACGAGATTTTGCCCGACGACATGCTGGAGCGGCCGCGCTCGTCGCGGATTTTTTACGGGCGGAAATTTTTTGCGTATCCGCTGAAACCGTTCGAGGCGCTGATCAAGCTCGGGGTGTTCCGCTCCATCGCCTGCGTCCTTTCCTGGCTCAAGGCGCGGCTCTTCCCGGTGCGCGACCCGCGCAATTTCGAGGACTGGGTGACGAACCAATTCGGGCGCCGGCTCTTTCGCACTTTCTTCCAGAGCTACACGGAGAAGGTCTGGGGCATGCCCTGCCGCGAGATCTCGGCCGATTGGGCGGCGCAGCGGATCAAGGGGTTGTCGTTAGGGAGCGCGATCCGCAACGCGCTCTTCCCGCCGCGCCAACCGCGCGACAAGCAGTCGGTCATCAAGACGCTGATCAATTCCTTCCGCTACCCGCGGCGCGGGCCGGGCATGATGTGGGAAGCGGCCGCGCAAAAGATGCAGTCGTCAGGCGGCGAACTCCAGATGGGGTGCCGGGTGACCGGTTGCGAATACCACGAGCTGACCGAGCGCTGGAGCGTGCAATTCGTCGATCTCGAGGGCGGCGAGCATTTCCTCGAGGCGGAGCATGTCATTTCCTCCGCGCCGCTCCGGGAATTGATCAAGAGCCTTTCGCCGGCCGTGCCGGAGCGCGTGCGCCAGGCGGCGGAGAGCCTGAAGTATCGCGATTTCCTCACCGTCATGCTGATTGTGCGGGCCGACGATGCCTTTACCGACAACTGGATTTACATCCACGACCCGAGCGTGAAGGTCGGCCGGATCCAGAACTTCCGTTCCTGGTCGCCGGAGATGGTGCCGGAGCCGGACAAAGCCTGCTACGGGCTGGAGTATTTCTGTTTCGAGCACGACGGGCTCTGGGATTCGAGCGACGAGGAATTGATCGCGCTCGCCAAACGGGAGCTGGCCCAGATCGGCCTCGCCCAACCGGGCGATGTGGTCGATGGCTGCGTCGTCAGGCAAAAGAAAGCGTATCCGGTTTACGACGACGACTACGCCCTGCACGTCGCGACCATCCGCACCGAGCTCGACCAGCATTATCCGAATCTGCATCTCGTGGGGCGCAACGGGATGCACAAATACAACAACCAGGATCACGCCATGATGACCGCGATGCTGTGCGTCGAGAACATCCTGGCCGAGGAACAGCTTTACGATCTTTGGCAGGTGAACGGCGACGCGGAATATCACGAGGCGGACGCGGCGGGGGCGACTCACGAGCGGGGCAGCGCGCTTCGGCTCGTCCCGATGCGGGCCGGCACGACGCCGGAGCTGGCTTCTGAGCAGACGGGCTGATTCCTCGGAATCGTCCGTCGCCATTTTTTCCCGAAAAACTTTCGGTTAGGCAATTTCCGGATCGTTATTCTCCGATTTTGCGCTATACTCCGCGATGGCTAAACCATCCGGTACGTTCTTTTCCCGTCGCGCCCCCGATATCATCACTGAAGAGCTGGTGGCGGTTCTTTCGTCCAAGGCCTCCTTTGAATTCAAGCCGCTCTTCGACATTCTCCTCGCCAACCTGCGCGAGCGAAACGCAGCCAGTGGCGGCGAAGAAATGCTCCGCCTCCGCTCCTACGAGAAGCTCCAGGGTCTCGTCAGCCAGGGCGCGGTCGACCGCAAGGTCAACGGCACGGTGAAGAAATACAAAGGCGTGCCGGCGCGCATGATGGCCCTCCGGGCGGAAATGAAAACGCTCCGGGCCGATTGGAACGAACGCGCCCAGGCGAAAGCCGCGGCCGCGCAGTAAGCCGCCGCTGTTCGCCGGGATCGCTAATTCCGGACCGAGGGCAACTTATTTCCGTGTTGGACAGCCGGGATCAACGCTCCCGGCGACAGGCGATCTCCGCGAGGGGGAAAACCGTCACGTCCACGCCGCGCGACATGATGATGTGATCGGGCGGACGACCGCACGCCAGGAAGCCATCCAACTTTAGCAGCCCGTCGTCCCATGCGGTGATGACGGCGTCGCAAAACGGATACGGTTCATGAAAGACCGCTCCGCGAGCAAGGCGGCCGTTCATGTTTGCGTAAAGCCGGTAGCGTTCGATGAGGAAAAACTCCAGCGAACCCGGCGCCGCCAGCGGCAGCTCGGCGCCCGGCGCATACTCGAAGACAACCGGTCGCGAGCTGCCCTCGCGGAGCGAGCGATAACGAATCGCACCCGCGGACGTGTGGGTCGAATTCATCGCCGCGTGCTCGTACGGCAGATGAAAAAAGCGCCGCGCGATTTTCACTGCCAGCCGCTGGTTGGCATCGAGCGAATAAAACCAGACGCCCGGCACGCCCGCCTCGTCATGCACATAGGTGCGCACGTTTAGCTCCATGAAATGCGAGATGCCGCGCACCGCCGGGAAGAAACGCGGGCGCACCTGCCGCATGAAAAACGGCACTATCCCAAGGTAGGCTTTTCCCGCGAAGGTATCGACGTGAAGCCCCTCTGGCAGCGTCGCCTGGATCGCCGCGAGTGGATATTCCCAGTGCAGAAAAAGCAGCTCCCGCCACCGCTGATACATTACCGGCCGGCCGATGGGACGCGCGCGGACCGCGAGCCGCTGCTGCTCGTTAGGCAGGGGCACGGCGGAGACGTCGGAAATCATTTCCGCAAAAGCTACAGCCGAATTCCCCGTGGGACGACACCCCGGCTTTTTAGGTTGGGGCTCAGGCCGCTCTCGAGGCCATGCCCGCCATCAAACGCAAGACGGCGTCCTGCGAAGCCTGCTCCCGCGTGAGTTTGCCGACGATTTCGCCTTCACGCATGACAAGGATTCGAGTCGAAAGGTTGATCACTTCTGGCAGCTCGGAGGAGATGAGCATGACGGCAAGGCCCTGCCCCGCCAGTTCATCGATGAGTGCGTGGATCGCCGCTTTCGCTCCGATATCCACTCCGCGGGTCGGTCCATCCACGATGAGCAGTTTGCCGCCGCGGGCGAGCCACTTGGCGAGGACAATTTTTTGCTGATTCCCTCCACTGAGCGAGTTGACGGGCGCTTCAAGCGAGGCGGCCTTGACGCGCAACTGATTAAAATACTGCGCGGCGATTTTCTTTTCCTTCGCGCGATCAAGCATGCCCGCTTTGCGAAGGCGATCGAGTAACGCCATGCTTACATTGGCGCGGCAAGCCATCCCTGACGGCACCCTTGGCGCTTTCAAGCGGGATGGCCACGGCAAGCGTTTTTGCATGTTACAAAAATCTTTAAGCATAGGACAGCGGATGTCCTACTTCCGACGGTAAAGTGAAAGCGTGAACAAATCTTCGCCCACTACTGTTTCCGGGCCTTACGCGCACGAAAACCTCAATCCGAACGAAACACCCAAGGAAATCGTCCTTTCTCCTGAGGTCGAGCGCCTGCAGCGCGAGTGCGATACTCTGCGGGATGAAGTTGCGCGGTTGTTGGCGGAAGCGCACGACCTTGTCAGCGTAGTGAAGCCGAATCTCCGGGCGATCTACCAAACCAAGCTCGGCGCGTGGGAGTTGAAACGCCTGCACTTACAGTGCGAAATCGCGAGATTGAAGCGCAAACTCACCCTGATCCAGGCGTGCGTTAATCTTGGCCAACCGGTGCACGAAATCGAAGTGGAAGGCCAACTCGACCTGGAATTTCTCGAGTGGCGCACTCGGGTTGCGGAGGCCGTCGCCGCCTTCGATGAAGCGAAGAGAAGACTTGATCACCCGTTGGAGCCGGGGCCGGCGCAGGAGTTGCGCAAGCTCTACCGGATGTTTGTCAAAAAGTTGCATCCCGACTTGCGCCCCAATCTGACCGAAAACGAACGACAGCTCTGGTATCGGGTTCAGGAAGCTTACGACCGGGCGGACGTCGAGGAATTGCAGGCGCTGGCATTGGTCCATCCAAGTCCCGAAGGAGACGGCCCCAACACGCTCGAGCAGTTGGTGACGGAGCGCGCCAGTCTCCAGGACCAGGTCACCCGGCTCCTGGCCGAGATCGCGGCGATCGAATCCCAACCGCCCTTCACTCTCCGCAAAAAGCTGATAGATCGTGAGTGGTTGGATGCAGCTCGCAAAGCGCTTGACGAGGAGTGCGCTCTGCTCGAAGCCCAACGAGCCGGGCTCAAGGCCCACGTCGACAACGGCCTCGCGGTCGCACAAAATGGGAATGGATTTAGCCGTAATTGATCCAGCGCTGCTGGCGCTGTTACACGGCTCTTTTGATAAAGGCGGACAGCTGCAGCCGTTCGTTCACGAGATCATGCTCGTGGAATGCGCAATCGCCGGCACCACTTTCCGCGGACTCAAGGACGTCGAGCCGACGCTACCGATTGGATCGCTCCTGCTTCTCAAACGCGAACCCGCCAACAAGCATGACGTCCTTGCCGTCATGATTCTCGACGAAAGCGGCAATCACCTTGGCTATGTCCCTCGGGCGAAGAACGAGGCGCTGGCGCACCTGATGGACGCGGGCAAGCTCCTCGTCGGCCGATTAGAATTCAAGGAATGGCAGGGAGATTGGCTCAAAGCTGATATCCGCATTTTCCTGCGAGATTTCTAGGTTGATTGGGGGGCTCGCTCTCAGCGACCACGCTTACCTGGAGCTCAACTAATGCGGGGGACACTGACGAAATGTTCGGGTTTGAGTGTCCGCTCGCCACGCCAGGTATAGGCGACGAGCCGCCCGCCCGGTTTGGCGACGCTGAAGTCCACGCAGGCCGCATTTGGGACGAGAGGCTTCGGGGCCTCTGCCCGTAACCAATAATGTCCGAAAAATACCAGCGGTTCGCGGCTGCCTGTCTACGTCGCATCGTCCCACGGGCTCCGTTCAGCTTTCAAATAACGAACCGCGCTGCTTACGCAACGCTTTTCCCTCGACTTCTTTTTTTAGACCCGTTAGAAATGCGAAACTAATGGCCTTGGTGCACGGGTTGGAAACCCAGCTCTCCACCGCCGCACCACCGCAACCGCCCTCCTCGCCGCCACCGTCGCCGCACTCACCCGCACTCGTTCCTGCCCATCCGCGGATTTAATCCCCCACGCCAGTTGATGCATACCACTCCCACTGCGCGACAGGCCCAGTTCCTCGCCTACATTCATCATTACAGCATGGTTAACGGTTGCGCGCCGGCGGAAGCTGACATGGAGCGTTTTTTCCAAATCACACCGCCAAGCGTGCATTCCATGGTGCTTACCCTGGAGCGGCGGGGATTCATCCGGCGCGCGCCCGGGCAAGCACGAAGCATCACGCTGACCGTTCCGTGGGAATCCTTGCCCACGCTGAAACGCATCGCACCCTAACCAGAAAAGCGACAACGCACTGCCGATGCGCTCCGACGTTCCCGAAAAGCTACTGGCGATCGTCGATGAGATCGATGACCAGGGCCACGCCAGCCTCACCCGCCTGACAGTGTTGGAAAAATGGTTCGAACATCCTGGCCGGTTGTCTGCCTTCGGCCTGTGGGTCGCGCGGCGCGCGGCCGGTCGCAAGGGCAAGACGAAGGCCGCGGCGGGAGCGTTGTTGAATGAGGCGAAAACGCTGTTGGGTTCGACCGCGACGCGGGAAAGTTTTACTCAGCCGGTGGACCGGGGCGCGGCGCAAGCCCTGTATCGCCGGGCCCGGGACTTCCAAAATGAGTTCCAGCAAGAACTAGGGGGACCGGTGCGCCTCATCCATTGTCGGCTGCTCCTCCTGGTGGAAGAGGGATTGGCGCTCCAGCTGGGGGAAGAGGGTTCGCCGTTGGCCGGCTACAAACTGGCGGCGGATTTCTGCCAGCATTACGATTCCCGGCACGGCAACAGTTTGTGTGGTCCCAGCCGAACCAAGATCATGGAAGTCGTCGGCTTTATGTTCACGCTCGAAGCAATCGAGGAGGAACACGACTGTTGAAAATCGCACTCGATGGCGCCGCCTGAATTCCCAGATTGCTCGCATGCCCTTTACCGACACTGAAATCGCCGAACACCTGAAGGCGGTGGAGGAGTCCTTCTGGTCCCGTCGCCGGCCGCCGCCGCACCTGCGTGACAAGGTGCGCGAGGGCCAGCGCATTACGGATCGGACCATCGAGCTGTTCATCGTGCGCCCCATGTTCAATCGCCCGGAGGAGCGCACGGAGGAGTCCATCGCCAGGGTGCAACACATGCCCCGCCTGCGGGTCTGGCGCATTTTCTGGAAGCGGGCAGACGGTAATTGGCACCGCTACGCGCCATACCCCGAGGCAACTTCGCTGGCCGAGGCCCTCCGAAAAATCGACGAGAATGCCAAGGGTTGCTTCTTTGGCTGAACATTTCCCATGCGCGCTCTTCCCATCGCCGAACAACGCTGGATCGTCGCGAAAGTGGACGAACTGATGGTTGGCGGATGCGTTGGAAACCCAGCTCGGTACCGCCCGCACCACCGCCACCGCCCTCCTCGCCGCCGCCGTCGCCGAATTGACAAACTCGCTGAACGCCATTCCTCTCAGCAGCAAAAAGCAGCGTAACCATGCCTCTTTACGAAATCACTCCGGACGCGTTTCGCTTGATTAGCCGTGCATCGTTCGCCGACCTCCTGATCCGGCACGTCACCAATGCGCGGCAGGAAAGCTTGAGACGAGTCGGTCGTAGAAGCGCACCGATTCCAAGACCTTAGGCATCCAGGTTTCGATGTTGTCAGGAGAGACACTCTCGACTCGGGTCAGCGGACTCGGATCATCCGTCACCCAGTATCTGCGCTTTAGGATGAAGCTCAGGTCAGTCGTCCGAAGCTTCTCATCCTCGGTGTTGGCGCGCCAGCCTCTCTTCGGGCCGTAATGTCCGATTCCGGCCCCTTGCAAGAGATCCAGCCACGCGCTGAGAACAGGCGCGCACTCGTCGCGACTACCCGCCTCACCTGAACCGAAGAGCACCGTCCCCCGGGCTCCGATCAGCGTTCAAATAACGAACCGCGTTGCATGCGCAGCGCTTTTCCCTCGACTTCTCTTTTAGACCCGATAAAAAAGCGCGCGGAATGCCTTGCCCACAATGAGCGAAGCCGAATGGCTCACGCGCAAAAAGCGCATCGACACCCGCCTTAAGCACAAAGGCTGGAAGTTGTTGCCATTCTCCCCCGATCTCGACCTAAAGACGCTCGATCGATGTGCCGTCGAAGAGTTGCCGACCGGCAACGGGCCTGCCGATTATGCCCTCTTCGTCGGCGGCCAATGTCTCGGCATCGTCGAGGCAAAGAAGGTTGCGGTTAACCCGCAGAACGTCCTCGAGCAGGCAAAGCGATATGCCCGAGGCGTGTTTGATGCCGCCGGCCAGTGGAAGGACTTTCGCGTCCCGTTTCTCTATTCAAGTAACGGCACCCTGATCTGGCATCTCGACACGCGGCCCGAAAGGCTCGTGTCGCGTCAGTTGTCGGACTTCCACACCCCCGACGCTCTCGAAGCCCGCTTTGCGCAGGACGCGGCGGCCGCGAGCGCCTATTTGCTTGATACTCCGCCGGAACAAATCGAAAGGCTTCGTCCGTATCAACGCGACTGCATTCTTGCCGTCGAGCAGGCGATCCTTGGCGGCAGGCATGACATGATGGTCGCGATGGCGACCGGGACTGGCAAAACCTACCTTACCGTCGCCCAGATCTATCGGTTGCTGGAATCAAAGCTGGTCCGTCGCATCATGTTCCTCGTCGATAGAAAAGCCCTCGCTGCCCAGGCGGTCCGTGAGTTCAGCGCCTTTAACACTCCCAAGGGCCACAAGTTCACTCAGGAATACGAAGTCTACAGCCAGCGTTTCCAGAAGGAAGATTTCGGCGACGACTCTCCGTTCGATCCGAAGGTTCTGCCAAATGAATATCTGACCTCACCGAAGGCAGCCCATACCTTCGTTTACGTTTCGACCATTCAGCGAATGGCTCGCAACCTCTTTGGCGCTGAGGGCAGTTTCCCACAATCAGATGGCGACCCCGACATTGAGGACAACGCGGACCGGATCGACATTCCTATTCACGCCTTTGACCTCATCATCGCCGACGAATGCCACCGCGGTTACAGCGCGCAGGAGACCAGCATCTGGCGTAATACGCTTCAGCACTTCGATGCTGTTCGTGTCGGCCTGACGGCAACGCCGGCCGCCCATACCGTCGCTCTCTTTGGAGAACCCGTCTTTCGCTACGGAGTCGAACAGGCTGTAAGAGACGGCTTCCTCGTCGACTTTGACCAGGTCGCGATCCATTCAGATGTTCGCCTCAATGGAGTCTTCCTGAAAGAGGGTGAGCAGATCGGGAAGATCGATCCCGAGAAAGGCGGCGAAACACTCGATAACGTCGAAGATGAACGCGAATTCGACGCCTCGGCGGTCGAACGCGAGATCACCGCGCCGCTAAGCAATCGTAAGATCATCGAGGAGATAGCGAAGCACGCCTACGAACACGAAGAAGAAACGGGGCGCTTTCCGAAGATTCTCATCTTCGCGGTCAACGACCTTCCGCACACATCGCACGCCGACCAATTGGTGCGCATTTGTCGCGACGTGTTCGCCCAGGGTGATGATTTCGTTCAGAAGATCACCGGCAACCCAAATGTTGATCGACCGCTGCAACGGATTCGCGAATTCCGTAATCGCCCAAAGCCTAAAATTGTCGTGACCGTCGATATGCTCTCGACGGGAGTCGATATTCCCGCGCTGGAGTTCATCGTCTTTCTCCGCCCGGTGAAGTCCCGCATTCTCTGGGAGCAGATGCTGGGGCGCGGCACGCGCCGGTGTGAGGACATCAACAAATCGAAGTTCGTCGTCTTCGATTGCTTCGACGGCACTCTCTTCCGCTACTTCAAAGACGTATCGCACTTCCAGATCGAAGAGCCGGGAAGTAATCCGCTCACCATCATTGAGGTGATCGAGAACATCTGGCAGAACATCGATCGCAAGTACCACGTCAACGCCCTCGTAAAGCGTCTGCATCGGATCGACAAATCGATGAGTGCCGAAGCGCGCAAGGAGTTCTCTCAGTGGATACCGGATGGGAACGTCGGCAAGTTCGCTACGGGTCTTTCGAAGAGTCTGAAAGACAACTTCGACGAAACCATGAAGCTGCTGCGAAATGCGGAATTTCAGGACCTTCTCGTCAACTACCAGCGCGCCAAGCGAACATTCTGGGTCGGCTACGGCGTGGAAGACAAAGTCACTTCCCGAAAACTCTTCGGGAAATGGGAAAAGCCAGAGGACTATCTGGAGGCGTTTACGAAGTTCGTCCGGAGCAATGCCAACCAAGTCGACGACCTAAGGATTCTGCTGAAACGACCTCAAAGCTGGAATCCTGACGCCCTCGCAGGGTTGCGGCACTCACTCAGCATGAATGATTTTGACGAGAAACGCCTGCGCGAGGCGCACAAAAAGGTCTACCGGAAAGACCTTGCTGACGTGATCTCAATGGTGAAGCACGCGGCCGATCAGCAGGAACCGCTTCTGACCGCTAATGAACGTGTCGCGAGAACGCTGGAAGAACTACAAGCGTTTCACACATTCACGCCCGATCAGCTCAAGTGGCTCACGTTTATCGGCGAGCATCTAAAAGAGAATCTCAGCATCAGCGAAGAGGATCTTGATTCACAACCGGTATTCGCGCAGCGCGGCGGACTGGCAAAAGCCCGAAAGCTTTTTGGTGATGAGCTTCCACCGCTAATTTATCGGCTCAATTATACTCTCGTGGCCGCTTGATTCCGATGCCGAAAAAGCGCTTTCAACGTAACTCGAGGCGAACGCCTCGTGGAGGAACACGAGGTACATTGTTTTTGGAGATAGCGCGTCTGAGATTAGACGACGCCTCGACGCTTTTGGAAGCGTCCCGTTACGGCGGAGCAATGTACATTGTAGGCTACGCAATCGAGTGTGCATTAAAATGGGCAATTGCAGAGCGACGGGGGCAAATTCACGTTCCTGCGGAGCTGGAACATCACAATTGGGATGTCCTTTTAAATGCCTCGGGACTCACGAACGCATTGCAAGCAAATCCCGTTCTGAATGCGATGTTTTCAACACTGGCGGATCATTGGAATCCAAGCCTCCGATATAATACCTTGCGCTATCCCGTGAATGAAGCTCGCGGTCTCTACAACCAATATAACCAGCTCTTTGCCTGGATCCTCGAAATAACGATATGACATTCAAACAGAAAGTCGAAAAAGCAGTCCGCGAGGCACTGCCCAAAGGGGCATCATGCACGGTATTGCTCACTAAGAGCGGTGTTCGCGATACTGTCATCGTCCGCGTCATCACGTCGGCCTGGAAATCACTGCCCGGTTATATTCGCGTGTTACGAATTCAAAATAGAATCCGTAATTTTCTATCGCCGAGCGACCAGCAGAAAATCTTGCGCGTAAACGTATTCACTCCCGATCAGCTCAGAGAAGTGATCTTGCATGGTGTTCGAGGCACCTCTTCGAGCACCCCCGGCAAGACTGTGTCACCAGCGTTCAAGAAACTAGCTGCCAAGCTGAGGGCAGCGCAACTTGGGCGGGGTGCGAGAAAAAAACTGTCGAACGAGGAGCTACTGAAGGCCGCACTGGCGAAAATTCACAAGTCATAGGCGGGTGTAGGAGCCATACTTTGTCCGACATCGTTAACAAACTCTGGGGCTTTTGCCACACGTTGCGCCACGATGGCATCGACTACGGCGATTACATTGAGCAGCTCACTTATTTGCTTTTCCTTAAGATGGCGGAGGAGCGCGCCGCCAATGTCCCAAAGGGCTGCGACTGGGCTAGTCTTAAAGAGCAGTCCGGCACTGCTCTGACCGATCATTACGCGGACATCCTGCGGCGGCTTCGCGAAGCAGGCGGGTTATTGGGCGACATTTTCACCCAGGCCACTCCTCGCTTCAATAATCCGGTCAACCTCAAGCGTGTCATCACCATGATCGATGAGGAGGAGTGGTCATCGATGGACGTCGATGTAAAGGGCGCGGCTTTCGAAGGACTGCTGGAAAAGGCTGCAAGTGAAGGGAAGAAGGGCGCCGGCCAATACTTCACTCCGCGCGTTCTCATTCAATCAATTGTGCGCGTGATGAAGCCCGACCCGCGCGGAAAACTCGACTTCAGCATCGCCGACCCCGCCTGCGGCACCGGCGGCTTTCTCGTCTGTAGCTATGAGTGGTTGGTCGAGCAATCGAAAGGTGTCTTCGATCGCGCCGATGCAAAGCGGATCAAGACGAAGACCTATTACGGCCAGGACTTGGTGCCACGCCCGCGCCGGCTCGCGCTCATGAACCTGTTCCTGCATGGCGTCGAGCCCCACATCTATTTGGGCGATACGATTTACGAACCGTTCCGGGGCGAGAAGAACGATGTCGTCCTGACGAACCCACCCTTCGGCACGAAAGGCGCGAACCAGGCGCCGGAGCGCGAAGACTTTACGATCGAGACGAGCAACAAGCAGCTCAACTTTGTCCAGCATGTCGTGACCATTCTTAAGCCGGGGGGACGCGCCGCGATGGTGCTGCCGGACAACTGCCTGTTCGAAGGCAAGGCCGGCGAGGTTTTTGAGATCCTGATGCAGGATTGCAACCTGCACACCGTCCTTAGGCTGCCACGCGGCACGTTCACGCCTTACAGCCAGGGCGTGAAAGCGAATGTCATCTTCTTCCAGAAAGGTCCGCCGACGGAGAACGTCTGGATTTTCGATGCGCGCTCCAATGTGCCGGGCATCACAAAAAAAGATCGCCCGCTTACGGCGAAACATTTCACCGAATTCGAGGCCGCCTACGGCAAAGACCCTAACGGCCTGAGCAAACGCAAGGACACTGGCGAGACCGGTCGCTTCCGCAAGTTCCACCTCAGCGAAATCAAGGAACGCGGCTACAAGCTCGACGTCACCTGGCTCAAGGACGAGTCGCTGGAAGACAGCGACGAACTGCCCGATCCGCAAGACCTCGCCGCCGAAGCAATCACAGAGCTGGAGGCGGTAGTGGATGATTTGCGGGAGATCGTGGCGCTGGTGGAAAAGGAAGAAAGATCAACCGCGGATTTCACTGATGACACGGATTAAAGAATCCCCATCCGCGCTATCCGTGAAATCCGTTGTCAAAGCGGAGGCCCCAGAGGAATGGAAATCCGGGCTGACAAATCCGCGCGTTGGTGCCAAGGTTTATCGCATGAGCAAAGCCGAAATTCTTGATGAAATTTTGAAGCTCACGCCCGAAGAACGGGATGAGATTCGGCAGAAACTCGACGACTTGGACGACGACTCGCTGACCCCGGAACAATGGGCCCTTGTGGACGCGAGAATGGAGGCCCACCGCCGCGACCCGGCATCCGCTATTCCGTGGGAGGAGTTTGACGCCCGCTTAAAGCGGAGACTGGGCGAGTGATTTATCGACTGGTCGTCCGCCCGGAGGTGGACTCCGATTTACTCGAAGCCGAGCAATGGTATGAACAACAGCAACCGGGATTGGGACGTGAGTTCCTCGGGGCGGCGCGCGCAACGATGGCGAAGCTGGCGCGTAATCCTCTCCTCTATCGGGTTCAGCAAAAACACCGGCAGGTGCGCTGGGCCTATCCCCATCGTTTTCCTTACCGCGTCGTCTTCCGGGTGATCGGCGATTCGGTGGTCATTTATGCGGTTGTCCATGCCGCACGGCATGATCGGCATTGGGAGAGGCGCGTATGAACGACGAGCTTCCGCAAGGCTGGACGGAACGCAAAAATGGGCGACGTCACACAGATTCCTTGGATGACAACGAATCGCCGGCTAACTAAATTCTCTTCATGAGCAAGCGGAAATCTATTGAGCCCGAAAACCTCGTCGTTGTAGCCGCCGTTCTTCACGCTGCGCGCCACGACAGGCATTGGAAGAAGCGCGTATGAGCAAAGAGATGCCGCAAGGCTGGGCAGCGGCGGCGGTCAGCAACGTTATCGAGAATCTTCAGTCAGGTTTCGCTTCCGGCGAAAAGAATGTCGAAGGCGGAGTCGCGCATTTGCGGATGAACAACATCGGCTTGAACGGCGAACTTGTTCTCGACCTCATCCGCACGGTGCCTGAGAAACTTGCGAAGCGACGTCACGAAGTGCGGCCCGGGGACGTGTTGGTCTGCACGACCAACAGCGGCGTGCTTGTTGGCAAGTGTGCATATTTCGACCTTCCCGGACGATTTACCTTTAGTAATCACCTGACTCGGCTGCGTCCCAAAGAGGACTTAGTCGATGGAAAATTTCTACGCTGGAACCTATGGCTTCATTGGAAACGCGGCGTGTTCGACGACAAGTGCAAGCACTGGGTCAACCAATCCACACTACCGAAAGAAGAATTGTTGCAAGACACGGTCGTCGTCCCTCCGCTCGACGAGCAGCGGCGGATTGTGGCGAAGCTGGAGAAGCTGTTGGGCAAAGTAGACGCCTGCCAGCAGCGACTGGCGAAGATTCCCGTCCTGCTCAAACGCTTTCGCCAATCCGTCCTCGCCGCCGCCTGCTCCGGCCGCCTCACCGCCGACTGGCGAGAGGAGAATTCAGATGCAAGCATCAACATGTCACTCAAGACCAAAGTGTCCACGGCAGAGGAATCGATTGAAGTGCCATCCCCTTGGATTGCCTGTCGCGTTGGAGACGTGATGCAACTTAAGAATGGCTTCGCATTCAAGAGCACAGATTACACCGACAAAGGCGTTCCATTGGTTCGGATTTCAAACATCCAAGATGGCAGAGTCACTTTGGATGTTTGCGCAAAGATTCCACCGGAGAAGGCCAACTGGGACTTTGGGGTTGAGAATGGCGATCTGCTTGTTGCTATGTCGGGAGCGACGACCGGGAAGTTCGGCATTTACGGCGGAGACGAACGTTGCTTGCAGAATCAGCGCGTCGGCAACATTAAGATTCTCGACATTAGCGAAGTGCTTCTGGGTTATCGGAACATTTACCTGCAATCGCTTAAGCGCCGCATCGAAGAAGACGCCTACGGCGGAGCACAGCCGAATATTTCACCCGCGAAGATTGAGGCGTTGCCCTTCGGTTGTCCTCCGCTCGCCGAACAACAGGAAATCGTGCGCCGAGTGGAAGGACTGTTTACGCTGGCCGACCAAATTGAGACCCGGTTTCAGAAAGCCCTGGCGCAGGTGGACAAGTTGACGCCCTCCCTCCTCGCTCGCGCTTTCCGCGGCGAACTCCTCCCTCAAGACATAAACGACGAACCCGCTTCCGAGCTGTTGGAGCGGATTGGACAGCAGCAGAACAGGACAGAAAAACGCGCCCGCTCAAAAGTTCCCGCCTAACTGACAATAAGAAACCCGACGTATGCTCTGGACTAAATCGAAACAATTTCACCCGTGGCCCTACGAGAAGGAAGCGGAGGTCGAAGCCGCAATCCGCGCCTCCCAAACGGCCCTCTTCGGCGCTTCCAGACATTATCTTGATGTAAAGAAACTGATCGGCGCGCAGGGAAAAACGCAGAATATCCCTGACGGATACCTTATCGACCTGTCCAGCAAGACCGAACCGACCCTTTACCTTGTCGAGGTAGAACTCGCTCGGCATGATTCGATTCGCCACATCGCCCAGCAGCTCCTCAACTTCTCGCTCTCGTTCAAGAGTTCACCTCAGAAGATGAAGAGCATCCTAAGAAGTACGCTCGAGAAGACTCCTGACACCTTGAACGCGTGTGAGCAGTACGCGAAAGCGAATGGCTTCAATAACGTCGATTACCTGCTCGATAAGCTCATTTACGGAGAGGACGCGTTCAATTCCCTGGTCATCATCGATGACGTCGAGGACGAGCTTGAAAGCATCCTGCACAACTCGTTGCGCTTCTCCGTCGAGACCCTCACGATCCGGCGCTTCCGCGACGCAGAGGGTGAAGTGATCTACGAGTTCGAGCCCTTCCTTTACGACCTTAGCAGCCAAAGCGCGACCGCTGCGACTGATAACGGCAATTCGCCAGCAATCGACCCTTCAGAGATCGACACCCTCGTGGTGCCCGCGCGAGAAGATGGATTTAAGGACACTTTCCTAGGCGAGAACATGTGGAGACAGGTCCGAATCCATTCGAGCATGATTCCGCGAATCAAGCATGTGGCGGTTTATCGGATCGCGCCGATCTCGGCGATCACCCACATCGGCGACGTGGCAAAGATCGATCCGTGGAAAGATTCAAAGAAGTATGCGTTGTACTTTGACAAGCCCGCACGCGAAATTCCGCCCATTCCGCTCGTGCCCGACGGACGCATCAAGGCACCTCAAAACATCAGGTATACTTCTCTAAAGAGGATCGAGGCGGCAAAGACCTTGGATGATCTGTTCTAGATGCGTTTTGAATAACGATCCGGTGGTTTTTCTTAACGGATTTCGAACAGCGTGAGCAAATGAAAGAGCGCGAAATTCTGATGCGGTGGGCTCTTCGCTTTGACGGGCATACATATCGCGAGAACACCAAGTTCGACACAGCGGAGTTTGCAGATCGATTTTTTGCGACTTGGACTCTCACTTGGGCCAACCGTCTCGATTGCCTGGCTGCGTTTTATCTTTGGCAGCGTTTCCTGATGAAATGGGGCGGCGAACGACTGCCGTCGAGTAACCGCCATTGGGGATTGTTCCGGGCGCTCTTTCTTCATACCGCGAGGATGGATGTTCCGGAACGCTATCAAGGCGGGGATGACTGGAATGGGGAGTGTTATCGGATTTGGCGGCGCGACTGGGGGCAGCACGTTGAAGAACATTTGGAAATCGTGCGCAAGATCCATGAGGGCAAGCGCTATTCAACAGAGGAGCCAACCTTTGCCGCCGGACCCTCTAAGAAAAAAAACGACCCACCGGCAAAGCGGGTTCAGATCTGCGAGCACAAAGGTGATCCTTCCACTTATATCTCCGCCGGAATCAAGGATAACGGCGATCTTGAGATATCGGGGATTGATATTGGGCAATCGGTCGAAGAGAGATTCGGGAGCGACGACTATGAGTATTGGGTGACGGTGCCGGCGAAGCAGAAGGATACCGTCCTTCTCTCCCTGCTCGAAGCTCACTATCGCGGCAGCGGGATGGCTGAGGTGTTGTTCAAACAAATGCTCACCGAGAAAGGCATCCCGTTTAAGTTCTTTTGCTATTAAGGCCGCCACGAATCATGATCGCACAGGCGATTCACTGGCCGCGTTGTAGTTTTGCACCACCCAGACGGCCGCGATCAGGCCGAGGACGACATGGATGGCGATCGAGATGACCAGAAAGCGCATCCCGAGGATGCGTCGCAGAAAATTCAGACGCGGAGGAAACGCGCCGGCTTCGGCTTCAACTGGATCTGCCTCTGGAAGCACCGTTTGCATGATTTAGGGCGGACAGAATCGCGAAACATTTGCTGCAACATAGAAAAAAATCACCGCGGACGGTGGAGCCGTGCCGAAGCGGCTTTTCAGGAGAGGCATTCGGCCCCGTTGCTCGCCCGGCAGAGATAGAGTTGCGGGGTCAAACTCGTTGCCTCGGCATAGCGCCGGCTGACGTCATCGATGAAAGAAGACGCGGCCTCGTCTTTCACCAAAGCCAGCGCACAACCGGCGAAACCTCCGCCGGTCAGGCGCGCGCCGAGACAGCCCGCGCTCTCCCGCGCCAGTCTGACCATGGCGTCCAGTGGTGCACTCGAGATTTCAAAATCGTCCCGCATGCTTTCGTGACTCTGGTCGATCAATTCGCCGAGCAGCTCAGCTTGTCCCGCTTTCATCGCCAGAGCCGCACGTTGGGTGCGATCGTTTTCGGTCACGACGTGGCGGGCGCGGCGCCGCGTGACCTCGTCCAATCCAGCGCTCTTCGCCTCGAAGTCATCCCGGCTCACATCCCGGAACGCTTTCACGCCCAAAAACTGCGCGGCCCTTTCGCATTCTCTCCGCCGCTCGTTGTAAGCGGAAGCGACCAGGCCGCGTCGCGTCCCGGTGTCCATCACCACCACCGCAGCCCCGGCCGGGAGCGGCACCGCTTCCGTGGAAAGATCGCGGCAATCGATCAGGATCGCATGATCTTCCACCCCGCTGGCGGAGATCATCTGATCCATGATCCCGCAATTCACACCCACCCATTGGTTCTCCGCTTTCTGGCAAAGGAGCGCCATTTTCGCAGGGTCCCAGGCAAACTCTCCGACCTCGACAAAAGCCCGCGCCACCGCCAGCTCAAACGACGCCGAGGAAGAAAGCCCGGCCCCCATCGGAACCTCGCAGGCGCTGACTCCTTCCCACCCGCTGATCTCGTAACCCTCTTCGCGCAACGCCCACGCGACGCCCTTGGGATATTCGCTCCAGGAAACCGGACCCTTCTCCAGATTCGTTAGGCTAAACTCGATCGCTTCCTTCTGCTCGAGGGAATGCAACCGCACGGTGTCGTCGTCACGCGGACGCAACGCGATCCAGGTCGCGCGATCGATCGCCATCGGCAGGACGAAACCGTGGTTGTAGTCCGTATGCTCACCGATCAGGTTCACCCGGCCCGGCGCGCGAACGACGTATTGCGGCGCCGTCCCGAAGCGATTGGAGAAGACCTCGCTAATTGTCTGCAGACCAGATAACTCCGCCACGCCGCCAACATAACCACGGAATCTCTCGTCCCTGTAATTTCGTTCATGATTGCAGGTCGCTGCCGGGTATCGTTCTCTCTGATGTCCGAGGAACTCAGCTCAGTCCGTCGCCGTTTGGACGAACTCGATCACCGGCTCGTCCACGACCTGGCGGAACGGCAACAACTCATCGCCGAGGTCGCCGCCCTCAAGAAAGATCCGACGCTCCCCTTGCAGGACAGCGCGCGGGAAAGAGAACTGCTCGGACGTGTGGCCAGGCTGGCCGAGGAAGAAGGACTGGACGGCTACTTCGTGCAATCGCTTTACCACCGAATTCTCGAACATTCGGTGCGATTCCAGGCCGCGCGACAGGGCGCAAGCGACGGAGTCGGGCCGCTGCTGGTGGCCCATCTCGGCGTCGAAGGATCATACAGCCACGCTGCGGCACGCGCGCACCTGGCTGGCGCGCCGCGCGAGGTCCGTTATTACGGTTACAATTCGTTAGGCCGAACCCTCGACGCTTTGCGCCGCGGCGAAGCCGAGCTCGCGGTCCTCCCGATCGAAAACTCGGTCGTCGGTTCCATCACCGAAACCTACGACCTGTTGAGTAAGGCCGATCTCCATCTCGTCGGAGAGGAAATTCTGCGCGTCGAACATTGTCTCCTCACACTCGAGCAGGTGCCGCTCGGGTTGATCCGGCGGATCGGTTCGCACCCGCAGGCGCTCGCACAGTGCAGTGCTTTTCTCGGCGAACTGGAAGATTGCCGGATGGAAATCGCCGAAGACACCGCCACCGCCGCGCGCCTCGTCGCGGAATCGGGCGATCTCTCGCGGGCCGCGATCGCGAGCGAAGAATCGGCCACCCACTACGGACTGCAGATTTTGAAACGGAACATCGCGAACCAAAAAGAAGTCTTCACCCGCTTCGTCGTTATCGCCCAAAAACCGAGGAAGGCCGACCCGCGACTGCCGCACAAGACCTCGCTTCTCCTGACCGTCGCGCACGCCCACGGCGCTCTTGCCCGCGCCCTCGATACCCTCGCGCAGAACAAGGTCAACCTGACGAAACTCGAATCGCGGCCCAGCTTGGAGCGTCCGTGGCAATACCTTTTCTACATGGATTTCGAAGGCGGCCCACACGAGCCCCACGTCGCGAAGGCGCTCGAGGAATTGGCCGGCCACGTCGAAGCGGTCCGCATCCTGGGAGTTTATCCGCGGAGTGTTCCCGGCTCGGCCAACCGCGTCCCCTACACCGCGTCCCCGTCCGAGAGCCTTCCGGAAAAAACCGTCACGCCTAACGAACCGGCGAAAGCAAGCACGTCCTACCGCCTCGCTTCCCGCGCCGGACATCCGGAAGACTCCGTAATCGAGATCAGGCAGATCCAGATCGGCGGGACCGCTCCTTTCGCCCTGATCGCGGGCCCCTGCTCGGTCGAGACAACCACCCAGATCAACGCCTGCGCCAAGGCTGTGCATCAGGCCGGGGCCGGCCTGCTTCGCGGCGGTTGCTTCAAGCCCCGCACTTCGCCCTACGACTTCCAGGGGCTCGGGTTCGACGGCCTAACGATGCTGCGGGAAGCGGCCGACGCCTACGGTCTCGCGATCGTGACCGAAGTCCTGCAACCTGGCGACGTCGAGGCGGTCGCGCGGCAAACCGACGCGCTCCAGATCGGCGCGCGCAACATGCAGAACTTCGCGCTCCTCAAAGCCTGCGGAAAAACGCGGCTCCCGGTTGTGCTTAAGCGCGGCTTCATGGCTTCAATCGACGAATGGCTGGCCGCCGCCGAATACATCATGGACCAGGGAAATCCGCGCGTGATTCTCTGCGAACGCGGGATCCGCACCTTCGAAACCGCGACCCGCAACACGCTCGATCTTTCCGCCGTTCCGGTCCTGCGTGAACGAACGCACCTGCCGATTATTGTCGATCCGAGCCACGCTGCCGGACGACGCGAATGGGTCGCGCCCCTGACTCGCGCCGCCCGCGCCGTTGGCGCCCACGGCGTGATGCTCGAGTTCCATCCGGAACCGGAAAAAGCGCTTTCCGATGGAAGACAGGCGCTCGACCTCGGGCAATTCTCCGCGCTCGCGGCAGAGCTTTTCCCGGCAACTTAAATCGCCTTCTCGTCTTCTTCTCCGGTGCGGATGCGGACGGCGCTTTCGACATCGAGGATGAAGATCTTGCCATCACCGATCTTGCCTGTCTTGGCGGCGCCAATGACGGCCGCGGAGGCACTCTCCAAAAGGTCGTCCGGCAAGACAATTTCCACTTTCAACTTGGGCAGGAAATCGGCCGTGTATTCGCTCCCGCGATAGATTTCGGTGTGACCATTCTGCCGGCCGAAACCGCGCACTTCGCTCACCGTCATGCCCTCGATCCCGAGCGCCATGAGCGCCTCGCGAACTTCCTCGAGTTTGAAAGGTTTGATGATGGCTTCGAGTTTTTTCATAAATCGTTAGGCCGGGCTCAGGCCTCATAGCCCTCAGGCTGGGGCGGCGATGCTTCAATTTCATTTCAAGAACGTTTCAAGTTTGTAAAAAGAGCAGTCGTCAGGCGCGACCGTTGTAGCAACTTGAACTGCAATCCGGCCGCAGACCGGAATCGTCTACCGCCCAGGGAGAGAAATGATGATCCGGGTGGACATCTGCAGCGTGCTCTCCGCCCGCACCGTCCCGCCATGCAGTACGACGATGTGCCTAACGATCGATAAACCGAGCCCAGTCCCGCCATATTTGCGGCTGCGCGCTTTATCGACCCGGTAAAACGGCTCGAAAATATGCGGCAGATCTTCTTCCGGGATGCCGGCGCCGTTGTCCTCCACGCTGATCTCGATCCGATCCTCCACGTGCGCGGCGCGGACCCGGATCTGCCCTTCCAGCGGCGTGTATTTGAAGGCGTTGTCGAAAAGGTTGTGCATCACCTGTTCGAAACGAAAGCGATCGACCCGGACGCAATCGATGTCGTCCGCGATCTCGAGAACAAAAGCCATCTCCTTGCTGGCCAGCGCCGGCTGCCAGTCCTTCGCGAGCCGGCGCAGAAAAGTGCGCAAATCGAGCTCACCGTAATCGAGCACTTCACTGCGCGAATCGAAACAGGCGAGCGTGAGCAGGTCGTCGAGCAGCGCCTTCAGGCGCGTCGCGTGCTCCTGCATGATCGCAAAAATCTCCGTCTGTTCGGGACGCGCCATTTTCGGGAAATCGACCAGGTTCTCGATGTAGCCGGCGAGAATCGAGATCGGCGTCCGCAATTCGTGCGAAACCTTGGCTATCACTTCCGTCCCGACTTCTTCGAGCGCGCGCTGGGCGGTCACGTCGCGCAAGAGAAAAAGCCTTTGCGGGCCAAGAAGGCTGGCGCGGACCGCGAGCCGGCGCGCATGGGGGCCGTCTGGAAAAGTGATTTCGCGCACTTCGTTTTCCGCCATCTCGGGCAGCGCTTGCCTAACGATTTCAGAAAACTGCCGACCCGCTTCATTCGCGAAGATCATTTCTCCTTCCGTGTCGAGCAGGAGCACTCCTTCGTCGATCCGCTCCAGGATCTCCCGCCACAAGTCGTCCGTCATTTCGCCGGCGTCTCGACAAAGCGGTAACCAAAGCCGCGCACCGTCTCGAGATGAGCCGCGGCCCGCCCGAGTTTGCCGCGCAAGCGCGTAATGTAAATGTCCACCGTGCGCGATTCGATCGGCGCTTCGTAACCCCAGACGTCGCTCAACAAACGATCGCGGCTTTGCACGCGCCCCGCCCTTTCCATCAACACGGTCAAGAGTTTGAACTCCGTCGCGGTCAAAGTGAGCGGACGGCCGCCGACCTGGGCGGAAGGTTCGACGCGATCGATCATGATCTCGCCCATCTGGATCGAGTCGCCGACGGCGGTATGCCCCGGCAGTTTGCGAATCTGCGCCTGCACCCGCAGAACCAGCTCGCGCGGACTAAACGGTTTTGTCACGTAATCATCCGCGCCCAACTCCAGGCCGTGGACGCGATCGCGTTCCTGCGCCTTGGCGGTCAACATGATGATCGGGATGTGCTTGCTGCGCGCGTCGCTTTTCAGGCGGCGGCAAAGGTCGAATCCGGAAACCCCCGGCAGCATGACATCGAGGAGGACGAGGGCCGGTTTCCAGCTCAATACGCGCGCCGCGACTTCATCGCCGCGCAGGACTTCTCCGACGGTAAAACCAGCGCGTCGCAAATTGCTCTGGATGAGCCGGAGCACGGCCGGCTCATCCTCGGCGACGAGGATTTTGGTTTCTTTGCTCATGAATCTTGCGGCGGCACGATCCATTTAGTTCGTTAGGAAAAATGATCCTAATATTGCTCGAGCGCGATTATTTCTTCGAAACTTTGGCGCCGCCGGATAGTCCGGAACTGGTCGCCTTCCACTAAGATTTCCGGGAGCAGACCGCGCGTGTTGTAATTCGACGACATGGCCGCTCCGTAGGCGCCGGCATTCAGGATCGCGACGAGATCGCCCGCCTGCATTTTCGGGAGCCGGCGGTTCGTTCCGAAAATATCGGACGATTCGCAGACGGGTCCGACCACGTCGTAACTCTGGTCCGCCTCACCTTCCCGCACCGAAACAATTTCGTGATAAGCGCCGTAAATCGCGGGGCGCGCGAGATCATTCATGCCAGCATCGAGCACGACGAAACTTTTTCCCTCGGTGTGCTTGATGAACTGCACTTCCGAAATGAGCGCTCCGGCCGAAGCGGAAATGGAGCGGCCCGGCTCGAGAAAAAGATGCAGCCCAAGCGGGCGGATGTGCTGCAACACTTCGTCGGCGTAAGCGCTCACCGGCACCGGAGTCTCGTCCTTGTAGCGAATCCCAAGCCCGCCGCCGAGATCGATCCGGCGCAGGGGGAAGCCGTCCGCCAACAACTCACGCGCGAGATCGGTGATTTTGCGAAACGCTCGGTGAAAGGGAACCAGGTCGGTGATCTGGCTCCCGATGTGACAAGCCACGCCCTGGACCTCGAGATGGGGCAACGCCCGCGCTTTGCGGTACGCCTCGCGCGCTTCGTCCCAGGGAATGCCGAACTTGTCCGACTTGCGGCCGGTGGAAATTTTGTCGTGCGTGCCGGCCTCGACATCCGGGTTCACCCGCACCGAAATTTTTGCCCTAACGTTTCGGGCCGCAGCGATTTCATTGATCATCTCGATCTCTTCGAGCGATTCGACATTGAGCTGACCGACGCCGGAATCGAGGGCGAACGCGATCTCTTCCCTGGTCTTGCCGACCCCCGAAAAAATAATTTTCTCTGGGACGATGTCGGCGAGGAGGGCGCGTCGGATTTCTCCGCTGGAAACGGTGTCGGCCCCCGCGCCTTCGGCTTGGAGCAACTTCAGAATCGCGATGTTCGAACAGGATTTGACCGCGAAACAAATGGTCGCCGCCGCGCCGGAGAATACCGTGGCGTAAGCGTCAAAATTCTCGCGCAGGCGCCCGGTCGAATAGACATAAAAGGGAGTGCCGGCCTGGGCTGCGATCTTCGCGACCGCGACTCGTTCGCAGACCAGCTCCTTGTTTCGATAAGTGAATGACATGCGGCAAAGCATCGCGCGCCCCCGAAGAGCGAGGCGCAAAATGCTGGTCA
Organism: Chthoniobacterales bacterium; assembly: GCA_038198475.1. Taxonomy (GTDB): domain Bacteria; phylum Verrucomicrobiota; class Verrucomicrobiia; order Chthoniobacterales; family UBA10450; genus Palsa-1392. The sequence continues at coordinate 15,357 of JBBPZW010000075.1, read as the reverse complement.
GTTTCACGTCGCGCTGCCAAATTCGCCAGCTCGATGTCGCCATGGAAAATCGTCCTCTTCGTCGCCGCGCTGGCCGGTCTGCTCTGGTTCCTCGCACCGCAGCGGGCGATCGCGCCCAACGAGCCAGGCGTGGCCGAAATCCAATTCACGGGCGACACCGGTTCGGCGAACCGGGCGGCGATGGACGAGGCGTTTCTCGCTTTCGAAGCGGAGAGCCGGGCGTTGCATGCAAGAGATCCGCGCCATCCGATCTATCGCGTCATCGCCGGCCAGAGTGCGTCGCGCGATCAGACGGCGGACCCGACGCGTTTCCTGGTCAGCGTGGCTGGCGGAGAGCCGCCCGATCTAATGCTCTTCGATCGTTATGCGGTGAGCGAGTGGGCCGCGCGCGGCGCGTTTACGAAACTCGACTCGTTCCTGGCACGCGAGGCGCAGAGCAATGATCCCGACACCATCCGCCCGGAAAATTACTACCGCTCCTGCTGGCAGGAAGTGACTTACACGGATCCGATCACCGGCGAGCGGGGCACCTATGGCGTGCCCGAGCGGGTGGACGATCGCGCCCTTTTTTATAATAAGGACCTGCTCAAACGCGGCGGCTTTGTCGATGCGCAAGGCGAAGCGCGTCCGCCGCGAACCGAGGAGGAACTGGCCGAGATGGCGGCGAAATTGACCGAGCGCGATGCGCGCGGCGCGATCACCAGGCTCGGTTTCGCGCCTAACTATGGCAACGCCTGGCTCTATCTCTATGCCTGGATGAACGGCGGCCGCTTTATGACCCCAGATCGCCGCCAGGTAACTTTGAACGAGGCGCCCGTGGTCGAGGCGTTGCAATGGATGACGCGGGTTTACGACTCGTTAGGCGGGGCAGGCGCGGTTTACGCCTTTCAAAGCAGTTCGCAGTACGGTCAGCTCGATCCCTTCGTCCAAGGCAGAGTGGCGCTGAAAATCGACGGCTACTGGACGTTCCCGGAAGCTCTCGCCCAGTACGGCGCTAACCTGAATTACGGCGTGGCGGCGCCGCCTCTGCCCGCAAAGGCTGTGGCCGCGGGCCGGCCCCCGATGAGCTGGGTGAGCGGCTGGTGCTTCGCGATTCCGGCAACCGCGCCTAACAAGGAAGGCGGCTGGGCGCTACTAAAATATCTTTGCAGCCAGCGCGCCGCGGCCGTGATGGGTGAGGCGAATCGGTTACAGCTCGGCAGCCAGGGCCTCGTCTATGTCCCGAACCAAAGTGCCAACCGCAAAATCAACGAATGGCTTTTCGAAAAATACGTCGCGGGCAATCCGGCCATCCCGGCCAAGGTCCGCGACGGGGTGCGGCTCTTGAACGATCTGATCGACACTTCCCCGATCCGGCCGGTCACGCCGGTCGGACAGTTACTCTTCAACGAACAGAAGCGAGCGACTGAAAATGCCATCTTCCACAAGCTCTCACCGAAAGCCGCGCTCGATGACGCCAATCAGACGGTGCAGCGACAACTCGATCGGGTGCTCCGTCCGCCGCGTGGTCCGCTCGTGCCATGGAATTACTTCATCGCGGTCTATCTCGCGCTCATCGCCCTTTGCGCCGCTCTGGTCTACTGGCGGGAAACGCGAACGGCACGCGGCGCCGCCGCACTCGAAGGCGCGCGCAGCCGTTACTTCCGTTCACAATGGCGCGGCGGCTGGCTCTGCGCTTCGCCATGGATCATCGGGTTCATCGTCCTGACGGGCGGTCCGATTCTTTTTTCCATCGTCATCAGCTTTTGCGATTACGACATTCTGAATCCAGCGCGGTTCATCGGCCTCGCCAATTACCGCTGGATGTTCAGCGGCGACCCGCAGTTCTGGAAATCGGTCGGGAACACCCTCTACATGATCATTGGGATTCCGTTAGGCATGGGGCTCAGCCTCGGGATCGCGCTCCTCCTCAACCTCGAGATCAAGGGCGTCGCCGTCTGGCGGACTCTTTTTTATCTGCCCTCGATCGTGCCGGTGGTGGCCTCGAGCATTCTCTGGCTCTGGATTTTCAATCCAAATGCCGGGCTGCTGAACGCCTTTCTCGCCGGCTTCGGTATCCATGGGCCGAATTGGTTGCAGGACGAACAGACAAGCAAACCTGCGCTCATCCTGATGGGACTCTGGAGCGCGGGCGGCGGCATGATCATCTGGCTCGCCGGCTTGAAAGGAATCAGCGCGACCTACTACGAGGCCGCGGAACTCGACGGCGCAAATGCCTGGCAGCGCTTTCGTCACATCACGCTCCCGCTGCTCTCGCCTTACATTTTTTTCAACCTGATCATGGGGGTGATCGCGACGCTGCAGATTTTCACCCAGGCTTTCGTCATGACGCAGGGCGGTCCGGTCGATTCGACCCTTTTCTACGCCTACCATCTTTTCAACAGCGCCTTTCGTTTTCTGCAGATGGGCTACGCCTCGGCTCTCGGGTGGTTTCTTTTCCTGGTCGTTTTTGGCCTAACGATGCTGCAACTCAAGCTCTCGAAACGCTGGGTGCATTATGAAGGCGAGTAACTGGCTGGGTCGCGCACGCGTCCCGCGTGCTGGTTGCGGTGTCTCACCGCAACAGGCTTTTCCTGGCGCGACCGCGTTTCGAGGGAGCCACGACTCACGAAAAGTTCGCGACGGTGAAACACCGTCGCCAGCACGCGAGACGCGTGCGCTACCCGGCGGTGGCTGCAGCCACCCTGGAGCTTGGTTACAAACTTGAGATGAAGCTGCTCCGTACGCTGCTCATCTACCTCCTCCTTATTGGAGGCTCACTCGTTTTCGTCTGGCCGTTTCTCTGGATGGTGGCGACCTCGGCGAAGCTCGACCGGGAACTCTTCGGCGAAACGATGCGACTCTTGCCGCAGCGCCCGATCCCGCGGCGGCAATCGCCCTATATCGACGATCGCTTGTTTGCCGATCTCCACGGCCCGCACCAGGTCGAGGCGATTACGATGATAGAAAAGGATCTCGCCTCGCTCCATTATCCGTGGCCTAACGACGTCGATCGTCAGGTTCTTCTGCGAGAAACGGCCCGCGGGGCTTACGCGAAACTCCTCACCGTCCTGCCAGGCGAGTTCTGGGAGCTTCCGGCGGAGCAGCTCCACGCGAAACTCACGCCGCAAATTTCACCCGATCTGATCGCGGAGATCGTCGGGCAATTGCGACGCGCCTTTTGTGTTGGCGCCTTCCGGGCACAGTCCTACGAACAAGAGGAAGACCTGCTCGTGCCGGCAGATCAGGTTGCGACCGCGTGGCAATTGCGCGGCGACGCGACGGCGCGCCTGATCCAGAAAGGCACGCCTAACGAGCCTTACGCGGAGCTGCATTACGATTTTGCGAAGGGCGATACCGTCACCCTGACCCAGACTTTCCGGACGACCTTTCCCCTCGTCCAGCTCCATCGTCTGCAGCTCTCGCTCCGCTACGACGACACCTGGCATGGCCTCAAGGTCTTCGTCGAAAAGAAAGGCCGGCGTTACGAGGCGGCGCGGGCCCTGCCGCTCGCCGATCATGAGTGGGTGCTCGATAGCTGGCAGGAGCGCGGACCGGAAGATCGCCCGACCAAGATCAAGACCTGGACTCTATTGGAGCCGGCGGTACGGCCGGGGACAGCGTCCCCGGCTACAACGGCGAGCCCGGCGCCAACTTCGCCTAACGAAATCAAGGTAACGCTCGAATTGCACCGGACCAACCAGCTCGGCGCCTGGTGGGCCAAGATCACACGCAACTATCGGCTCACTTTCGACCAGATTCCTTTCTGGCGGTATGTCGGGACGAGCCTTTTTCTCGTCATCCTGAACCTGATCGGGACGCTCTTCAGTTGTTCGCTGGTCGCTTATGCCTTCGCGCGACTCCAGTGGCCGGGGCGCACCTTTTGTTTCGCGCTCCTCCTCGCCACCATGATGATCCCGGCCCAGGTCACGATGATCCCGCAGTTCCTCATCATGCAAAAACTCGGCTGGTACAACACCCTCCAGCCGCTTTGGATCGCGAGCTTCGTCGCGCCCGCCTTTTACGTTTTTCTTCTCCGGCAATTTCTCAAGGGCGTTCCGCGCGATCTGGAGGACGCGGCCCGGCTCGATGGCTGCGGTTTTCTTCGCATCTACTGGCACATCATGCTTCCGCTCGTTAGGCAAACCCTGGCCGCAATCGCGATCTTCACCTTTCTCGCGAGCTGGAACGAGTTCATGATGCCGCTGATCTATCTCGCCGATCAACGGCTCTACCCGCTTTCCTTTGGCCTTTACGCCTTCCAAGTGCAGGTCTCGAACCCCGGCACGGCCAAGGGCATGGGGATGGTGATGGCGGCAGCGTTTCTCATGACGCTGCCGGTGATCGCGATTTTCTTCTTCGCCCAGCGTTATTTCCTGCGCGGGGTCACCCTCACCGGGCTGAAAGGCTAGGGTAGCGTGCGCTGTCTCAGCGCATCCCTGCGTTCGGCACGTCTGGGCCATCCGCTGAGACAGCGGACGCTACAAAATGCGGGTAATGCGGTTGTAGCCGGGGGCGCTGTCCCCGGCTTTCGAGCGTAATTTGGCGCACCGCGGGGACTACAATCGGCGGCCTTCTCGTTAGGGTGCCTTGTCCGCCTCGACGTCAATCGAGATCGTAACTTCATCCCCGACGACCGCGGTGCCTTCGACCGCCTTGCTCCAGTTCAGGCCATACTCGCTGCGCTTGATCGGCTCGGGCGCCACCTGCCAGCCGCTGATCGCCTTGTCGCCCATTCCTTTTCCTTTCCCGAGAAATTTGGCGTGCAATGTGATCTCTTTAGTCACCCCGTGCATCGTCAGGTCGCCCAGAATGTCACCGCTGTCAGCGCCGGTCTGCTTCACGCTTTTGCTTTTGAAGGTGATCGTCGGGTATTTCGTCACATCGAAAAAATCGTCGCTGCGCAGATCCTCGTCCCGTTTGTCATTCTTCGTGTTCACGCTCGTGGCGTCGATCGTAGCCGTGACCGACGATTTCTCCGGATGTTGCTGATCGACGTGGATCGTTCCCTCAAACTTCGTGAAGCTGCCGTTCACGTAACTGAAAAAGTGGCGGACTTTGAAACTGATCGAGGAATGGACGGGATCGAGCTTGTAAATCTCCTCGGCACGGACGGAGACGACGCTGCTGTAAAACGTGGCGAGCAAGAGGAGAGAAAGGTACTTCTTCATGCGCGGACGTTAACGAACCGCGAGGGCCGAGCCAGAGATTTCTGCGCAAGGAAAGGTTACACCAGCGCCCGGAGCAAGCCGCCGCGTCCGCGCGGCATTCGACCGAAGAGCGAGGCAAGAGCGGCCGCCGGATTGCTTTTCAGCATGGCGGCATCGTGCACGCCGGCCAGCCGCGCCAGTTCAGCTTCGAAATGCCGGACCGCTCGCCGGTCGGCGTCGCGGCCATCGAGAAAACCGAATGCGCGCTGCAGGAGACGGAAGAGTTCCGGGGCCGGATGTTCCAGTTCGGTGCTGATCTCAATCCATTCCACGAAATAGGAGGCGGCCTGGGTGCGCAGATAATTTTCCCGGATTCCGCCAAAAGGATTGCGCAAGACGGCCTCGGTCAGGGTGTGCAAATGCGAGCGGCGGCTGCGCTTGATCTGAATCTCAGCCTCGAAAAAAAGATCGAGTCTGCCCGCGAAGACGCTCTTCGGCCGGCGCGCCCCTTTAGCCACCGTCTCGATCGTGCCGAGCGACTCGGTGCACCAGGAAACGATCAGGCTGGTGTCGCTCAGTTTCCGTTTCCGGAGGAGGATGGCGTTTGTTGTTTCCATACCGCCGAGGGCGGAATTCACCGGAGTCTACGGGGCTCGAACCCGCAACCTCCGCCGTGACAGGGCGGCGCTCTAACCAATTGAGCTAAGACTCCTCGAAAAGAGACGCAACCGTAGGATGCCGGGCCGCTCCCAGCAACCGATTTTTACCCGGCCCCGGGGCGCCGAGGTTTGCGGCCTGAATCCTGCATGCGTATCATTTTTAAGCAGCGTCAGTGATAAAGGACGAACAGGATGAGCGACGAATGGAATTCAACCCCGGCCGACGACGGCTCGCCTAACGACGAGCAGCAGATCAGTCTGCTCGAGGCCTTCGACCGCGCGGTCGCCCTCCTCCCGCCCGATAATTTCGCCCGCGAACGCCTCATCGCCCTCCGGGCCGAGATTGAAGCGCAGGAAGAGATGGTGGGCGACGCGCGCGACATGATCGAGAAACTGGAGCAGGTCATCAAGAAAGTGACCTCGCCGGCAAATCGGATCGGCACTTTCCTTGGCAGCCCGGCGCGCGACACGGCGCAAATCGTGGTCGGCGGCGCGGATTATTATTGCAACGTCGATCCGCGAATCAGCCTCGCGAAGTTGCAGAAGGGAACGCGCGTCCTGGTGAACGAAGCGTTCGTTATCGTCGGTGATCTCGGTTTTGAAACGGCTGGCCCGGTGACCAAAGTCGCCGAAGTCCTGGGCGAAGATCGGATTCGCGTCGGAGCGGAGCATGGGACGCAATCGTTAGTCCTGCAGCGCTCCGCGCAGCTCGCGAAGGCCCCGCTCAAGGCAGGCGACGACGTGCGGGTCGACGCCAATTATCGTGTAGCGCTCGAGCTCCTCGCCAGCCCGCAATCGCGCGATCATTACCTCGATGAAGTGCCAGAGTTGCCGTGGGAAAAAGTCGGCGGCCAGGAGGAGGCCCTTCAGGCGATCCGCGACGCGATCGAGCTGCCACTCCTTCACGAGGAGTTGTTTCAGAAATTCCAGCACGCGACGCCGAAAGGTTTCCTGCTTTACGGCCCACCCGGTTGCGGCAAGACGCTCATCGGCAAGGCGACCGCCTATAACCTGACGAAACAACTTCGCGGCAAATCAGGCGCCGACATGCGCGAGTATTTCATGCACATCAAGGGGCCCGAGATCCTCAACATGTGGGTCGGCGAATCGGAGCGGATGGTGCGCGAAATCTTCGCCACCGCGCGCGAGAAACGGCGCGAAGGTTACATGCCGTTTCTCTTTATCGATGAAGCCGAAAGTATCCTTGGCACCCGGCGCGCATCGCGTTACTCGAGCATCCTTTCCACCCTCGTGCCGATGTTTTGCACGGAGATGGATGGGATCGATTCGCTCAATGAAGTCGTCATCATCCTCGCTTCGAATCGTGCCGACTTGATCGACCCCGCCATCCTGCGCCCGGGCCGGATCGATCGCAAAATCAAGGTGAACCGGCCTAACAAAGAAGGCGCCCGCGAGATTTATCGCATCTACCTGGGCGACGACCTGCCCTACGACACCGCGCTCCTCGAAGGCGCCGAATCGAAAACGGCCGCGATCGACGCGCTCATCGGGCGATTGCTCGAGACGCAGTTCTCGAAAAAGGAAGAGAATCGTCTCCTCGAAGTGACTTTGCGCAGCGGGCGCAAGGAAGCGCTTTTCCGCAGCGACGTGATCAGCGGCGCGATCATCGCGTCGATTGTCGAACGGGCCAAGGGAATGGCGATCAAACGCTCGATCGCGAGCGCTGTAGCCGGGGTCGCTGACCCCGGCCGCGAAGAAGGCATCAGCGAGCCCGATCTCCAGGTCGCGTGGAATGCCGAATACCTGGAAAACGAGATCCTGCCCGCGACCGACATCACCGAAGATTGGCTCAAGCTGATCGATTACGACCCGGATAACGTGGTCAAGATTTCCCCGGTGCGGATGCTCGACCGCGCGAAAGCGAAGGCAGAGTCCGGAGTCATCTAGCGGCAACGCCGCAAGATTTTCATTCGCGCACCGGTTCTTTTGCGCGGATAGAATTCGTCATTCCGATGAAGACATTGCCATTCATGCTCGCCGTTCTTTCTGCCACCACACTCGCGTCAGCCGAGAACACCAACCAACCCGACCAGGCGAAACTCGAGGCAATGACCGCCCGCTTCGCCCCCACGGAGATCACGGCCGATCTCTCCAAACTTCCGCCTAACGACCACAAGGTGCTGGCGAAACTGGTCGAGGCTTCGCAGATCATCGACGGCATCTTCCTCCGCCAGGCCTGGGCGGGAAACCCATCGATGCTCCTCGATCTCGCCGGCGACCAGAGCGCGGAAGGCCGCTCCCGGCTCCATTATTTCCTGATCAATAAAGGCCCCTGGTCGCGGCTCGATCATAACGAGCCGTTTGTCCTGGGCGCGCCGCAGAAACCGGAAGGCGGCGGCTTTTATCCACCCGACGCGACGAAGGCAGAGCTGGAATCGTGGATCAAATCGCTCCCGGCGGCGGACCAAAAACAAGCCAAGGGTTTCTTCACCGTCGTGCATCGCAAAGCGGACAAGAAATTCACCATCCTCCCCTACAACATCGAATATGAAGGCGAGCTGACCCGCGCCGCCGGGCTTCTGCGCGAGGCGGCCGAGGCGGCGAGCGAGCCGACCCTGAAGAAATTCCTCACCACCCGCGCCGACGCCTTCCTGAGCAACGACTATTACCCGAGCGACGTCGCCTGGATGGAGCTGACCGGCGCGATCGAGCCGACCATCGGGCCTTACGAAGTTTACGAAGATGAGTTCTTCAATTACAAGGCCGCCTTCGAGGCCTTCATCACCGTGCAGGACGAGGGCGAATCGGCCAAGCTGCAGAAGTTCTCCGGCCAATTGCAGGACATCGAGGACCATCTCCCGATCGACCCGAAATATCGCAACCCGAAGCTCGGCGCGCTTTCCCCGATGGTGGTGGTGAACGAAATCTACTGCGCCGGCGACGCCAACCACGGCGTCCAGACCGCCGCCTTCAATTTGCCTAACGACGAAAAGGTGACGGAGGAGAAGGGCTCGAAGCGCGTCATGCTGAAGAACGTGCAGGACGCCAAGTTCGCCAAGATCCTCATCCCGATTTCCAAGATCGTGCTTTCCTCAACCGACCAGAAGAACCTCTCCTTCGACGCCTTCTTTACCCACATCGTGGTGCACGAGTTGATGCACGGCCTCGGGCCGCACAACATCACGATCAACGGCCACGCCTCCACCGTGCGCCAGGAAATGAAGGAAGCCGGCAGCGCGCTCGAGGAAGCAAAGGCCGACATCTCCGCGCTCTTCGCCCTGCAATACATGATCGACAAGGGCGTGGTCGACAAAGGCATGGAGCAACCTCTTTACACGACTTATCTCGCCTCCAGTTTCCGCACCTTGCGTTTCGGAACGAGCGAAGCGCACGGCCTCGGGATGGCGCTGCAGTTGAATTACCTGCTGGACGCGGGCGCGTTCTCGGCCAACTCGGACGGCACCTTTTCGGTCAACGCCGACAAGGTAAAAGCCGGCGTCGAAGGACTGACCCGGGAGATCATGACGATCCAGGCGGAAGGCAATTACTCGAATGCGAAGGATCTGCTGGCCAAATTTGGGGTCGTGCGGCCGGAAGTGCAGAAGGCGCTCGACAGGATGGGGAACATCCCGGTCGACATCGAGCCGAAGTTCACCACCGCCGAGCAGCTGGTGCGTGAGAATCCGTAGGTCGGTCGGGGCGCGACTTCGTCGAGCCGGAGGGTGACGTTGTTCTTGCGGCCAAGCGTTCACTCTGGCTCGACGGAGTCCCGCCCTACCAGGCACGCCGCCCTTGCTTTGCGCTTTCCGGTAGCGGCCGGCTCGCCTACCGTGCGCTCGATGAAGACGAGCTTTCTTTTCGTAGCATTTCTCGGAGCGGCAAGCGGGCAGGCTGCCCTGGCGCAAATGACACCGGCGCAGACGCCGGATATCTCAAACAAGGCACTCATCACCCACGTTCCGCCGCATCTCGAGGCCGCCCGGTCTGCGGCAGCCGCGGCGTTGCACAAACTGGCGGACGACTTCTACGCCTGGCGCAACGAGCAATTCCCCGTCCGGAGCAGCGACGCCGGCCTCCACACCTGGGATGATCGCCTAACGGATTATACTCCGGCCAAAATCGCCGAGCGCGCGAAGCACATTCAGGATCTACTCGCCCAGGTGAACGCCATGCCGACGGCGGAATGGCCAAAGGACGAGCGGATCGACTGGCTTCTTTTCCGTTCGCAACTGGAGGGGTTCGCCTTCGACGACCGCGTCTGGCATTCCACCAGCCGCGACCCGCAAACTTACGTCGGCGAATGCAGCAACGGGCTTTTCTCCCTTCTGAAAAAGGATTACGACACGCCCCAGACCCGGGCCAAGGCCGCGACCGCCCGGCTCCGCGCGATGCCGGCGATGCTGGCGCAGGGCGAGAAGAACCTCGACCGGCCGGTCAAACTTTTCTCCCGGCTCGCGATCGATTCCGCGCGGGCGATCGACCCGCTCTTCAACGACAGCCTCATGACGCTGGCGAAGGATCTCGCCCCTAACGAGAAGGAAGAGTTGACGCAGGCGCGCGACGCGGCGCTCATGGCGGTGCACGAATTTGCCGATCATCTCGAGAGCCGGTTGCCGCAGATGGTCGATTTCGCGCCGATGGGTGAGAAGAATTACAACGACTACCTTAAACGTGTCCTCCTCCTGCCGCTGAGCAGCGCCGAGGTGGAGATGATCGGCCGGGTGGAGCTGGCGCAGTACCGCGCCTATGAAGCCTGGCTGCCCGATCCATCCCTGGCCGATCCCGACCCGTCGCGGAGCAAGGGTGTTCCGCCTGATCAGGCGTCGTTCCTGAAAGCCTACGAAAGCCGCGAGGCGGGCATGATCCAGTTCCTGAAGGACAAGCGGCTCGTGACGCTGCCGGATTACCTCGGGAAATTTGAGATCCGGCAACTGCCGGAAGCGTTCAAGCCGACCAGCCCGGGCGGCTTCATGAATCCGCCGGGCGTTTACGACCAGGATCCGACGGGATTTTATTTCATCCCGACCTACAACCGTGAGTCGAAGAATTTTTACATCCGCGCCGCGATCGAGGATCCGCGGCCGATCCTCGGGCATGAAGGAATCCCGGGCCACTTCCTCCAGCTCTCGATCGCCAACCACGTGAAGGACGAGATTCGACGGCAGCACGGGGACAATCTCTTCGTCGAGGGCTGGGCGCTCTACGGCGAAGAAATGCTGATGCGCGAAGGGCTTTATCCGGCGGACTCCGCGTCGCAGGGCCAGGTCCTGCGGCTGGCGCGTTATCGATCCGCCCGCATCGGGGTGGACGTGAATCTCCACACCGGCAAATGGACCTTCGAGGAAGCGGTCAAATATTTCATGGAAGCCGGCGGCCTCGATCGCGAGGCGGCGGAAGGCGAAGCGGCGGGCGCGGCTTCGAGCCCGACGCAGAAGATCAGCTACATCACCGGGAAATGGCAGATCATGCAGCTGCTAGGCCGTTACCGCGACCGGATGGGGAAGAACTTCCGGCTCGGTCAATTTCACGACGAACTGATCCAGAACGGCAGCCTGCCGCTCTCCGTGATCGAATGGATCACGCTCGACGATCCCTCCGCGGTGGAGAAGGCGCTGAAGTAGCCCGAACGACGGGTGATCCTACTTCTTCTTGTGCGGGGTCGGCGTCTCGGGCGGGAGCGTGCGCCGCGGACGCGCGGTCGGCGTCGGAGTCGGCGTGCTGTTGGCCTGTTTCTGCTGGTATTCCAGGCGCGCCTTGCGGTTCTTGGCGTCCTGGTTACCGGGATCCATGCTAAGGACTTGGTCGCAGTCGGCGATGCCTTTGGCGTAGTCGTGCTTTAACTCGTAGACGTAGCTGCGATCGAGATAACCTTCCTTACTTTTCGGCTTGTCCTTGATGATCTTGCTGAAGTCATCGATCGCCTTGTCGTATTCCTTCAGGTTCCAATAAGCGAACGCGCGCCGGTCGAGAATCGCGGGATCGTCCTTCTCTTTCAGGACGACGTTGTAATCCTCGACGGCCTTCTTGTAATCCTTCTTTTGGAGATAGGCGAAGGCGCGGAAGCGGTAGGCGGAGATGCCGTCCGATTTCAGGGAAATCGCCTTATCGAGGTCCTGGATCGCTTTGTCGTACTTGGCCTGGGTCGTGTAAACCACTCCGCGATTGATATAGCCGGCGGTGTTGTTCGGCTCGGCTTCGACCGCATCGCTGAAAGCCTTGATCGCGTCCTCCATCTTGTTCGCGCCCTTGTAGGCGAGGCCGAGATTGTTGTAATTGTTCGCTTCCTTCGGTTCGGCCTTAACCGCCTTCTGGAAAAGGTTGATCGCCTTGTCCCATTGCTTGTTCTTGGCCGCCTCGATCCCCTCCTTGCCGTATTTGTAGGCATCAGCTTTGTCGTCACCGAGGGCGAGCGAAGGGAGGAGTAGCGCGAGCATTAACCAGGCTGTGATGGAGAGGTGGCGGTTCCAGTTTTTCATAAATGAGAATACCTTTGTAATACGAACGAGCGGGCACTTTGGCCGCAAGAATTTGCTTCCGCAAGCAAGAAGCTGGGCGCGCAATCGATTAGGCCGGAGCGCTTTCGGGCGCGGCTCCCGGCTCGTCCACCCGCCGGATGCGAGTGGCGCGGCCGGTCGTTTCGTCGATCTCGACGAGCACGCCGCGGAGGCGCGATTCACCATGCGCGACGGGAAAGGCAGCCGGCAGGTTGGAAATGAAACGGCTAACGATCGGCTCGATCTCGCGCCCGAGAATGGAATGCACCGGGCCACACATGCCGGCGTCGCAGATGAAGGCCGTGCCCTGCTCGAAAATCTGTTCGTCCGCCGTCTGAACGTGGGTGTGGGTGCCGAGCACGGCCGAGACGCGGCCGTCGAGGTAACGGCCGATCGCAATTTTCTCGCTCGTGGTTTCGCCATGTGCATCGACGATAATGTTCGACGTTTGCGCGCGCATTTCGTTCACCGCCGCGTCCAGAATAGGAAACGGATTTTCCAAAATCGGCTGCATGAAAGTGCGCGCCTGGACGTTGATCACCCCCACTTTCCCTTTCGGCGTCTCGAGCACGATCGTGCCCGCCCCCGGCGCGCCCGTTGGATAATTGAGCGGGCGCAGCAGCCGCGGTTCGGTGTCGATAAAGGAGACGATCTCCTTCCGGTCCCAGATATGATCGCCGGTCGTGATGACGGAAACGCCGGCGCGGAGGAGATCGATCGTGATTTTTGGCGTAATGCCACGTCCAGCGGCGGCGTTCTCGCCGTTAACGATGATGAAATCCAGGGCCAGTTCCCGCTTCAATTCCGGCAGGCGCGCGATGACCGCGCTGCGACCGGCCTCGCCGACGACGTCGCCGAGGAAAAGAATCGTGAGCATGGCGCGATGATCGTATTAAACTCGAAAATCCCAAGTTGATGTTTCGTTCCATCGTTACGCGCGGTCTCGCGCTCCTCCTCCTGCTTCCCGCAGCGCCGGCTGCGCGCGCGGTGGGCGAGGAAATGCCTAACGAATCGGCCGCCAACCTGAGCACGCTCGGGCGCAAACCAGAGTGGAGCGAGCTGGAGCTCTACCAGGGCACGATCACGCACGACGAGTTCGTCGATCTGCTAAACCACGTCTACGCGACGCATGGCTACAACCCGGAACTGATCAAGATCGAGCCCGACGTGGCCCGGATCGCGACCGTGGCCGGCACGCAAAATTATTTCGTTCTGCATTTCGCCAAGAGCGCGGCCGACCGCCTGCCGGCCCCGCACTGGTGGAGAGCGCCGTCGGCGCTTGCGGCAACGAATGGCGCGGGACCCTTGGCGGGGTTTCACATCGCGCTCGACCCGGGGCATCTCGGCGGAACCTGGGCGCGGATGGAAGAACGCTGGTTCAAGATCGGCGACGCGCGGCCTGTGCAGGAGGGCGACATGACGCTGCAGGTGGCGAAGCTCCTCGCCCCGCGGCTCCAGTCGTTAGGCGCGAAGGTCTCGCTCGTGCGCGAGAACACCCCGCCGATCACGCCCTATCGGCCGTCGGATTTCGAGGAGATCGCGCGCCAGTTCCTCGTCCGCACCGGAGTCACGGATCCGCGGGAAAATTTCGATGGCCCGGCCGACCCGGAGAAAGAAAAGACGGTCGCCTGGCAACGCGAGCTGCTCTTCTATCGCAACAGCGAAATCCGGCGTCGCGCAAGCCTGGTCAATCGGCTCCAGCCCGACCTTGTGCTCTGCCTGCACTTCAACGCCGAGCCCTGGGGCGATCCAAACCACCCGGCGCTCGTGCCTGACAATCACCTCCACCTTCTCCTCAACGGCGCTTATCTTCCGCCGGAGCTGGAGCTGGACGACGGACGCTTCGAGATGCTGCTCAAACTCCTGAGCCGCTCCTTTCCCGAGGAACTCGAATTGGCCGAGACGATCGCCGGCAAAATGGCTAAGGCGACCCATCTCCCGCCCTACCAATACAAGACCGAGAACGTGACCCCGGTCGGAGCGAGCGGTTACGTTTATGCGCGGAACCTGATGGCGACGCGGCTCTATCGTTGCCCGACGGTTTATCTCGAGCCCTACGTGATGAACAGCCGCGCCGTTTTCGTCCGGGTCAAGGCGGGCGACTACAAAGGATCGCGCAAAGTGGCCGGAAAAACCCAGCCGAGCATCTACCGTGAATACGTGGACGGCGTCGTGGCGGGTGTGCTCGCCTATTTCAAAAAGATGAGACCGCAGCCGTAGCGGCGATCGCCGCCCCGACTACAACTCGGCGACGGCTGCCTGCAGATCTTCCAGCGTGACATCGTGCGAAACGCTGGCCCGGCCGATCTCGTGCACCACCACGAACCGGATCTGCCCGTTTTCAAATTTCTTGTCGCGCGCGAGGGCGGCAAAGATTTTTTCGCGCGGAAAATTCGGTGGCAACGCGGTCGGCAGATGGTGCGCGGCCAACGCGGCGCGAATCCTCCTGGCGTCGCCTAACGAACAGTTTGCCCGCCGCACGGAGATGGAGGCGGCGGCGATCAACCCGAGGCTAAGCGCTTCCCCGTGCAACATCTGGCCAGGGCCGGCGGCATGTTCAATCGCGTGCCCGATGGTGTGGCCGAAGTTGAGGAGAGCGCGCACCCCGGTTTGCTCGCGTTCATCTGCCGCCACGATCGCCGCCTTGAGCGTGAGATTTCGTTCCACCAGCGCCGCGAGGTCCGTCGGCGCGACCGGCTGGGCGGCCATCGCGAAAAGTTCGGCATCGTGAATCACACCGTGTTTGATCACTTCCGCAAAACCCTCATTCCAAATCCGCTCCGGCAACGTTTGCAGAGTCTCGAGATCGGCCACGACGAGCGCGGGATGAAAAAAAGTGCCGATCAGGTTTTTTCCCGCACTCGAATTCACCCCGGTTTTTCCGCCGATGCAGCTGTCGACCTGCGCCAGGAGTGTGGTCGGTATTGAAACGTAAGGGATGCCGCGCAAATAAATCGAGGCAACGAAGCCCGCCAGGTCGCCGATCATTCCGCCCCCTAACGCTACCAAAAACGAGGAACGGTCGAGTCCCGCGGCGCCGAGTTGTTCGCAAAGCGCGCCGGCTCGGAAGAGCGATTTCGAGCCCTCGCCCGGCGCGATCGCGATCAACTCCGG
>JBBPZW010000074.1:0-10364 GCA_038198475.1 Chthoniobacterales bacterium | reverse complement strand
TCGCCCGGTCCGCCCGCAAGTTGCCGGCATCGGTCTTGGAAACGTTATTTATCTGCGGACGACACGAGACGCGCTCGCCCTGCGCGAGATGTCGCTCTCGGAAAAAATGATCGTCGTGGTCGGGGGCGGTCTCCTGGCCTGCGAAGTGGCGTCCAGTTTGCGCCAAGGTAAATTAAAAGTGGCGATCATGCATCGCCATGACGCGGTCCTGAATCGCTACCTTGATCCGGAAACCGCGACCTGGGTGACGGAGCAATTTGCCAAGCACGGCGTGACCTTGCTCATGGGTTCGACCTTGAACGGCTTCGAGGGCAAGACTGTTCTGCGCAACATTCAAACCAAGAGCGGCGAAAGAGTCGCGGCTGGCGTGGCGGTCGTTTGCTGCGGGTCTGAACCGAACCTCGAGATCGTCCGCAACACGCCGCTCTCCGGCCCGCATGGTTCGCCCGTGACTGATTATCTCGAGACGGAAGAGAAAGGGATTTATGCGGTGGGCGACCTGGCTTTTTACCCCGACCGCCTGATGGGCGGGATGCGCCGCCAGACGCATTGGGAAAACGCGCGCGAGCAAGGCTTGATCGTCGGTGCGAACATCACGGGCAAGAAGCGCCAGCGCTACGAGCAGATTCCCTATTTCTGGACCGAAATGTTCGACCTGAAGTTCGATTTTGTCGGCGACTTCAACGTTCCGGCAACTCGTGTCGATCTCAACGGTTCCTACGCCAAGGGGCGCTTCGCCCTGCGTTATTTTCAGGGTGAAAAACTGCGCGGGATTGTGCTTTGTCATCACAGCGCGAACGACGTCGAATCGGCGAAAAACGAACTGCGCCAGGCGCTCGGGAAGTAAATTTGCCCTAACGACGAAGGCCGGACCGCGTTAAACTCCGGAGTTCGGAATCTCGAGGCCGGGATTGCTTACTCGAACGAGTTTCCAATCCCACGGACGCCAGCTTTCCCGGCGCCAGTGAAACACGAACGGCTCCGTCACACCGTTCATCCGGTCGATGATTTCCGGCGCAAACTCCGACCCGCTACCCGCGATTTGAATCTTCGCGCTCCACCAGCCGGCGGGCGGATTCGCGCTCACCTGCGGGTTGGCGGCGTTGATCGTTAGGGAGGTAAAAAAACGCAGGACGAGATGGAGCCGATTCAAGACCTCTTTCCGGTCGTGGCCCCAGTCGTCGTGATAATCGGCAGAAATGAAATCACCCGCTCCGGACCAATCCCGAGCCGCGATTTGCGCGAGGAAATGCTCGGTATGCAGCCGGACTTGTTTGTCCGCCTGCCAAAGCTGCGCCAGCCAAAGCCCGAGGATCACGGCGCAGAGCGCGCTGGCGTAGAAACTGATCTTGAAGGTTGAGGACAAGGGCTATCTCCGAAGGTTTGACGGGTTCCGCGATGAAGGGAAGCAAATCAACGTTCGGCGCCACGAAATTCTCGTTCGCCGGCTCTCGTCGCGCGCGATTTCGGGACAGCCCTGCTTGGAGAATCACTCCGCCGTTTGCCTGAACCGGGCTACCGCTCTTACAAAAAGCAACGTCCCGGTCGCGAAATTTCTATATCCGAAATTCAACGGCATTCTAACCCCGGGCGATACGCCGCTTCTCGCGGCTTGATCGTTAGTCCTCAGGAGGCGTCAACGAATGATCCCGCGCTCGGTCTCCTCGATAAAGCGCACGATCGACTGCACTTCTTCACTCGCCCCGAACCTTTCGCGCAGCGCCTGCACCGCCTGGGCAGTGTTCATTTTTCCGCGATAAATTACTCGGAACGCCTCCTTGACCTGCTTGATCTTTTCCGGCGCAAATCCCGCCCGTTCCAGTCCGACCTGGTTGATCCCGCGGACCTCGGCCGGATTACCATCGGCGATCATGAAGGGCGGCACGTCCTGGACGATTTTGGAACATCCGCCGGTGATGGCGAAACGCCCGATCCGACAAAATTGGTGCACCGCCGTGAGCCCCCCGATCACGGCGTGATCGCCCACCTGCGCATGACCGGCGAGGGTGCCGTTGTTTGAGAAAATCACCGCGTCGCCGACCGAGCAATCGTGGCCGATATGCGAATAAGCGAGGAAATTTCCGCCGCTACCGACCCGCGTCTTCCCAGTCTCGGCAGTGCTGCGATTGATCGTCACGAACTCGCGGAAGACGTTCTCGTCGCCGATCTCGAGATAAGTGGGCTCGCCCCGGTATTTCAGGTCCTGCGTCTGCTGCCCGATCGAACAATAGGCGTAAAATTTGTTCGCCTTTCCCGCGGTCAGCGGCCCCTCGAGCGAGACGTGATGCTGAAGCCAGCAATTTGCGCCTAACGAAACTCCGGCAGCCACCATGCAGTAGGGACCCACCATCGTCCCGGGGCCGAGTTCAGCTGCGGGATCAACAATCGCGGTCGGATGGACCGTGACCGCGCTCATTTATCGAGGAAGGTGAACATCAGTTCGCCTTCCGAGACGACAGCGTCGTTCACGAAGCAGCGACACATCGCCTTGGCCAGTTTGTTGCCACGGGATTTCGTCAGCTCGGCGTGAATAAAGAGCGTGTCGCCGGGGAAAACCGGTTTGCGGAATTTCACTCCGTCCGCGCTCATGAAATAACCGACCCGGCTAGCGCTTTTGCTGATCCGCATCATGAGCACGCTCGCCACCTGCGCCATCGCCTCGACCTGCAACACCCCCGGCATTACCGGGTGCCCGGGGAAATGTCCCTGGAAAAAAGGCTCGTTGATCGTGACCGACTTGATCCCGAGGCATTTGGTTTCGCCCTCGAACGAGAGGATGCGATCGACCATCAGGAAAGGATAACGATGCGGCAAAATATCCATCACCGCGTTGATATCGAGCCCGCCTTCGCCAGCCGGGAAATTGCGTTTCGGCAACATCGCCTCCGTCGCGGCGAGCGCCTTCGCCACCGCGCGCGCGAGTTCCGTGTTGGCGCCGTGACCGGGCCTCACCGCCACGACGTGGCCGCGAATCGCGCGCCCGACGAGCGCGAGGTCGCCGATGATATCGAGGATCTTGTGCCGGACGAATTCGTCGGGAAACCGAAGCGGTTCCTTGCTCAAAACTGATTCGCCCCTAACGACGATCGCGTTTTCCAGGCTCCCGCCCTTGATCAGGTTTTTCTCCATCAACGCCTGGACGTCCTCGTAATAGACAAAGGTGCGGGCAGGCGCGATTTCCTTGTCGAAAATGGCGGGAGTGATGGCGGTCGACATGAACTGTGTAAAGCGACCTTCCGGTCCGGCCTGCGTGCAGGAGATGCGAAAGTCATCATCCGGCAGCAGCACCAGGAGCGAGCCGCTCTTCGTCTCGATCGAGATCGGCTCCCGGACGTGAAAGAAAAGCCGCGGTGCTTCCTGCGGCACGATCCCCGCCTTGCGGATCGCCTCGACGTACAGTGTCGCGCTGCCGTCGCCGATCGGCGGTTCGTTCGCGTCCATCTCGATCATCGCATTGTCGACCCCAAGCGCAGAGAGCGCGGCGAGGACATGCTCGACGGTGTGCACCCGCATGGTGCCTTCGCCAATCGTGGTCGCGCGCTCGACCGTTTTTACGTTCGCGATCGTGGCGTCGATTGTGGGCTCGTCGGCGAGGTCTTTCCGCTTGAATTTGATCCCGGAATTCGCCGGCGCGGGCTGGATCTTGAGCGAGACCTTGGCGCCGGTATGGAGCGAAGTGCCGCTGAGCGAAGCGGCTTTGGCGAGAGTATGTTGGAACTCGGCGGCGGAAGGCATGGCCCGCTACCTAACAGAATTTTCCACCGCTGGCCAGTGACGCTTTGACTCCCGGTTTGCGGTTGACCCTCTCAAAGCCGGCCATCTACGGTGCGGTGATGAAGAAGCTTTTCTGCGGCGCCGCGATGATAGCGACTCTCGCCACCTCTGCTCTTGCCAGCGACGCTGTAATTCATGCCGGTGCGCTTCTCGATGGCGTAAACGAAGCGCCGCGCGACAAGATTTCCATTCTCATCCACGACGATCGCATCAGCGCGATCGAGTCTGGATTCGTGACGCCAGCCGGTGCGGAGGTGATCGATCTCTCGAGCGAAACCGTCATGCCGGGCTTCATCGATTGCCACGTCCATATCGCCAGCAAGTTGCCGAGCCAGGCGAACACGACGGAGAATTGGCTCACGCATACCGCTCTCGATCGGGCCTTTGATGGGGCGGTCTTCGCACGGGCCATGTTGCAACAGGGCTTCACCGGGGCGCGCGATGTCGGCGGCGGCGACGACACAGTCGCGCTGCGCAACGCGATCAATGCCGGCAAAGTCGCGGGGCCGCGACTCTGGGTTTCACTGGAGCCGCTCGGGCCGACGGCGGGTCACGGCGATCCGCGGAGCGGGCTCGATCCCGACCTCTCTCATCCGGGTTGGTCGAATGGGATCGTGAATTCCCCGGACGAGGCGCGGCTCCGGGTGCGCGAACATCGCCGACGCGGCGCCGACCTGATCAAGATCATGCCTTCGGGCGGCATCGCGTCGACCGGTGACAATCCCCGCCAGCAACTAATGACCGACGATGAAATGCGCGCCGCGGTCGAGACTGCTCACTCGTTAGGCCTGAAGGTCGCCGCACATATCTATCCGGCAGCCGCGATCGAGGCGGCGGTCCGGGCGGGAGTCGATTCCGTCGAGCACGGTTCTTTTGCCACGGCGCAGACCTTTTCGCTTATGAAAGAACACGGCACGTGGCTGGTGCCGACCCTCACCGTCTATGAAATTTATTACGCCGCGGCGCGTGACCATCCGGAGCTCCTCACGCCCGGCACCGCGCCGAAGGAGCTGGCGAACGATCCGCTCCCGAAGAAAAACTTCCCACTCGCGGTGAAATCCGGAGTCAAAATCGCCTACGGCACGGACATCGGGGAAGGCGATCATACGATGGAGTTCGGCCTCATGATTGCGGGTGGCCTCTCGCCGATGAAGTCGCTTATGGCAGCGACGCGCGAAGCTGCGGACCTCCTCGGCGCATCCGATCGCGTCGGGTCGATCCAGCCCGGTCGTTATGCCGATATCGTGGCGACAGCGGGCGATCCGCTAAAAGATCCCTCGCAATTTTCGAAAGTGAACTTCGTCATGAAAGGCGGAGTCGTTTACCGGCAGGGCGGCCAACCCACTGTCGTCGGAGCGAAATAAGGCGAATCCGCGGCCGAGAGCGAAATCAGAAACCCCGCGTGTACCAAACGCCACCGGGGCCACTGTAGCTGGCGCCTTCGCCCCAGATCACGTGGTTCATCCCCGCGCCATCGACGAAGAGGCCGAGGTAATCGCCGTATGGGAAAGTGTAGCCCGCGGCGATGGCTGGAAAGCCGTTCGTGTTCTCCTCGTTAGGCTCGGAAACCTGCGCGCGCGGTGTCCAATTGATTCCGTCGGTCGAGGTCGTAATCCACATCTGCTGCGGCTGCTTTTGACATCACCGGCGTGATACACGGCCATGATCAGCCCGGCCTGGTCGATTGCCACTCCGCCCGTAGAGGAGAAAAATCCGTAGCCGCAACCCGGCGTCCCGAAACATCCCGGCGGCGGCGCCGAGGTGTCGACTAGTGGTCTGCCAAGTCGCGCCATGATCGTGCGAGCTCACAATATGATCTCGGCCGGGGAAGGCCGGCCCGAATTCGAATATGTCGTCCCCCGACGGCCGGAAAGGTGAGTAGAACCGGGAACTAAAGTTGTCGTCCCCACGGCCGGGACGGAAGACTTACTCCTTTGCGGTGGCGCGATCGTTTGTCTTACCTGACGACGAACGAGTAGAGCGGGCCGTGCGGGTTGAGCAGTTCGGTCTTCTGCTGGGAGACAGCGAGATAAACCTGAAGGAACCAGAGGAGGACGAATCCGGCAGCGAACGCGGCTGCGGAGCGTCGTGTCAGGCGCGGGCGGGGAAGCCGGCTCAGGAAATCGCGGCCCGTGGAAAGTTCGATCAAATTCAGGACATAGAGTGCGGCGGCTCCGGCGAGGAGAGGGAACGAGAGCCAGTTGTAGTAAAGGGCGCGGGCCAGCTCTCCATGCAGGAGATGATAAATGGCCCGGGTGGTTCCGCAGAAGATGCAGGGTAGGCCGGTGATTGCGCCGCAGGAGGTGGCGAACGGAAACCAGGCCGGCAGCGAGCCCGGGCGGACGTTTGCCAGCGCGAACAAGAGGCCCGGGAGAATCACGAGGTGCAGGGCGCGCCAGCGTCTGCCGAGCGGTGAGAGGGATGGCGCGGAAAACGTCCTCATTCGGTGGGCGGCGGAGGTTCCTGGATCGGCGGAATCGGCGGGGCCGGCGGCGCTAACAAATCGGCGGCTGGAAGGTCCACCGGCCTAACGACGGCCCAGACATCGTAGGGATCGCCAAATTGGCGGATGAAACAGAGAGGGAAGGTGTAGAGAAACATCACCACCGGCAGAAGAATGACCGTGCCGATATAGGGCAGCGCGGCGAGGCAACAGGTCACACAGGCAGCGAGACAGCCGATCATGGCCGCGGCGATGCAGAGCAGGATGTAGAAGAGACCGAAAAGAATGAAAACCCCCGGAGAGCCGGCCACAAGCCGCCAGACCTCACCGAAGGCGGCCGTAGCGCTGCAACGCTGGCGATACATCACCGGCACGACGAATTTCATGATGAGGCCCACCACGAGGGCGACGAGCAAGAAGGTGACTCCGAGCAAGATGATAAGAGGCAAGGGAAGGAGCGAATTTTTCCAATGCCACCCGAGGAGGAAGACGAGGGCGAGTCCACCGAAAACGATAATGCTGAGAAAGGTGATGACGAGCTGGAGAATAAAATAGCGGTTCCCTTCCTTGTGGAACTCGCGCCAGGGCTCGGCGACCGCGCCGCGATTGCGCACGATGCAGTCGGTAAACATGAAACGGCCGCGCGAGTTCAGCCAAAGGAAAAGGACAATCAGGGCGAGGACGAAGAGACTGCCGCCGATGATGAGCGGGACGACCCAGGGTGGCGCGTCGTGCAGCCCGAAGGAGTTGCCGTGGCTGTGCGCTTTCCAATTCCAATCGCCACTGCTGTAACTGCGACGGTAGTTGAAGCCGCTGCTGAACATCGTCGCCAGCCAGGCCGGGAGGCCAATCACGAACCACTTCGTCAGGTCGAATGGCTGGAAGAGAATTTTCTTCGTCGTCTCAAAGGCTTCGCCGAAAGGGACAAAGATTTCGATGCGCGGTTCGCTTGGCTCCATGGGAGATTGTGATCAGGTTTGTGGCGGCGACGCAAGCGTCGATGGCTTCCTTTCCCGCTCGGGCGCGTGACCGGAGGTTTTCGAGGACGAGAGGAGGACGAGTGGGGGAATAGACTAACCGGTGCCGAAGTAGCGATCGCCAGCGTCGCCCAGGCCCGGGACGATGTAGCCGACATCATTCAATTCGGGATCGAGCGCGGCGGCGATGATCGGGACATCGGGATGCGCGTTCTGCAGCGTCTCGATCCCAGGCGGGCAGGCGAGCACGCAAAGGAACTGCAGTCGCGTCGCGCCGCCGGCTTTCACGATCGAGACGGCCTCGACCGCGCTGTGCCCGGTAGCGAGCATCGGATCGAGAACGAGCACCTCTGCCTCGGCGAGATTTTCCGGAAGGCGGCAATAATATTTTACGGGCATCAGCGTCTGCGGATCGCGGTAAAGGCCGACGTGACCGGTGCTGGCTTCCGGGATTAACGGCATCATTCCCTCTTGCAATCCGAGGCCAGCGCGCAGGATTGGAATGAGGACGATCGGTCGCGGAAGGACGCGGCCTTCGAAAGAGCGAAGCGGACTTTCCATGGCCGCAGCCTTTGTTTCCCAGCGGCGCGCTGCCTCGACCAGGAGGAGGACGGCAACCTTGTGCATCGCGCGCCGAAATTCGTTAGGCGGGGTCGCCTTGGCGCGCAGGATGGAAAGGTGTGCCGCGGCGAGGGGATGATCGAGCAGGTGGAACTCGGAGGCGGTTGGCCGGGACGCGCTCATGCTCCGGATGATGGCGTGGCCGCGCGCTTTGTCATCCGAAAACATCTTTGCCCCCAGCCCAACGACCGAAACACTCCGCGGGGAGCCTTGACCCGCCCAGTATGGAACCCGACACTCTTTCCTCTCATGCGCTTTCAAACCCTGTTCGAAGCACGCTGGATCTTTGCCATGCTCCTCGTCCTCACGGTGATGGGGCTGCTCGTTTCGCCCTGGCTGGCGCTGCTTTTTCTCGCCTTGATTGGTTACACCTTCGCTTTCTTTCGCGATCCGGAGCGGGTCGTGCCGCCTGATCCGGACGTGGTGGTGGCCGCGGCGGACGGAGTGGTGGTGGAGATCGATGAGCTCGAGGAAAGCGAAGTCGTCAGGGGAAAAATGCGTCGGGTGGCGATCTTCCTTTCCGTTTTTGACGTGCACACGAACCGCGCCCCGATCGAGGGCCGCATCATCTACCGCGAGCATCACGAGGGCCTTTGCCTCGACGCGCGCAACCCGGAGTGCTCGAAGAAGAACGAGGCGATGACCTGGGCTTTTGAAAATCCGCGCGCCACTCTAGTCGTCAGGCAAATTACCGGGGCGATCGCGCGCCGGATTGTCGGCTGGTCGCGGGTGGGGGATACATTGCAAAAGGGTGAGCGCTTCGGGATGATCCGTTTCGGCTCGCGGACGGAAGTTTATCTGCCGCTCAGCGCGACGGTGCTGGTGAAGGTAGGCGACCGCGTCGCCGGCGGCTCGAGCGTGCTCGCTCGCCTTTCCTGAATCATGGACGCACGCCAGCCGAAAATCTATCTGCTGCCGAACCTGATGACGGCGGGCAACCTTTTCTGCGGGTTTGCCGCGGTCCTGCGCATCTACGACGGCGCGCAGGAAACCGACTTTATCAAGGCCGCCTCCGATTTTCACGATGCGATTTGGTTCATTCTCGCGGCCTTCATTTTCGACCTGCTCGACGGGCGGCTGGCGCGGCTGGGCGGGCACGAGAGTCCTTTTGGGCGCGAGTTTGATTCGTTAGCCGACATCGTTTCCTTCGGGATGGCGCCGGCGCTGCTGGTGTACCAGATCGTGCTCGGCGAATTCCAGAATCTCGGCTGGATGATCGCGTTTGTTTACCTGGCCTGCGGGGCACTCCGCCTCGCGCGGTTCAACTGCGTCGCGGCAGCCGGCTCGCCAAACAGCCCGGACAAGAATTTTACCGGGTTTCCGATTCCCGCAGCCGCCGGGGTAATTGCCTCGCTCACCTTGTTCATGCTCTGGCTCGATGAAGGCCAGCGCACGATCGGCCGCTGGAAATACGCCCTCCCGGTCCTGATGCTTTTCCTTTCGTTCATGATGTTCAGCAAATTCCGCTATCCGAGTTTCAAGGCGGTGAACTGGCGAACAACGCAATCGATCCCGCGCTTCCTTTTCCTCATCGCGCTCCTCGCCCTGACCGTGAAATTCTACCACTGGATGGCGGCGGTGATTTTCCTCACCTATCTGCTTTACGGATTTCTCCGTCCGTTCCTTTCCCCGAAACGGCGACGCGTGATCGAGGAGGAAATCGGCGAGGAAGCGCCCGAGGACGAGACGGCCGACGAGATTACCTAACGATTTAGTTGGGCGAGAATCTCCGGGTCGCGCACGTCGGCCCAATCGCCGCTGAGCTCGAGCGCCTGCACTTTTTTGCCCGATTGGGCGAGGTCGCGGATGGCATCGGTGAGCTCAAACTCGCCGCGGGGCGAATGCTCGAGGCGGGCGGTGAAATCGAAAATGCTCGGGCGGAAAGCGTAGATCCCGGCGTTATACCATGGGCTGGTTGGCTCGCCCGGCTGCGGCTTTTCGCGCAGATCGATGAGCTCGAAACGCTCGTTCACGAAAACCGCGCCGCCTTTGCTCACATCTTCGCTGCGCTTGACCGTGACCATGGCCTCAGTGCCGTCTTCCAGACTCGTTAGGCGCGAATAATTCGAGGGCTCGACGATGATGTCGCCGTAGCTCAGGACGAAGGGATCGCTCCCGACAAAGTCGCGCGCCAGTTCCACTACTCTGCCTGTTCCATCCTGCACGACCTGGGTGGCGTATTCAAACGCAACGCCGAGGCTCGCGCCGTCGCGGAACGTTTCCCTAACGACCTCTGCCCGCCAACCGACGATGATAAAAAACTGCGTCACGCCCGCGCCGCGCAGGCCCTCGATGATGTGTTGCAGAATCGGTTTGCCGCGGACGGCGATCATCGGCTTGGGAAGGTCGTTTGTCAGGTTGCGCATGCGGGTGCCGCGGCCGGCGGCGAGCAGGACGGCCTTGGTGATGGGGACGCTCACTTATGCGCGTGCTCCTCGGGGGCGTGCACCTCATGTTCGGTCGGGCAATCTTCGCCGACGCAAAGCTCGAACTGGATCGTGGTGTGCTCGATCCCGAAACGTTCGTGCAACTCGTGCGCGATCGTCTTG
>JBBPZW010000073.1:0-5404 GCA_038198475.1 Chthoniobacterales bacterium | reverse complement strand
TTGGAGCGCGGTGGGCGGCAAGCCCGGCCCGATCTCTGTCTATACGCGTAACACTTCGTCGGGCACCTACTCCGAGTTCAAGGAGCTGGCGATGAAAAAACGCGACTATGCCCCGAGTGGACAGAAGATGGCGGGTAACGAGCAGATCGCCTCGGAAGTTGGCAAGAATGCCAACGGCGTGGGTTATGTCGGGCTGGCTTATACAAAGGCCGGCGGAATTAAAGTCGTCTCGATTGATGGGGCGCTCCCTTCAGTCAAAAGCGTCCAGGCCAAGACCTATCCGTATGCGCGGCCGACCTTCTATTACACAAATGGCGAACCGAGTGGAGTGGCGAAAGAGTTTCTCGATTTCACCACCAGCCCGGCCGGACAAAAGATCGTCCTGCAGGTCGGCTTCGTCCCGATCAAGTAGTCTTCCACCCAATAGTTAGGTTTAGACGCCCGCCGGTGGTCATACGCCGGCGGGTTTCTTTTTGTGGACGTCTTCTGCCGGACGCGTGACCAAAACGCCTTTTGGAATTGACGAAATCGTCACGTCTTCTCCACCACACTGCCACAAAGATCCATCAAGTTCCCCTCATGACGCAGCGAGCCTCTTGCTCGCTCGTTCAACCCAAACCAAGCAAACAAACAGTACACTAGAAATACCATGACCTATCATTCTCTAACTCTTAGTTTCCTTTCCAAGGCGTCGCTTGCGGCGCTCGTCGCAGCGACCGGCCTGGCTTCCGCTTCCGCCGGTCCGCTTAGCGTTTTCGGCCGGCCGGTGACCGGCGTGCCGGATGCCAACCCGGTTGTTGTCTCCGATACGATTATCTCACCCGGCTTTAATCTCGACCTGCGCCAGCAAGGCCAGGATCTTCTCGAGAATCCCTCCGGCTCGATCGTCCGCTTCGGCTTTCTGGCCGACGGAGTTACTCGTACCGAGCCGGATGAAAACACCTATCTCATTCTTGATCACAACCCCGGTGGCCCGACCGAAGGTTATGACTATGGCCGCCACTTCCTCTTCCAGGGCCACGAGAACAGCGGCGACCTCGCCTTCATCACTCGGATCAACCTCGATATCTCCAATCCGGATCACCGCGTCATCCTCCTCACCCCTCCGGGCACCGATGGTCTTACTCACTTCAACAGCATCGATGGCTCGTCTTGGAACCCCTTCACGAGCACCCTCCTCTTCGCCCAGGAACGCGGCACGCTTGGCGGCATCATCGAGATCGCGGCGGATTATGACGGCTCCAGCAGCAGCGGCTTGCGCACTCTTTACGGCAGCATGGGCCGAGGCGGCTTCGAGGGTGTCCATCCCGACGATCTCGGTAATGTCTTCATCGTCGAGGACGTTGGCGGCGCCCTCTTCGGCTTCGCCAAGAATCCGAACTCCTTCGTCTATCGCTTCGTCCCGACGAACAACACCGATCTCACCCAAGGCAAGCTCCAGGCCCTGCAAGTGAGCATCGACGGCGAGCCGGTCGTCTTTCACCCGGAAGGTGACACCCTTTCCCAGAATCAGCTGAAGCTTCACACTCCGGGCACCACGTATCCGGTCACTTGGGTGACCGTGCATGACACCGCGATCAACGGCACCGATTCCTTCGATGCCAACGCCGCCGCCAAGGCCGCCGGCGCCACGCCCTTCAAGCGTCCTGAGAATGGACAATTCCTGCCCAATAGCGGCTTCCGCACCTTCGTCTTCGACATTACCGGCGACACCGACGCGAATGCCGGCAACGATTCCGAGCTCGCCGCCCGCGGCGCCTGGGGCGGCATCTTCCGGGTCGACTTCGACCCTAGCCGCCAGAATGGTCGCATTGGCATCGTCGTGCTGGGCGATTCCGTGCACAACAGCTTCGACAACCTCACCTTCACCAGCCGCTCCACCTTGCTCGCGGCCGAAGACCGGGGCGACACCCTCCACGATCAGCTCGACACCCTCGACTCCATCTGGGCGTATGACGTTAGCCTGGCCAACCCGAGTGCCCGTTTCGTCGCCCTTGGCCAGGATATGCTGGCCGGCGTCACCGGGGAAGAGGATAACGAACCGACCGGAGTCCATTTCTCCGACGGTGACAGTTCCGTCCTTGGTTTGATCGGTCGCAACGTGCCGAACGCGCGCACTGGGCACCTCTTCTTCACTCAGCAGCACGGCGAGAACAACCTCTACGAAGTTGTCGTCCAGCGCCCCTTGGACCAAGGCGGCCAATAGTTTCAGCGGTCCATTGGTGGAGCAGTGGGGGCGTTTTGCCACTGGGAAGTTCTTCCAGCTTCCATCCCGCTATTTGCCGGCGTAAGCAACCAGCTTCTTTCCCACTTCCGCGAGGCGCTGCCTAAGTTTGGCCGGTTCGAGCACTTCCGCCTGATCGCCCCAGCTGAGGATCCAGCGCTCGATTTCCTCCAGGCTTCCAAGTTGCAGCTGCAACTCCAGTCCCCCGTCGCGCAGCTCCTTGATCTTCTGCGAATGATGCCAGGTGCGTTCGCGGACGAGCTGCGCCGCGAAAGGCTGGAACCGCACACGGACGGTGATGCGGCCGTCGCTTTGGAAAACTCCGAAACTCGAATCGAGAAATTTCCCGATCGAAAAGTTTGCCGGGCGCCGGAAACGCGCGCCGGTGCGACGGGGCGCGGAAATTCGCGGGAGCGCAAAAGTGCGCAGTTGCTGGCGATCGAGATCGAACGCGAAGAGATACCACTGATTATCGACGCAGCCGAGATGGTAAGGACGCACTCGCCGCGTTTCCTCCGACGTGCTGCGCAATTTCCGGTAGCGAAATTCGACCTCGACCGAATTCAAAACCGCGTGACTGAGCAGCTCGAAAACTTCCAGGTCCGACTGGCTGTGCCCGGCGCTGCGAAACGAGATGGCTGCGTCCAGGTCCGTCCAGGTGAAGGTGACCTTGTCCTTCAAGCCGTGACCGATTTTTTGAAAAGCCGCCTTCAGTGGCGCCTCGAAAGGCGTGCCGCGGTACTGCTGGAGCGCTTTCTGGGCGATAAAGAGGGCGACGATTTCTCCCTCCGACACCTGAATGCTCGGAAAACTCGTGACCGGCTCCGTGTAAACGAAACCAAAATGGAGCTGGTCGTACTCGATCGGCAGCCCGAGCTGGTAGCGCATGAACTCGATGTCGCGCTGGATGGTTTTGGCCGAGACCTCGAGTGTCTCGGCCAGCTTGCGGCAATTGGGAAATTTCCGCGCCTGGAGTTGAGCGTGAAGCTGCATCATGCGCGCGAGTGGCGGCCGGGAAAATTGTTCCATTGCCACCCGCTGCGGCGGGCGACCGCGGCGCAGGGCCGGTTTGACTCCTCTCGGACTTTTCATGTCCGACAGGAGAAGCCGTGTCCGCCTTACCTTCAAGCGGAATCGTTTCCCCAGCGAAAAAAAGCCTGATTCGTCGGACAGCTTTTGTCCCACGGCTTGTGATATGTTGCCGCGAGTGTCCCCAAAAGCCGGTCTCCATCTTCATACCAGCAATCGTCTCGAGCAGCTCGCCGATGCGATGGCGCTGCTTCTGCGGCATCCATTGGCCGACCCGTTCGCCGCTGAAGCCGTCGTCATCCCGACGCTCGGGCTCGAGCGCTGGCTCACCCAGCAGCTCGCGTTGCGACACGGCATTTGCGCAAACATCTCCTTTCTCTTTCCGCAAAAATTCGTCGCTTGGCTGATGGACACCGCCTTGCCCGGTCGGGCGGCCGCCCGTTTTTACGCCCGCGAAAACCTCTCCTGGCGCATCATGAAGTTGCTCCCGGCGCTCGCGGGCCGGCGCGAGTTCGCCGAGCTGCGACGCTATCTCGAGCAGCCACGCCCCGAGTTGCGCCGCTTCCAGCTCGCCGGGAAAATCGCCGGCTCGTTCGACCAATATCTCGCTTTCCGTCCACGCATGATTCTGGATTGGGAAAGCGGAAAGGGAAACGACTGGCAGGCCATTCTCTGGCGGGAGCTGGTTCGTTCCGCGCCGGGCTTGCATCCGCCGGCGCTGGCGCAGGAGTTTTTCATCGCTCTGCGACGCGGCGCCGCGCCCGTGCCGGAACGCGTTTCGGTTTTTGGCATCTCCACGTTGCCGCTGTTTTACCTCGAGTTTTTCCAGGAACTCGCGCAGGCGATTGAGGTTCATCTCTTCGTGATGCGGCCGACGCCGGAGTGGTGGAGCGATATCCGGTCCGAGCGTGAAGAGCTGCGGGCGCGCCGCCAAGCGCCCGAAACTGCGCAGCTCGATCTGCAATTCGCGGGGCTAAATCCGCTCCTCGCCTCTTTCGGCAAACTTGGTCGCGAATTTCTCGAGATCGTCACTGAGCTCAATCCGGCGCAGGAGCAGGACGGTTTCGTCGCCCCGCCTAACGACACCCTGCTCGGGCAAATCCAGCGCGACATTTTCGAACTGCATAATCCGATCGATGGCGCGCCGCGTCCGGTCGCGGTCGACGATCGTTCGCTCCAATTCCATTCCTGCCACAGTCCGATGCGCGAGATGGAAGTGCTGCACGATCAGTTGCTCGCCTTGTTCGAAGAATATCCCGATTTGAAACCGCACGACATCGTGGTGATGGCGCCGGACATCGGCATTTACGCGCCATTTATCGACGCGGTCTTCGACACCGCGCCCGAGCATCTGCGGATCCCTTTCAGCGTTGCCGATCGCGGAGCGCGCGCGGAGAACGGCGTGATCGATACGTTCCTCCGAATTCTCGAGGCGGCCGGGAGCCGTTTCACGGCCAGCAGCGTGATGAGCATTCTGGAATCCGGCCCGCTCCAGCGCCGCTTCGAGTTGGTCGACTCCGATCTCGAGATCATTCGCGGCTGGATCGAGAAAACGGGGATTCGCTGGGGCATCGACGCCGCGCAACGTGAGGCGCTCGGGTTGCCCGCCTTTGCGGAAAACAGTTGGCGCGCGGGGCTTGATCGTCTCCTCCTCGGTTACGCCGCGCCCGCGCGCGGCGAGAAATTGTTCGAAGGGATTCTCGCCTTTGATGAGATCGAAGGCAGCCTGGCGGAAACGCTCGGACACTTCATCGAGTTTGCGGAAACGCTCTTCACTACGGCCGGCGACGTGCGGCAGCCGAGGCCGCTTCTCGCCTGGCAAAAGACTTTGCAGCAAATCGCGCTCCGCTTTTTTCCACCGGACGACGAACGCGAAGCGGAATTGCGCCAGTTGCGCCGCGTCCTTGAATCGTTAGGCGAAACCGCGGCGCTTTCCGATTTCAGCGAAGCCGTCCCGCTCGACGTGCTCCTGGCGCATCTCGACAAAGCGCTCGCGGAGCGAGAAACCGGCTCGGGATTCCTCGTCGGCCACGTCACCTTTTGTGCTTTGAAGCCGATGAGGACGGTGCCCTTCCGCGTCATCTGTCTCGTCGGGATGAACGACACCGCTTACCCGCGGCACGATCGCGCGCCGGCTTTCGACCTGGTCGC
>JBBPZW010000072.1:0-10985 GCA_038198475.1 Chthoniobacterales bacterium | reverse complement strand
TTACTTTAGTGACTTCATTGCCCGCACCACTGAGCAATTGACCGAGCGCCTCCTGGTCGCACTCAAAGCCTTCATCGACGACCCGCTCACCGTCGCCTCTCAGTGCGCTACCCGGAAATAATTTACGGCATTCGCTCTAGAACAAGGCAAATCGCCAGAGGGAGTGTCTTGATCTGCATAAGGTCTGCCGGCCCGGGATGCCGCCCGCGATGTTAGCCATGCCAGCGAAGACGGCAATCGCGATTTGCTCGCCGCGAGCAGTGGAGCAGATCGCTCGACCAAAAAGGAACAACGCCGCGGCCACGGTCGTTAGGCCGCGAGCTGGTCGACGGTGGAACGAAGGAGGCCGAGATCGAACGGCTTGGGAAAAATCGCGTGCACCTTCATTCGTTCGTAGGCTTCGCGAAGTTCCGACGGAACGTGGGCCGAGAGGACGATGATCGTTCCCGGAATACCGCGTTTACGAATCTCGTCGACCAATTCGACACCGGAGAGATTCGGGATTTTCTGATCAACAATAATGAGGTCGTAGCGATCCCCGCGATTTTTCAGCCGATCGAGGGCGGCGGCCCCGCTGTCGACGCTCAGGACCTCAAAACGGGGTCCGGTGAAGACATGTTTCAGAGAAGTGGTGACGGAGTGCTCATTGTCGACCGCAAGGGTCCGAAGGGCGCATTCATAATTACATAAGGTAATGAGCACCGCCCGTGCCCAGAGATGGGCAAAAGCTGGCCCGAATCAGCGCTCTCCCGCGGGAGCGCCGCTTACGTGCTTTCCAAAGTTGCGGGCGCGATCACTCTTTGGTGCCGAAAGTCTGGTGGTTCCAAATGCCGGAGATCGAGTCCCCGCGTTTCGGTGCCGAAACGAAGGAACAAGCCGAGAGCGATCAGGGTCGGCACCATGATGAAAATCGTCGTCACCCCCAACGACGGGACGAGGGCGAGAATACTCAGGCTTTGTGCCAGAACTCCACCGCCCTTGGTGAAAGCGGCCACCCATCCCGTGGCTCGCCCGCGAACCTTGATCGGGTAACTTTCGGAGGCGTAAGGAAGAAGGATGGCGATGAGACCGTTGCTCCCGATGATGAGGAGGCCGATCGGCCAGACCGGGTTGCCGCCGGGATAAGTCTCGAGATGCAGAACCCAAAGCAGACCGAGCAGCGTGAGTCCGATCATGCTGGTGAGAGCCCATTTTGTGCTCCAGCGGCTGTAGATAAAGGCGCAAAGGAAAACGGTCGGAAAGGCGATGAGAGCAGACTCGGCCAAGAGTTTGCTGGAGAGCGCCATGGAATACCCCTTCGCTACCAGTTCGCTCGGCATCCAGAGAAGGAGGCCAAAATTGATCAGGCCCCAGGCGAGCGCCGCGATCGTTAGGGCAGCGGTCTTCCCGATCAAGGCAGGAGTCCAGTAACTTGGCTGCGGGCCAGGCTCTTCGCCCCCGACGTGGTGGCTGTGCCCGATGACTTCGGTGACGTCTTCTTCGCCTTCCTTCAGTTCATGACTGACGGTGCCGAAGCGCGCCATGACAGCGTGCGCCTCTTCCTTTCGTCCGCGGGCGAGGAGAAATTTCGCCGACTCCGGAATGAACCGACCCATCGCGAGCAGGATGAGCCCGGTCGGCAGATTCAGCAGCCAGAGAATGCGCCAGCTAAAAAGCGGCTCGAGCAAAGCAGCAAAAGCGCTCGCCGCAAGATAACCGCCCACGGCCCCCAGACCGCCCACCAGCACCAGCGCCCAGCCGCGATGTTTCGATGGCATGGTCTCGGCCAGAAGCGCGTAGGTCACGGGTAACATGCCGCCCGCGCCCAGCCCCATCAGGAAGCACATCCCGATGTTCCAGTTAATCGAAGGCATGGCACCGCAAATCGAGGTGCCGACGAAAACCACGGCCGACAACAGAATCGAGGCTTTGCGACCATAAAGGTCGGCTAGGATTCCCCAGAGGACAGAGCCGCTCACGGTCCCGATGAGCGCGGAAAAAGGCACCAGCGAAACATGGGCATTGCTGGCCTTGTATTCCTTAATCATGCCGGGAATAACAAACCCGAGCGTGGCCGGCTTCAGGACGTCGATCACCAGTGCCACGGTCAGAGCCGCCATCAAAGTCCAGTGAGCGAGTCCGAGTTTTGCATCCTCGGGAGCCGTCACGCTGATGCGGAGAGCGGCCTGCGCGCGGTGGGCCGCCTGCGTCGGGAGGAGGCCATAGGCGGCCACCCCGACGCCGGCGACGATGAGATACATCCCGAAGATCATGCTTCCATCCATCGGCATGCCCGCGAGGACGAAGCCGTTGTCGTGGCCCATCCAGAACATTGGGATGTGCAAGAGAACGCCGGCGGTGACTGCGAGGCAGCCCAAACCGAAAGCCCAGACCCCACGGCGATCGAGAAAAAGTTGACGGTTCATGAAGTGTGCAATTCCCAAATTGGCGGCCGCCCGTAATTCCGAAAAATCTCCCCCGGCCAAGTCGCCCAACGTTTCAACTTATGTCATTATTAGTAGCACCGATGGTAGAACAGCGTTTTTCGGCTGGCAAGAGTTTTCCTTCCTCCCGGCAAAAAAAGTTTCCGAGATCACAACCGATGAAGAAATCATTCTGGCTCCGGCAGAATTTTACAGTGGGGATGTGAGCGATTCGGGCGGCTTCCGGTCGTGCAACGGGAGGATCCGCGAAAGGTCGTCGGTTACCCTGGGAGGGCGGGCATCCTGCCAGCGCGGGCGCGCTATCATCAGGAAGAAGAATCCGCGAGCGCGGGTTTAAGGTAGGCTCACCGAGAAGCGCACCGGCCTAACGAATCGGTGTTTCTCGCTCTTTCGCGCGGTCGCGTTCCCCTAGCGAAAAAAGATTAGGTACGCGAAAGCGACGAACACCACCGTCGCCATGATGATCTGGGGCAGGTACTTGGCGTTAAATGCGGGGAAAGCCGGGGTCGCCTTGAAGGAGCGAGAGGACGAGCAATGACGGCAATGATTCCCTAAAGTGGAAAGGGCGTAGCCACAGGTCGGGCAGGATTCGAGGGACATATGATTACCTGTTCCCCATGCGAGCGGCCCGGGTGGCCTGCTCGGCGGTCACGATCTTCTCGCTTGCGACCCGGCGCAGTCCGCGCACGAGCCCCATCTTCGAGAGGGTCCAGATGATCCACTTGGTCGGGTCCATCTGCCAGGGTTTCACGCCGTTGCGGTAGTCGTACTGAAACTCGTGGTGATAGTTGTGGTAGCCCTCGCCGAAAGTGAAAAAGGCGAGCAGGAGCGAGTCCCGGGCGCTGCACTTGGTCGAATAAGGCTGGCGCCCCATCGTGTGGCAGGCGCTGTTGATGAGGAAGGTGCAATGCTGGAGGACGACGATGCGCGCTACACCCGCGAGCAGGAACGCGCCGAGGGCGCCGCTCCATCCATTCCAGAGAAACCCGAGGATTGGCGGAAAGACAAAGCTCACCAGGACGGCAATCGTCTGGACGTGACGATCCTGCCAGACGACGAGCTTGTCCTTTTGCAGGTCGGGGACGTTGTCGTAAGGCTCGTCGTTGTTCAGCTTGAAAAGCAGCCAGCCGATGTGGGCAAAGAAGAAGCCTTTCGAGATGCAATACGGATCCTCGTCGTGATCGACATGTTTATGATGCCGCCGATGCTCGCTCGCCCACATGAGGACGGAGTTTTCAAAGGCCGCCGCGCCGAAGATGAGGGTGAAGAGGCGGATCGGCCAACTCGCCTGGAAGGTCATGTGCGAGAAGAGCCGATGATACCCAAGCGTAACGCTAAACCCGCAGACCAGGATCATGGTGAAAAAGAGGGCGACCTGAAACCAATCCAGCCCGAAGAACCAAAGATAAGCCGGCACGGCAGTGAGAGTAAGAGCGAGTGTCCCGATCAAAAAGGAACTGGTCACCCAGTTAATGCGCTCGTAAGGGAGGCGAAAAAATTGACGCTTCGCCGGTAAAGACGCTTCGTATGGGATTTCGGACGGGACCATGAGGTCCAAGTCGTCTGCAATTAAAGTTGAATCGTTCAAGATGTTTGGTGCCCTTCTGGCTCTCCCGCTGCGCGCTCGGCGGGATTTTGAAGTCTTTTGAAATAAGCGACGGCTTCTCCGCCTGACGCACTATAGCCGAGTTCGCAGGAAACGCGCCTTATTCCTTCTGTAAAATTACCTTCTTCGCTTCCGCCTCGAAGCCTGAAGACTAAATTTCATCATGCTCGCTACCAACTCATCGCTCACGCCCGACCCGATCCTGCCAACCGCTTTCGGTTTCTGTCTTCCAAGGTGTTTCTGACCGCGGTGGAGCCTGGACTTTTCACCAGGCTCGGTCAGGAACGCCGCCCGACCGGAATATGAATTGGGCAAGGAACATCTGCCCGAACGCGCGCGCGATCGGCGAAATTTCTTTGACGCCGTGGTGGCGATGAATTTCCTCGAGCAAATAACTCGCGCTTTTCATCGGACCGGCCCGGCCTGCGCGATCTTCGGCCACGAAATCAAGGCGTCATGACTAACGAGAAAGCGTCGGCGGGCGATCATCTTTCGGCCGGGATGATTCTCCTCATGGCTTTCGCCTGTGGCGCGATGGTGGCCAATCTCTACTACGCGCAGACGCTGATCGACGAGATCGGACCGGAGATTGGCCTTTCGAAATCGCTCGCCGGAATGATCGTCACCCTCACTCAACTCGGCTACGGCCTCGGCCTCTTCCTGCTCGTGCCGCTGGGAGACTTGTTTGAGAACCGGCGCCTCGCGCTGCTCATGACGGGTGGCACTCTTCTCGGCAGTTTCGGAGTGGCGCTGTCGCAAGGCCCGATCGCGTTCCTGGCGGCGTCGCTCATTACCGGCGTCTGCGCAACGGGCGCGCAAATTCTGCTGCCGCTGGCATCGCACCTGACTGCACCCGGGCGCCAGGGCCGGACCATCGGCCAGATCATGAGTGGGCTCCTCGCCGGCATCATGCTGGCCCGACCACTGGCCAGTTTTATGACCGGAATCTTCGGCTGGCGCTCAGTCTATTTCTTTTCCGCTGGATTGATGGCGCTGATCGGGCTTGTCCTCGCTCTCACTCTCCCGCGGCGTCAGCCGGCAGGAGGAAAAAGCTACGGCGCCATCCTGGCTTCCATGGTCCTTCTGGCAAAGGAGCATCGCCAGTTGCAGCTCCGAGCCTTTTACCAGGCTGCCATGTATACTACCTTCAATCTTTTCTGGACGGCTGCGCCGTTGGTTCTGCTGCGCAAATTCCATTTCACCCAGAATGGCGTCGCGCTTTTCGCGCTCGCGGGAGCCGGTGGTGCGCTGGCCGCCCCACTCGCCGGATCGTTGGCGGATCGCGGACTGACTCGCCTAACGACGTTAATCGCGCACGCCTTGCTCGTCGTTTGTTTTCTCGCCGCCGATGCGGTGGTCGCGGCAAGTAGCCTGGTCGCATTTGTCCTCACCGCTCTCCTGATCGATGCCGCCGTGCAATTGAACCAGGTGACGAGCCAGAAGATCATCTTCGAGATCTCCACGGACGCCAGGAGCCGAATCAACTCGATCTATTTGACCTCGATGTTTGTCGTCGGAGCAAGCGGCTCGGTAATCGGCTCCGCCAGCTACGAGGCCGGCGGCTGGTTTTTGACCGCGACCCTCGGCGCCGTGATCGGCGCGATCTCGTTTGCGGTTTTCCTGTTCTGCGATCGCCGAAAGAAAAGTTGAGCGGCGAATTCATTTGGGAACCGGTCGAGGCCGGACGACAGTTGCGGCCTTATGGGAAACAGCCAAGGCAGAGACAACGTCAGGAAACGCGCTGCGCGTCGCAAAAAATCCGATCGGATCATCGCCGCGAAGGCTAGCAAGAAAAAATCCGGGAAATAGCTCGCTGCGCTGGTTGTTCAATGAAGTGCGATGGCAAAGAACACTTCCTCTAGCCCCCTTCGCCCCCGGACTCTCGTCCTGGTGGATGAATCGAACGTCGGCAGCTCGGTGCGGACCGCCGGGCGCGGTCTCGATTGGCTGAGATTGCGCGAATTCCTTGTCGGCGAGGACTCCGCCCGCGCTCTGATCGAGATGGTGGTCTATGCCGGCTTGCCTCCCGCGATTCCGCTCTGGCAGGACGAGCGCGATAAGAAAAACAAGTTCATCCATTGGCTGCGCTCCAACGGCTTCCTGGTCGTGACCAAAGATGGAGCGCCGGCCGAGGAAGGTCATTACAAGGCAAATGTCGATGTCATGATGGCAATCGACGCGCTCGAGTTATCCGTCGAGATGCGGCCTGAGGTGGTGATTTTGGTCACAGGCGACGCAGACTTCGCCTATCTCGCCACCAAACTGCGCCGGCGCGGAATCCGGGTGGAAGTTGCGTCCGTCAGCCAGAACCTGGGCGGCGTGCTCAAGTCGGCGGCGAACGCCGTCATCGATTTGGCTCCGTTGTTCCGCACCTTTGAGTTGATGCCGGTGCCTGATTCGCTGGTCGCACCGGCGCGGCGGAAGCGTCCCTAGTTGCGCGACTCAAGCGGCCGCGCTCTCTGTGGGCGGTCGATTCTTGTAGTCGGTCGGACTCCATTAAT
Organism: Chthoniobacterales bacterium; assembly: GCA_038198475.1. GTDB lineage: Bacteria > Verrucomicrobiota > Verrucomicrobiia > Chthoniobacterales > UBA10450 > Palsa-1392. Next base: position 4,455 of record JBBPZW010000072.1, on the reverse strand, counting down.
GAGAGAATCAGGTCAACGGGAAGAACCATTCATGAAAGCAACGCTCCGATACACTACCAACGCCATAATCACCGCGGTCTGCCTGGCCGTCGCGCCCTTCGCGCAGGCTGTGAGCCCGTCGCCGGATGGTGGCTATCCGAACAACAACACGGCCGAGGGGACAGACGCGCTCTTCAGCCTAACGACCGGCGCCAATAACGCCGCGCTCGGTTACACGGCGCTGCATAACGACACGACCGGCGATTACAACACCGCGACCGGATCGATCGCGCTCTCGTCCAACTTCAGCGGGAGTGGCAACACCGCGCATGGCTACAACGCCCTCGGAGCGAATACCACCGGCGACGCCAACACCGCGCACGGCAAAGATGCGCTCGCCTCCAATACCAGTGGTTCGGTTAACACCGCCACCGGCGATGTCGCGCTCAGACTGAACACCACCGGCGGCGCCAACACGGCCAGCGGTGTCAACGCGCTTTTCAATAACACGAACGCTTCCAATAACACGGCCGACGGATTTGCCGCGTTGATGAGCAACACGGTTGGGGCCAACAATACGGCCAGTGGAGCAAGCGCCCTCGCCAGTAACACGACGGGCAGCAATAATATCGCGTTCGGCTATCAGGCCGGTGTGAATCTCACGACAGGCGACAACAACATTGTCATCGGCGCCTTGGGCGTTGCGAACGAAGCCGGCAGAATCCGGATCGGCAGGAAGGGCGTCCAGAATACGACCTACATCGCCGGCATCTTCGGATCGACCGTTTCCGGCGGAGCGACGGTCGCGATCGACAACAAGGGGCACCTCGGGATGGTCACTTCTTCGGCAAGGTTCAAGCACGACATCCAGCCGATGGGACCGGCGAGTGAATCCATTCTCGCACTGCAGCCGGTGACTTTTCGTTACAAACCGGAATTCGATCCTGAAAACATCCCGCAGTTCGGTCTCGTCGCGGAGCAGGTAGCGAAAGTGAATCCCGACCTTGTCGTGCATGACGAGCAGGGCAAGCCACTCACCATTCGCTACGAAGCGGTGAACGCGATGTTATTGAATGAGTTTCTGAAAGAGCATCGCAAAGTCGCCACCTTGGAAGAGACGGTGGCGCAATTGAAATCCGCCCTCGAAAAACAGGCGGCGCAAATCGAAAAAGTCAGCGCCCAATTGCAGACGAATCGTCCCGCGCCGTGGGTGGTCTCGAGCGCGCCCTAACGGCTCATTGCAGGTTGTAAGCCTCGATCAGCGCGATGCCAGTCGTGCCGTTCTTGCCCTGCACCACGACCGTGTAAGCACCGGCCGCGAGATTTTCCACGATCGCCGACTCCCGGTCGTCAGTCGGCGCCAGACCGGTCGCTTCGATCTCGCTCTTTTGCGTTCCCATCCAATTGTCATTGCTTGCGACGAGCACACCGTTGGAGTCGTGCAGTTCGAGCACAGGATCGGCCAGCGCGCCGGTGACTCCATTCAAGCTCGGGCCAATCGCCCGCACGATCATGTCCGTTGCGCCTGCTCCGGTATCGAGAACGATGAAACCGCCGATCATCACGTTGTCGCCCGTCTGGACAAAGCCGCGGGTGGAGATGTTGGCGAGCGTCGCTGTCCCGTCGAGACCGTAGGCTTCAACCAAACCAACGCCGGTCCCGTTACTTTTACCCCGCACAATCGCGGTGTAGGCACCTGGAGTGAGCCGCCGCAATATGGCGGACTCCTTCGAGTCAGTTGGCGGAATGGTCGTGCCTTCAATTTCGCTCTGCTGGGTGTCTTTCCAGTTATCGTTCGACGCGATGATCGCCCCGCTCTGGTCATGCAATTCCAGGGTCGGGTCGGCCAGGGCGCCCATGACGCCAGCTGCGCCTAACGAGGGCCCGATGGCGCGCACCAGCACATTCTTATCTCCTGTGCCCGTCACGATGAACCCGCCGATCAAGACATTGTCGTCCGTGCCGACACTGAGGCGAGTGGAGATGTTTCCGAGGTTCGGAGGCAGTGGCGCAGGCAATGCGGTGCGCGACCAGGCCGGGGTCGACGCGCCGGGGCCGCGCAGTTTCGTCAGGTCGGTCCCGTCGTTGTTGATCACATAAACTTCGTTCGCCTGCGGCGTCGTCTGTTGTTGCAGACCAAGAGGTCCGGGCAACTGCGGGCCGAGATCGAAGACGAGCTGGCTGCCGTCGGGCGACCAATCCAGGCTCGAGATGTAGAAACCGGGAGCAAACTGGATGACCTGCGTGTCGACGCCCGTCGTTAGGTTGACGATGCGAATTGATTGGATGTCAGGATCGGGCGTCTGACTGGTGAGAAGGAAAAAATTCTGGAAAGAGCGAACGTAAGCCACGCCCACGCCGTTAGGCGAAAACTTCGGCACGTAATCATGCTCTCCCCAGAGATAGGGCGTCGATCCGGAGATCTGCGAGTCGGCCCGCGGAAATGTGATTTGTTGGAAATGGCCCGCCACGACCGCGCCCGCGCTCGGCTCGATCAAATTAATTGAAGTGATCTCACCCGGGCCTCCGCCACTGATGAAGCCGGTCGTCCCCTCCAGGGGCGAGACGAGAAAATTTCCGTCCGGCGACCAATCGACCCCTTCGCCGCCGTGATGAGTTCCATTCAACCCCTTATCAACATGCACCTGAAGCGGCGCGAAGGCGGAGGAGGTGGAGTAAATCTCGAGCGAGGGCGTGATGGTTTGCGTGCCGATATTGTTGAGGTCGCCTGTGAAACTGTAGGCAAAGACCGCCAGCCGGGTGTTATCCGGCGAGAACGCCTTGTAGTTCGGGAAATTGTAAATGATGACGCCATCGCTGACGAGATCGCCGTAAAAGGTCAGCTCACTCACGGCTCCGGTAGTCGTGCTGAGCGCAAAGACACTCTGGCTTCGCTCGATCGGCAACGCCGGGTCGAGCGCGCTGACCGCCAGCTGCGTTCCATCCCGGGAGAAGATGGGGAAATCGAAGGTCGTGAAAGGCAGGCCGAACTGGAGGTCGCCGCTTCCGTCGGCGTTCATCCGCCGGAGCTGGAGACTGCCGTCGGCTCCCAGTTGCACATAGCCGATTTGCGCTGCCACGGGCGAAAAATTTACGGCAACAAAAAGGCAGACCACCCAAAGAAGTCCGAGGCCAAAGCGCGGTCTCCATTTCCTCGGCCTGCTCAACGGTAGTGGAAAAACAGAAAATGGATCCATCCCACATTTTAAGGATAGCCCGCACCAACCCGCTATCTGCCGATCGGCAGGTCCGACCACGGCACGTTTCTTGACACGAGACGGTGAGTTTGGGACAAAGGAAGCCATGCGTGCGGCGTTGAATTCACTCTCGAAGGGCGATTGGCTTCGCATGCAGGAGTTTTTGCTTCGCCTGCATACCGTGTCCGCCCTCGCAGAATTGCCCGGCACCATTCTCGGCAGTCTGCGCGAGGTGATCCCCTTCGATTCCGGCAGTCTGCAGGACGATCGCGGCGGCCTGCGCGAAATCCCGTGGCTTTACGAAGAAGATTCATGGCAACCAGTCGCCGACCCGGACGGCGAACTTGGTGTCCGCGTCATGTCGCACTGGGCGCCGGAGTTCACCTCGATGCGCGATGCGTTCTTTGCCGCGAGCGCGGAACGGCATCCGCACAGCGCCTATTATCAGCGCACGGGTGACGGCTCGGCACGTCGTCTCTCCGATATTCTTTCGATGCCGGCGTTACGGCGCACGATTTTCTTCAACGAGATCTCCCGCAAGAACCGGCTCATTCGCCAGCTCACGATTTATATTCCGGTCCCTCCCTCTCACACCGCGATGGTAGCGCTTTGCCGCGAAGCGCCGGATTTCTCGGAGCGCGATCGCACTTTGCTCGAGGTCTTGCGGCCGCACATCGCGACCGCCTGGCGATTGGCGTGGGAACGCGAACGCAACCGCACCGAACTGAGCAAACTGCTCGCGCGACGAAGGGCGCGCTGCGGTGCGGCGGAAGTGGCCGGCGCAGCGCAGCGGCAGTTCGGACTCGCGCCGCGCGCAGCGGAGGTCCTGGGATGGGTGGCCCAGGGAAAGACAAATGCCGAGATCGCGATCATCCTCGGTCTTGCAACCGGAACGGTGAAATTTTATGTCGAGCGCATCCTGACCAAACTCGGTTGCGAAACGCGCACCGCTGCAGCTCACATGGCGCTCGAGACAGCGGCGGATAACTAACCGGTCCGTTACTGCAGGTTATAAGCCTCAATCAGGCCGACACCGGTCGAGTCATTCTTCCCCAGCACGACGGCGGTGTAAGCCCCGGCCGGCAGCGTTTTCAGAATAGCCGATTCCTTGTCCTTTGTTGGAGCAAGACCGGTCGCCTCGATCTCGGTTTGCTGTGTGTCCTTCCAGTTGTCGTTGCTGGCCAGGATCGCTCCATTCCCATCGTGCAATTCCAAGGTCGGATCCGCCATCGCATTGGAGACGCCGGTCAGGCTCGGGCCGATCGCCCGCACCAGAACC
>JBBPZW010000071.1:0-20194 GCA_038198475.1 Chthoniobacterales bacterium | reverse complement strand
GGTGGCGGATTCACTCCGGCACTTCGCGTCGGCGACCGGGGATGATCCGGACCTTTGGGAAGCAGTCGGGCTCTTGCACGATATGGATTACGAGCGCTATCCCAACCTTGAACAAACGCCGACCGGCGGTCATCCATTTGTCGGCGTCGCGTGGCTGCGCGAACACGGGTGGAGCGAAGAAGTTTGCCGCGCGATTCTTTCACACGCCGATTACGCGGGCGTCGAGCGGATCACGCCGCTGGAAAAGACACTTTACGCAGTTGATGAATTGAGCGGCTTCGTCATGGCGGTCGCGCGCGTCCGCCCATCCAAGAGCGTGCACGAGGTGGATGTGGCCGCCGTGAAAAAAAAGATGAAGGACAAAGCTTTCGCCCGCGCCGTCAACCGTGACGACGTCGTGCGCGGAGCGGCCGAGCTCGGGCGGCCTCTGGAGGATGTGATCGCGGGCGTGATCACGGCCCTGCAGGCCGATGCGGAACGGCTCGGAGTCGAAGGCACTCGTTAGGCGCAGTAGGGCCGTTTTGTTGCCGGTGAAATTCGAAATTATCTCGGGCCGCCGTTCGCAAACGATCGTCGCGCACGTCGTCAGGGGGTGAGAAAAACCTTCCCCGTGAAGGGGTCCATCACCTCCGTCGAGCTGGGAAATTCGCGCACATCCACCAATCCCTCATTCGGAGCGTAGGGGCTGGTCACGAGACCGGGACGGTTCGGCACGGCCACGCCATAAGGCAGGTCGCGCGACCGGTTCGGATCCGGCGGGGCACTCGTGGCCGGGCGAATTTCCAAAGGCGTCGGCGTCGGCACCGGCGTGGCGACGGGCGTGGCCGATGAAGCAGGTTCCTCCAGCTTTTTCTCAGGCGCGTTTTTATCTTTGCTACCGCTGCGGCGCGATTTCCGCGGGGTGGGCTTGGGCGGTGACTGTTTTCCAAGGTGAGAAAGGGAACGCCCGACCTTTTTGAAAAAATCCCCGACCGGATTGGCAGCGAGGCGCGGCCCGCTCCAGGCAAATGTGAGCAGGCAGAGAAAAAAGACAGATCGATGAAAGATGCGGCGCATGAGTCTAGCGTCAGTGAAGCAATTTATGTTCAGAGGCAGTAAGAGAGCCAGCTTCGTGCTTCACGAAACATGCAAGACGTCCCGCAGGCTTCGGCGGCGCAGTTCCATCGCGACCAAGGCCAGGATCGTCAGGATATCGCTCGTCAGGTGGGTGATTCTTACGCTCGAATAAGTGGCCGGCGTCAGCGTTGGCTCGAGCCGTTCGCGGACCGGCGTCGGATTGGTCGTCGCTCCGTTGTTGGCGTCGAAGTGCTGGATCGCCTCGAGCAAGGCAAAGCGTTGCGCGGTGACATCCTTCATTGCGCCGAGATTCTCATAGGCAAAAAGCGCAAACAACAGGCTAACCAGCGCGGTCGTGATCGCCGCATGCTGTTTGCGCAGCGAAGAAAAAGCGAGCAGGCCGCCCACCACGAGGACGTAAAGATTCCAATAATTCTGCATCGCGGTCGAACGATCAAAATAAAGCTGAATCAGGTCGCTGTAATTCATGGCAGCGCATGATTTAGGCGCTCCGCGCTCTGGAATCGAGGCAAAACTTCGGCCGGATGAAAAGGAAGCAACCCGCCGCCAGGGCAAAGCCGCCGACGATATCGATGACATGGTGCTGCCGAGTCAGCAGCGGGGAAAGGCCAATCAGCCCAAACCAGAAAAGGACCGCGACGCGCACCGCACCCCGCAGCTGCCGCGCGTAGGCCTCGAGCAGGAAAGCAGGAGCGCGGCGTGAAGCGAAGGGAAGAGATTGAACGACGCTCTTCCTTTTCAGCGCGCGCAGAATTCGACTGAGCCGGTGTGCGCTCGTTTGGACACAACCGGCGATGACCGGCACGCAAGTCCACTCCAGCACCGTCAATCCGCCAAAATTATCATTGCCATGATTGCCGCGCAGCAAAGCGTAGGTCAGCCAGCCACCGAGCCCGAGAGCCGCCATTCGCCAGGGTTTCGACATCCAACCGCTGAACTCTCGTTGCACGCCGACCGCCTGCCCGAGCATTCCGACATAGGCCGTGCCTAACGACATGATCGCCGCCCAATAACCAAACAGTGGATGCATCCAGCCGCTGTGTGCCGCGCCGACAAAGATCAGCACATCGGAAGCGCGGTCCGGCAAATCGTTCAACACCTCTCCTCGCCAGTTCGCCTGGCCCGCCGCGAGCGCGACCATTCCGTCCAGCATGTTGCACCAGAGGCGCAGCAGACAGAAAAGCGGCGCCACAATCAGAAGCGCAGAATGGATTGATGATTGCCAGAACGCGCGCGCCGCCAGCCCCGCCGCGACGAGCGAGAAACAAGAAATCGCGTCCGCGTGAATGCCACAACACACGCAGAATCTCGTCGCTCCCCGCGCTGTGGCGCGAAACACATCCGCGATTGGCCGGCGCGCCGCCGTTTGATACCCAGGCATGGACCAAGGCTTGCCGAATTCAGGGACGAATGTCGACGCGGATCAATCCGGTTGTATCCTGACAGGTCATGAAACCGCTCGCCCAGCTCTCGTAATAATATTGCTCGTAGCGCCAAACCATCTCGAGCCGGCCGCCATCCGGTTTCTCCCAGCTGAGCCGGTAACAGAGATGCCTTTCCAGGAGGGTGAATGACCCGTCATGAAGTTGATCGCGAGCGGCGTCGGCCAGCTCAGCATGCTGCGCTCGATCCGCCGCCGGGCCTTGTCGCCCGCGGGCGGGTTTACCCCTAACGATTCATCAACTCGCCCGAGCACGATCGCGTGGCCGAGCTTTTGCACGACGAACTGGCGCGCTGGATCGAGCTTCATTTCCATCGAGTACGGACGGTATTCCGGCGTCGCCGTGCTCATCGGCAGCTCGTTCACCTGCAACATCCCGCGCTCTGCATCGGCCACGCCGAGCCGCGTGATCGCCTGCGATTCGATCTCTACCGTGTGCAGGCGGTCCAGCATCATGGACAGCGGCCGCGCGCCCGCCACCCAGGCGACGAAGAGCGCACAGAGACACGTGATCCCGAGCCCGCTTCGGAACAAGAGACGTCGCATTTCTGGCGTCTTGCACGCCGTTGGACGTCAATATCCACGACGGCAGGCAAATCTCTGCGGTTGAAAATAGTCGGAAGAAGGCGGCGCTCATGGTTCCAAGTGCACTTTTTTGAGCAAGGCCACGAACCGCGGATCGGAATGGAGGCCCGCAAAGACCGGTTCAACCTTGAGTAAATAAAGATATGGAAACCGTTCCTGGTAAGCTTTGTCCAGCCATTGAAAGACCGCGTCGTTCTCCCCCAGACCCGCCAGGACCACAGCGACAAAGTAGGGCGCAACATAAGTCTCAGCCGACCGTCGCTTCAATTCGTCAAGCAGCTTGAACGCTTCGTCTCTTCTCCCCGCAACCGCATATGCATGGGCGAGGGAAGCCACCGTCCTGACATTGCGACCCGACAGATTGACGGCTTTGTTAATTTCGACGATGGCCTCGTCATACTTCCCCTCCTGCACAAGAACTTGTCCTAACCAGAGAGACGCCCAAAAATAATTGGGCTCCATTTCGCGCGCTTGGCGGTAACAGGCGATCGCCTGATCGTACTGGCGCGCATAATAGTAAGGATAGCCAACATTTGCGGTTAGATCGGGAGAAAGAGGATCCAGTTTTTGGGCATGTCTGCGGGCGGCAACGGCTTCCTCAAATCGCCCTCGGGCTTGCAGATAACTCCCATATCCATTGTAGGCTCGCGCGTTATTTGGGTCTAACTCAAGGGCGCGCTTGAATTCCCGCTCCGCTTCCTCCCAGTTCCACTCGTAAGACAGTTTATAGTTGGCCAGGGCGACGTGTGCTTCTGCGAGTGTCTCGTCGAGCTCGATCGCTTTGAGCGCTGCAGCCTTGGCCTCCGGGAATGTTTCCGAGGGCGAAACAAACCCAAAGACACCGCCGAGCGCCCCGTAAGCATCAGCGAGCCCGGCATAGGCCAGCGCATAGTTAGGATCGAGTGCAATTGCCTTTTCATAAGACGCGATGCCCTTTCGAAACGCTTCTTCGGTGTCTTTCGTCACATAATCGCGGCCTTTAAGGTAGAGGTCGTAGGCTTCCAGGTTGTCAGTCGGCCTCCGTGCGAGCTGCTGCTTTTCTCCGGCCAACAACTGGATTTGCAGCGCTGTGGCAACACGTTGTGCCACGTCAGTCTGGATGGCAAAGATATCAGCCGTCTCCCGGTCGTAGGTCTCCGACCATAGATGGAACCCATCGGCCACGCTGATGAGTTGCGCGGTGATCCGTAGCTTTGTGCCCGCTTTGCGGACGCTTCCCTCCAGGACGGTGCCAACGTGCAACTGTTTCCCAACTATTCGAAAAATGTCTTCTTCATTTCTGCCCTTGAAAGCAAATGAGGAACTTCGCCCAGGCACGCGCAATCCTTTCACCTTCGCCAGCGCATTAAGCAGCTCTTCCGTCATCCCATCGCTGAGATATTCATCACCCTTATTTGGGCTCAGGTTCACGAAAGGCAGGACCGCGACCGATTTCTGGCCGGCGAGCTCCGGCGCTGAAGGCGCGGCAAGCGGCGCTTTTGGCACTGGATTCGCCGCCGGTTGTGGCGTGCGTTCGCTGTGATGGATGAGGAACCAGATAAGGCCCAGGGAAATGAGAAGAGCCAGCGCCAGGAACACCGCTCGCCTGATTGCGTTCTTTCGCGATGACTGCTTCGGCTCCGGAATCGACGGTCGTTGTTTCTCCCATGGCAGAACAACGCGGAACAATTCCATCGGCGCCTGAATGTTCTTCAAACCGGCGGGGCCCAGTTTTTCGAATCGAACGTCCAGAACGCTGCGAAGCTGCCGTTCCACATCTGTCGAGACGCAAATTCCGCCCGGTCCCGCCAACGGCTCGATGCGCGAGGCAATGTTGACTCCATCTCCGTAGACATCTCCTTCGCGATGCACCACGTCGCCGATGTGAATTCCGATCCTTAATTCGATCCTCTCCTCGCCAGTAAAGTCATGATTGCGCTTCGCCAGCGAACGCTGAATTTCGATCCCACATTGGACGGCTTCCAGGGCGCTCTGGAATTCGACCAAAAACGCGTCGCCAATCGTCTTTATTTCCGTGCCGCCGAATCTGAGAAAAATCTCCCGCAGGAGATTTCGATGTTCCTCTAACAACGCAAGCGCAAGCGTTTCGTTTCGCTGGGCCAGTGCGCTATAGCCCACTATGTCCGTGAACATAATGGCGGCCAGCTTTCGGCGTTCGGTCGGGGTAATCGGCATGAACTCCTTTGAACCTGCGGCCCCAATTGCGGCGCTACTTCTCCGCGCCGAAGGTAAGTCCAGATGCTTGCTGCGCAAGCAAGTGAAATTGCCCTATAGAAAATGCGCTTCGAACTTCTCACGATGCTCGTCCCCGGCGGGAAAGTGAAGCCGGGGCTCTTCGGGAAATACCTGAACCTGACGGATCTTGATAATGGCGATTTAAAATTTAACACCGACTTCCGCAGCGTTTACGGGAGCGTGCTCGAGCAATGGCTGCACGCGCCCAGTGCCGCCGTCCTCGGGCGGAAGTTTCCACTCCTGCCGATCGTGTAGCGGCCCGAACTTGAATCTGGGCGCGTCAGACCGACGCTTGCGGTCACTTTGGGCAAAACTTTTCTCACTCCCGGGCTGGCAGAATTCGAAAAGCTCGCCCGGCAAGGCAACGTCGTCCCGGTATACGCAGAGTTGATCGCGGATAGCGAAAGGCCCGTCTCCGCTTTCCAAAAAATCGATGACGGGCGGCCCTGCTTTCTCTTCGAATCGGCGGAAACGAACGAGCAAATCGGGCGATTTTCCTTCATCGGGTTCGATCCGCAGCTGACCTTCGAGAGCCGCGATCGTTCCATCACCATCGCGAGTAGCGGCGAAACGAAATCGTTCGAGACAACGACCGACCCGCTGCGCGAACTCGAGACGACGATGGCGCAATTTCGCTTCGCTCCGTTGCCGGAACTGACGCATTTCTCCGGCGGCGCGGTCGGTTTCATCGGCTACGACGTCGTCCGCTTTTTCGAGCCAAGCGTGCCTACGACCGGACCGGATGAACTGCATTCGCCCGAGATGATGTTCATGGTGGCGCGGCAGCTGATTGTTTTCGATCATCGTTTCCGGCGCGTGCGGATCATCGCCAACGCGTTTCTCGGTGATAGCACTTCGGCGACCGAAGCCTACGCCGCGGCCAGCGCGCGGATCGAGGAGACGATTGCGAAGCTGGCGCGGCCCGCGCATTTGCCGCTGCTTCCGACAGGTCGTTCCGCCGCGGTGGCGGAGCCGCGGAGCAACACCACCCCGGAAGAGTTTCACCGCATGGTGGCAGTGGCGCAGGAGCGGATCGCGGCCGGCGATATTTTCCAGGCGGTCGTCTCGCAACGTTTTGCGGCCGACTTCAAAGGTTCGCCGCTCGCGCTTTATCGCTCGCTCCGTTTCATCAATCCGTCGCCCTATATGTTTTGCCTGCAAACCGGCGGCGACTTCGCCGTCGTGGGAAGCTCGCCCGAGCTGCAAGTCCGCGCCGCGCAAGGCCGACTCGAGATTCGCCCCATCGCCGGGACCCGCCCGCGCGGCCTAACGACGGCGGAAGACGAGCGGCACGCGGCAGACCTGATGGCCGACCCAAAGGAACTGGCCGAGCACGTGATGTTGATCGATCTCGGACGCAACGACCTCGGGCGCGTGGCCGAATTCGGGAGTGTCCGCGTGACGGAACAGATGGTGATCGAGCGCTACAGCCACGTCATGCACATCGTCTCGCACGTCGAGGCGCAGCTGCGCGCCGACCAGACTGCCTTCGACGTGATGCGCGCCACTTTTCCGGCCGGCACAGTCTCGGGCGCCCCGAAAGTGCGCGCGATGCAGATCATCGCCGAATTGGAAAAAAGTAAACGCGGTTTCTACGCCGGTGCCGTTGGCTATTTCGGATTCGATGGAAATCTCGATTCCTGCATCGCGCTGCGCTCCGTCGTTTTGCAGGGCGGCCAGGCCTACGTCCAGGCCGGGGCCGGAATCGTGGCCGATTCTGACCCGGCGAACGAATACCGGGAAACCGTCAACAAAGCGAAGGCCATGCTGGAGGCGATCGCACGGGCCACGGCAAACGCAGAATGACCGAGCTGCTGATCATCGATAACTACGATTCGTTCACCTACAATCTCGTGCAGTATTTCGGCGAGCTCGGGGTCGAGCCGGTCGTTAGGCGGAATGACCAGATTTCCATCGCCCAGATTCGAGAAATGAGCCCGGCCCGCATCTGCATCTCGCCCGGACCTGGCAGGCCGCGCGAGGCGGGGATCAGCAACGAGCTGGTGCGGCAGCTGGGCGGCGCGCAGCCGGTCCTCGGAGTTTGCCTGGGACACCAATGCATCGCGGAAATCTGGGGCGGCGAAGTGATCCGCGCGCCCAGGCCGATGCACGGGAAAGTTTCGCCGGTGCGACACGAAGGCGGCGGGATCTTCGCCGGGTTGGCGAATCCGTTTTCCGCCACCCGCTACCATTCACTTATCGTCCGCCGGGAAACCTTACCGGCCTGCCTAACGATCACTGCGGAATCGGACGACGGCGAAATCATGGGCCTGCAACATCGCGAGTTGCCTCTGCACGGTGTGCAGTTCCATCCCGAGTCGATTTTGACGGTGGAAGGCAAAAAGCTGCTCGCCAATTTTCTCGCGCTTTAGCGGCCTCAGAATATTTGACGCGAAGGAGCGTCCGCCCGTTCAGGCGATGACGTCGTGGATGGCGTGCACTTCGCGCACCATCTGCTCGTATTCGTCCAACTCGAGGGCCTGGCCCCCGTCGGACAAGGCGTGGGCGGGCTGATTATGCACTTCGATCATCAAGCCATCCGCGCCTACCGCCACCCCGGCGCGGGCAAGCGGGGTCACCATGTAATTTTTCCCGGTCCCGTGTGAGGCATCCACGATGACCGGGAGGTGCGAGATCCGGCGCACGGCCGGGACGGCGGCGAGGTCGAGGGTGTTGCGGGTGTGCTGCGCGAAAGTCCGGACGCCGCGCTCGCAGAGCACGATCTGGTAGTTGCCTTCCGACATGATGTATTCGGCGGCGAGAAGCCATTCTTCGAGCGTGGCGGCCATCCCGCGCTTCAGGAAAACCGGCAGGCGCGAGCGGCCGACCCGTCGCAGGAGCGAAAAATTCTGCATGTTGCGCGCACCGATCTGGATCATGTCGGCATAGCGTTCGACCAGCTCCAAGCCCGCTTCATCGAGCGCTTCGGTCACGATTTTCAGGCCGAAGCGGTCGCGGACTTCCGCCATGATCTTAAGCGCTTCCTCACCCATGCCTGCGAAAGCATAAGGCGAGCTGCGCGGCTTAAAGGCGCCGCCCCGGAAAAATTTCGCGCCGCTGCGCTGGATCGATTCTGCGATCGCGAAGGCCTGCGCGCGGCTCTCGATTGCGCAGGGGCCGGCGATAATCGCGAGCCCGCCATCGCCGATCGTGGCCTCGCCAATTTTGATCACCGTTCGCTCCGGCCGGAGATCGAGGGTGATCAATTTGTAGGGTTTGCTGACCGGGATTGCCTCGGCCACGCCGGGCATGTTCTCAAAGTGGGCTGGATCGACCGCGCCGGCATTTTCCGTGATGCCGATCGCCGTCCGAGTCGCGCCTGGCATGGGGTGCGCGCGAAAGCCGAGCGCGTGAATGGCGCGCACGACGTCGGCGACTTCGGCCTCGGTCGCAGTGGCGGTCATGACGATGAGCATAAATTTAAAAGTAGGCTATCCGGCAGATTTGCGCCGAAGAATCGCTCGTTAGGCGTCGTCGCCCGCGTCGCCTTTGGCGGCTTTCTGTCCGCGCAACTTCGCCTGGATGAAAAGATCGATGTCGCCATCCATCACCGCCTGCACGTTGCTCGTCTCCGCGCCGGTGCGGTGGTCCTTCACCATCTGGTAGGGCTGGAAAACGTAGGAGCGAATCTGGCTTCCCCAGGCGACGTCGCCTTTTTCGCCGTATTGCCGGTCGATCTCAGCCCGCTTTTTGTCCTGCTCGATCTCGTAGAGTTTCGCCTTCAATATTTTCATCGCGAGCTCGCGGTTGCGGCCCTGGCTGCGCTCGGCCTGGCAGGCGACGACGATGCCGCTCGGTTTGTGCACGATGCGGACCGCGGTCTCGACTTTGTTGACGTTCTGGCCGCCTTTGCCGCCGGCGCGAAACGTATCAACCTCGATGTCGACCGGGTTCACTTCGATCGGCGCCGAGTCGGCGATTTCCGGGGTGATATCGACGCTGGCAAAGGAAGTGTGCCGACGCTTGTTCGCGTCGAAGGGCGAGATGCGCACCAGCCGGTGCACCCCGCGCTCCGTGTTCAGGTGACCGTAGGCGTATTCCCCGCTGACGAGGAGCGTGATCGATTTGATCCCGACTTCTTCGCCCTGCTGAATATCGATGGTTTGCGCGCTGAACCCGCTCCGCTCGATCCAGCGCTGATACATGCGCAAAAGCATGTCGGCCCAATCGCACGATTCCGTGCCGCCGGCGCCGGAGTGAATGGTGACGAAGGCATTTGAGCGATCGTTTTCGTCCGAAAGAAACTGTCGAAGCTCGAATTCCTCCAGTTTCTTCAGGAGGCGCGCATGTTCCGTGACGATTTCCTTTTCCGCCGCGGCGCGCGCGGGCGGATCGCTTTCTTCCGCCGCCAGTTCCTGGAGCGCTTCGAAATCGTCGAAGGCGCGCTGCAACTCCTGCATCGGGTTGATCAACCCGCGCAGCCGCGAGACTTCCTCGACATCGCCCTGGGCGCGCTCGCGGTTCGACCAGAAATCGGCCGCCGCCATCCGTGTTTCGAGTTCGGTCAGGCGGGCTTGAAGCTTTGGCAGGTCAAAGAAACCTCCGCAGTTCGCCGACGCGGGCGCGCAATTCTTCTGCGTTGATTGCTTCTACTTCCGTTGCCATAAGGGGAAAGATAATCGGACCCGCCCGCCTGCCAACTCGATCAGCCCGGGGAATGCACGAAACGCGAGATTGCTTCCAAAATTCGCTGGTCGACTTCCTCCTGGGTTTCGCCCGCTTGCATGAGCTGGCGCTTGCTCACGCCTAACGAATGATCGCCCTCCTCCACGACGTGGAGCGCGTTCGGCGCCTTCATCCCGCGCCGCACCTCTGCCAGCAGGTCGAGCGGGCAGAGCTTGTCCCGTGTTCCCTGCACGAAAAGGATGGGCGTGCCTAACGACCGCAAAACCTCGTCCCGCAGTTTGCGGCGGTCGCCCATCGCGCAGAGCGGGTAACCGAGACAGATCAGGCCGTTCACTTTTTCCTCCAGCGCGAGATGGCAGCCGATCCGGCCCCCCATGCTCTTGCCGATGAGGAACGCCGAGGCGTCGCTACCAAACTTTTCCCGCGCGACAGCGAGGGCCGCGCGATGCGCCGCGATCAGTTGCGGCGGCCGATCTGGCCGACCGAGGCCTTCGCGCATGTAATCGTAGTCGAAAGTCTCGACGTCGCCGATTTTCTGGAGTCGCGTTTTCCATCGCTGCATCCAGGGGTGGGATGAGGGGGCGCCCGCCCCGGGGGCGAAAAGGAAAAATGGCTTTGGCATCCCGGCACTTTACCTTAACGATCTCTCATCTCGAAAGACCTCATGAAACTACCTCCCTCTGTCCGCCCGATTTCCCTGTCCGAAATCCGCGCCGCGCGCGAACGGATCGCGGGCACGATCTTTCGTACCCCGCTCGTTAGGCTGGAGCTCGGTCCGGATTTTCCCGACATCCGTCTCAAGCTCGAAAACCTCCAGCCGATCAACGCCTACAAGCTGCGGGGCGCGGCCAACGCGGTTGCCCTTTTGCCCGAGGCGGAGCGCGCGGCCGGAGTCTGGACGATCAGCGCGGGCAACGCCGGCCAGGGCGTGGCCTACGCGGCGCGGAAAGCGGGCGTGCCCTGCACCGTGGTCGCGATTGAGACGGCGCCGGCCTCGAAGCTCGAGCGCATGCGCGAGCTCGGAGCAAAATTGATCAAGGTCCCCTACCACGTCGCCTGGAAAGCGCTCGAAGTTCGCGCTTTTCCCGGAGCCGAAGGAACTTTCATCCATCCTTTCGACGATCACAATTTCATCGCCGGCCATGCCACGATGGGCCTGGAGATCCTGGAAGATGCGCCCGAGACCAGGGCAGTGATCGCGAGCATCGGCGGCGGCGGGCTCCTGACCGGGGTGGGCAGCGCGCTCAAGGCGCTGCGTCCGGAGATCAAAATTTATGGGGTCGAACCGGAGACGGCGGCGCCGATGTCCCTCTCGCTCGCCGCCGGCCGGCCCCAGCAATTCAAGGACTGGAAGGCTTCCTTTGTCGACGGCGCAGGCGGCCAGAGCGTCTTCCCGCGGATGTGGGAACGGATGCAACCACTGATCGACGGCTCGTTAGTCGTTAGTCTGGAAGAGACGCGGAGCGCGCTGCGGCTGCTGGCGGAGAAAGCCCGAATCATCGCCGAGGGAGCGGGCGCGATGCCGCTGGCCGCGGCGCTGACGGGAAAAGCCGGGCCCGGTCCGATCGTCTGCATCGTTTCGGGCGGCAACATCGACCTGGAAAAGTTCAGTGCCCTGATCGAGCAGACCTAGCCTAACGACATGTGGCTCGGCGAAGAAGAAGTGCGTTCCCTCCTGCGGATGGAGGAGTTGATCCCGGCGATGGCGGACGCGCTGCGCGACCTCTCGGCGGGTCGGGTCGAGCAACCGGTGCGGCTGGTTTTACCCGTGGCGGAGCACCAGGGTTTCTTCGGCGTCATGCCGGCCTTCGGCGGCGGCGCGCTCGGGGCCAAGCTGGTGACTTTTTACCCCGGGAACACCGGTCTCCCGACGCACCACGCGATCATCCAACTTTTCCGCCCGGAAACTGGCGAACCGCTCGTGACCATGGACGGACGCCTGATCACCGAGATGCGCACCGCTGCGGTCTCCGCCGTGGCGACCGATCTCCTGGCGCGACGCGAGGTCGGCGTTCTCGCCATTCTCGGTTCCGGCGTGCAGGCGCAGAGCCATCTCGAAGCGCTTCGAATCGTTAGGCAATTTCGCGAAGTGCAGGTCTGGAGTCCGCGCCACGCGGGCGAGTTTGCGAAAAAATTTGGCGTCTCCGCTGCCGCCAGCGCGGAAGAGGCGGTGCGCGGCGCGGACGTGGTGGTGGTGGCGACCGCAGCGACGAGCCCGGTCCTGAAGGGCGCCTGCTTGTCCCCCGGGACGCACATCAACGCGGTCGGCGCGACCCGCCCCAATTGGCGCGAGCTGGATGATGCGCTTCTCGTTAGGGGGAAGCTCTATGTCGAGTCGCGCGAAGCGGCGAGCCAGGAATCGGGTGACGTGATCGCTGCCGGCCAAATCTTCGCGGAACTCGGCGAAGTGCTCGCCGGGAAGAAACCGGGTCGGGAAAACGACACGGAGCTCACGCGCTATAAATCGGTCGGCGTGGCGGTCGAGGATACCGCGTCCGCCGCGCTGGTTTATGAGCGCGCCATCGCTGCTCGTTAGGGCTTAACCCAGACCGGTGTTCCTACCCTGACCGTGTTGTAGAATTGGCGCGCTTTCCAAAAGGGCAGGCGGATGCAACCATGCGACGCCGGTTCGCCGGGAAGATACCCCTGGTGCAGGCCGTAGCCGGGCGAGAATTCCAAAAAGAACGGCATCGGTGCGCCTTCGTAATGAGTATGGGGCGGCCTGCGATGTTTGCGAGTGTCGACGTTTGCCACCACGACTCGGCCGGAATCGTCAACATAAGCGCCGTAAAGGCCGGAGGTATGATCGAGGTCTTTGCGAATGACGCGAAAGCGCCCGATCGGCGTGCGATGGCCTTCCCGCCCGCTCGAGATGCGCGAGGCAGCGACGAGCACTTTGCCGCGATAAAGATAAGCCTCCTGCGCGCGCAGACTGATGACGATTGACGATCTTCCTGTTTCGCGAATGGGAATGTTTGCCTCCACCGTCTCGGTCACGGTGGTGCACCCGCTGAAGGCGAGAAGCGTGAGACCGACGGCGCAGAATTGGAAAAATCGCTTGGTCATGAACGAGTCGAGGGCAGCCAAAGTCGAAGCATCTTTCTGCCTTGGTAATGGTGTTTTGCCGCGGAATCTCGACGTAGCTGATCGAAGGTGGTTGCGACCGGCGTTCGATCTGTGGCATGACCGCGAGCGTGAGCTCGCGGCAAGAAGAAATCGAGTCGGCGCTGCCGGCGGATCTCGATGCGCTGCCACGACTGGACGGGTTCCGGTTGCGCGGCATGCAGATGACGCGGCTCGAGACGTTCATCGACGCTGCCTTTGCCTTTGCGATCACGATGCTCGTCATCGCCGCGCAACAAATCCCGGACGACATCGCCGCGCCGCTGGCGGCTTTCCGAAATGTGCCGACCTTCATCTTCAGCATTTTCATCATCGGAATTTTCTGGCCAGGCCATGGCTTTGGAGCCGGCGATATGGGCTGGAAAATGGCGTCTCGATCCTCATCAGTTGGGCGATGCTCTTCACCATTTTGATTTACATTTACCCGCTCAAAGCCGTCTTTGGCGCCATGTTCTATTTCCATGCCCATCGTACCCGCCATTCGATCAATCGCCGGGGTATGGCACGACAGCGACTACCCTGCCAATACCACGCAGATCAGTCAGCAGGGCAATCGCTTTACCCTCACACGATGGGGAACTCTGCCCAATGGAATTCAATTTAAGGCTACCGGCAGCGGGACGATTTTCGGACGGGAATTAAAGATCCAATACACCCGCATCGTGGTCTAATCCGAACTACCGGTCCCCTTCGCCGTCGTCGGGTTCTTGCTCAGGCTCCGTCTCGAATGGCGCCGATATGACAATGACCTGCAACGATTCTCTTGTCGGTTATTCTGAGGTCGAAGCGTATCGCCACGAGAACTAAAACGGAAAAGCGCCGCGCGAGGGGCGCAGAGAAGGTGGCTGGGGAGGGAATTGAACCCCCGACTCCAAACAAGCACCTTCCATAGGCGTAAAGTGCTTGAAATCAAGTCATCTAATTCATCGTTGACGTTATATCCGTTGTGACTTAATTATGACTTCATGGCCTCTATCCACAAAGATCCGCGCGGGAAATCTCCATTCTTTTATTGCGCCTTCACGCTCCCGAACGGGAAGCGCGTCTTCCGATCAACGAAGCTAACTGATAGGGATGCGGCGCTCCGTTTCTGCTTAACGATGGAGGATGCGACATGGAAGAGAGACTCGACAACGCATCGCAAAACCGCACGCCTGCTGTCGGAGGACCAGGCGCGGAAGATTCTCGATGAGGTTCGGGCGCTCTCAGGCGAATCTGCAATTCGAGTCTGCAATCTGACCGACTACGTAAAGGAATGGCTAGCGTCCAAACAGACCACGACGAGCAATGCAACGTTCGTGCGTTATTCGGGCGTCGTGAATGCGTTCGTGGCTCACGCGGGCCAGCGAGCCGCACGCGGTAGCATTGAGACGATCACGGCTGGTGACGTGAAGGCATTCCGAGATTTCCAGGTTCGCGAAGGAAAGTCGCAGACGACGGCAAACCTCGCTCTCAAAACCCTGCGAATCCTGTTCAACGATGCGCGCCGCGAAGGGCTTATCAGCGTCAATCCTGCGGAGGCCGTCAAGACCTTCGATGTGGAAAAAGAAGCGCGCGATGTGTTCACGCACGAACAGCTTCGCCTAATCGTCGGGGCGGCCTCGCCGGAATGGAAAACCGCGATCCTGCTCGCTTACAATGGCGGTCTGCGATTAGGAGATGCCGTGAGCTTAGCTTGGGAAAGCATCAGCTTCGAGCGGCAGGAGATTCGTTTCTTCCCGCAAAAGACGGCGGGCACGCGGCGCCACCCGGACTGGAAAAAACATCTGCCCGGACAGCTTGAAATTCCGATGATGCCGGAGCTTGAGGCGCACTTGCTTTCGCTTCCGAGCAGCGACGATCCGGCCGGGGCGCTGTGCCCCACCCTCGCAACGAAGAGCACTGGCGGTAATCACGGTCTCTCCTCGATGTTCCAGCGGGTAATGGAGAAGGCGGGAGTCCACGGCGACCGGGGCGTGGAAAAAAGTGGCAAGGGGCGGCAATTCAAGACGCTCGGCTTTCATAGCCTGCGGCACACGTTCGTCTCCGAGCTGGCGAATGCTGATGTTCCTGCGGATGTGCGCCGACAAATCAGCGGCCATAGCGACGAAAAGATTCACGAACGCTATACGCATCTTGACCTCGCCTCGAAGCGGCGCGCCCTTACCAAGCTGCGGCCTCTCACTTCCTAAGAGTTGCTCCCTAGCCACCTACCCCACCGGGGCGGGGGGGTACGATCAAGGCGAGGAGGGTTTTCGTTGATTCCATTTTTCCGGACGCAATTTTTTTCCCAATGGAGTCAGGAAATGATACAAGCCGAAAAAGCGGCGACAATGCCGCTGCACGCTGATACTCTGCGCGATGCGACCTAGTATTGCGGAATTGAAAGCTTTTTGGATCTATTCGTATTCCAGATCGTCGCTGAATGAGGCTAACCGCTGGCTCGACGAGATGGAGTCGGTACCACCTGAGTCTGAACTGCGGCGTGCTCTTGTTTGCGCTACGGTTGTCGCCTACGCGACCATTCACGCAATCACAAGTTACCTCAAGCGAGCGTGTGATACCTCTCGGCAGCGCCTCTCCGCCATCTTACTTGCTGTCCGCGCATGATAACATCCTCGTCTTTCGTAACAAGGTGATCGGACATAAGGATGCAACACCAGCTAGAGGGCATAGTGACACGCCTAACATCGTTCTCGTCAAAATAAATGCTCGGGGATTTGGCCTCAGTGCCGTTATTACGGCCGACTTGGAGACAGAACTCAGAGAGCAAGTTCGAAAGCTATGTGTTTATTTTGTCGCCCATTGCGACTCGAAGCTTGACCCACTAATTGAACGCTATGGGCACGAAGTGATGCGTAGGCCGCCCGGCCGTTACCAACTCCATAAGCGACGCCCCAGAAGAATGGATTAAGGCCCTTTGATTCTGAACTGACAACATCCCGAGCGGCCAATCATGGAGAAAAAGATCGAGCCGCCGAACGATAGCTTAGCAGGCGAACCCATGAACGAATACGAACTGCGCCCTGTGCAAGGTGCCTTTGAAATTCGGGGCGGCCGTTTAGAAGAGCCGTTGGTTTTCCGCGATCGGGAGATCGACATCCCGATTCGCATGGTCGGATTTTTGACCTGCTACACGGGCGGCCTACTGCGCAGATATGACGAGGACGGCTTGCTCGTTTCCGAGCGCACGTATCAAGGCGGCGAGTTTCAGCAGACTCGTTAGGGCGAGAGTCAAGTCTGAGGCGTGAAACCGTTATCGTCGAAGCTCGACGCATAGCAGCGCTTCGCTTTGCCCTAAAAGCGCGAAGGATTCGACTACGCCTTCCGATGCCGTTTGCGTCCCGAACATCTCTTTGACTGGCACCGAGTCGCGCGAGGCAAGCCCGAAAGAGCTACCCCGACCGGATGTGCGAGGTGGCAGGGACAGTCAGCCCAGCGGGGAAATCGTCGGGGGTCGGGTAGCGACGACGGGTCCGAGATTCAAGCGGCGATGCCGTCGCATCCGATAGAGGAGTATTCGGGGCTTCCCGTGAGAGTTTCCCCTTCAGATGGAAGCGTTCCAGGTATTCCTGAAGTTGACTTGCCTTTTGCATTTCGTTGTTCTCCTTCATATTCTTTGAGCGCTGTGGGGTTAACTGTGAGACCGCGCCGCGCTGCGGCGTCGAGTGCTCGAAGGTGTTTTCGGAAAGTCCGATCTACACGCGAGATTCCCGGGTTTTCGTCCGGGCCAGCGGCGCTTCTCTTGTCGCGGGCCTGAGGGATCTGAGGCGCCAGCTCTCGCCAGGAAGGAGACTCGGGTTGTGGCTAGACCAATGCGCGTCTGACCCCCAGCCCTAGTGTTATCTGTTTTTTGAAACACAACGTCCACCAGCGCTTTAATTTGACGTAGATGCTTGGCCAGGGTATATTTACGCTCCGCCTTTGAAAGCGGAACCTTACCATTGAAAATACCAACACCGGTTCCCGTTGCCCTAACCGCCGATATTCCAAGTTTTCCACCGACTCGAATCGAGACGGACAAACACATAATTCACTTGGAGCCCCGGATCTCGGCGACAAAACTCGCGGAGTATGTCTTGGCAGAGCCGTCTCGTCAGGAAACCATTACCGAAGCAGTCTAAACGTGCGTCGAAGGCAATCGTAATACCTTACACTCGCGTCCGCCAGGCGTTTTCAAATTCTTTGGGAGCGCAAGGGATCGCGTCTGACTTTTTGCACACCCGAGCCGTTGAAATAGCAAATAGTTCCCATCAAAGTTCCTGGCAGCAGGACGATAATGCGCGAAGCGCTCTCGCGTTGAATCACCTTGCAGAAATCGTGCATCGCATGGAATGCACAAAGGCGGTTCGGGTTCACAAACCTGAAGGCGGCTGGCCAGCTTTGAACATGCAAGGTGTCCGAGTCAGCGTTCAGCCGGAACTCGTCTTCACATTGGAAAATCGCGGTGTTACGAAGGTTGGAGCGGTGATTTTGAATACCGGACAAAGCGAAAGCCTTTCGCTAGACCGCAATTCCGGGCACTTCTCGGTTGGGGATTATCTCACCGTCCTCGTTTACTTGATGCTGGATACCCATCTCAAAAACCTCGGCCTACCTTTGCACACGAAGTGTTATGCGGTCGATATTTTTAGGGAGAAAATCTATTCGGCGCCCAAGTCTTATCGAACGATGTTAAAGAATCTTCGGGCATCCTGCCGAATGATAGCTTTGCAATGGGAGGCAGTCCCCGTCGAAGTCGGCTCAGAGGAGATTGCAACGGAAGAAGTCTAGTCTTCGACTCCCAGTAGTTCCCAAAACTCTGATTTCAGCATCCAACCGGTGAAGAAATCGGACTCGATGTAAATTTCAGTTTCGGTTTCGTCGGTTATCATACCCGAACCTTCACCCTGAAAGACGACTGGGGTTCCGAGCAGTGTCGGCTGGAATTGGTCGGCTGCTTGTCGCGGGTTCATGAAGTCAGCTTTTCATTTGCTGGAGCCAACTAGCCAACAGTCGGTCTAGTAGCCCCGAAAAGTTCGCCTGCTCTCGTTTAACCTCTTCAACGAGGGATTTTGTCAAGGTTACAGTGTAGGGCGATTTACCCAATGCCTTTCGTCCTGAGCCTTTACGTTTGCCCCCTTTCTTAGATTCATTCATTTGAAATAATACGTATCGATTTACCTTTCAAACTGCTATTGTATACATATTCTTTCAAAAGGCAAATCGAATATACCGAACCGCCGGGTGTCGGCACACGCGATATTCCGAGAATCGCCAAGAATGACGCGAAAAAAATTGCGGACCTCGAGAAACGATGAAGGGAGCGCCGGTCAGACGAGGGAAGCCATTTGCAATTCGCTGGCAGCCGCAATCAATAGTTTTTTCGCCGTAACCAAAAACTTAAATTTAATTCTCTTGGTTGGCTTGCCCGAGCGGCGGATCACGGGGTGAGAAGCCATGCTCTCGTAGCGGTGATCGTGGACCACGTTCGCGAGCTCGAACGTCTTCGGAAACTTTGTCGCGAAACGTGAAGTCTGGGAAGACAATGCGCTTCCAATTTTGCCGAGGTTATATGTTCCTATGGTTCCGTCAGTGCGGAAAACGGCGTCAAGTAGCAGGTCGTTAAAAACGTCGAGGAGGTTAACGAAGTTGGTGATGCTGACTCCCGAGGCAGCAACGGCCTCGATGGCTTGTCGTTCTGCCTGGCTGTAACGGGCACCGAAGAGCCTTACCCAGTTCAAGGAAACAATTCGCTTGTCGAGTTTGCCGAAGGCATGGGCGACGCCGCAATATGCCGCAGTTGAGCGCTGAATCAGCCCAAGCTCGCGAAGTAGGAGTTCGGCGGCCTTATTCCAGGCGCGCCGCTTACCGGGCGGCACGTAAGGTGCCTCGAGGGCCTTCCAGCCAGCGGAAAGCGCGGGGTCCCTACCCTTATCGAGGACTCCAGCTGCAATGATGCCTTGAAGCACAGAGCCGCCTACCAAGCTTGGATTGACTGCGTTCAGCAATGCGGCCCGAGTCCACCAAGACGGTGCAGCTTTGCAAGCGTAGGCAATTTGGCTGGCTGACAGATGCCCGGTGCGGACGAGAAAACGACCCACCGCGACCTGTAGGTCCGGGTGCATCGAGCGAGGTGTCCACAGTTTTCTATGGCAAAATTTGGCGAGTGCCGTGTTTTCCCTAGGTGGTAAGCGCCCATTAGCCGCGTCGATGAATTCGGCGCGGACAGATTGGTATAGGATGCTCGATTGCACCAGTTCAACCAGTTTATCGGCCGGCACACGCGGGAGCTTACTGTAACGGCGGAGATAGTTACAAACGCTCTTATAAATCTCGGGATGGTGATCCAGAATTTTCCAGAGCCGGGCAGTCAGTGAAGCGCTCGGTTCCGCGTGTGCGAGAAGGTATTTGAACCGCGTGCGGTTGGTGATTCGACATCGAGGCGTAAGCCCCCTTATACGGTCGAGGAGCTTTTTCTGATCGACGTTCTTGTTCTTGATCGCCGGCTCAGGCGGGTTTGACACCGTTCTCAGTTCAGTTTCGATGTCTTGGATGCAGTGAATGCTAATCTTACCGCTCTGCGGGAAAAGCCCGACATCCTTGCTCATCAAATCGAGCGAGACCAACAAACGTCGCAGATCGCTCTCGTTCCTGGTGAAGAGACGAATGTCGTCCACGTAGCGAAGGTAGTGGAAATCGACGCCGGGGAGCTTCAACTCATCGAAGTGCGACAAAACAACCTCCGAGAGGAGCCCTGACGACAACGGCCCCTGCGGGATGCCATGTCCGTGGTAGATGCCTTTTTCGGTCGCTGTCCACTTTTCCAACCACTGCGATAACTTCGCACAGAAATCCGGACCAAGGCCGAGCCTGCCAAGGAAGTGGCGCAGAACGCCGTGGTCGAGACTGTCGTAGCAGGCAGTGAGGTCGAAACTGGCAGTGTAAATCAAGCCACCGTCAAATGCGGCACGTGCTGCTTCGTTGAAGGCTTTGTAGCCGTCGCTCTCGCCCGCATGATGCAAGTCGTCGAAGAGCGCCGGGGCATTGCGATTGATGAGTGTTTCGTAGATGCGGATGACCAATGAGCGTGTCGCCCGCGGCACCTTTTCGACCTTAATCGCTTCTCGATGTTTGAAGGCGTTGTAG
>JBBPZW010000070.1:0-8913 GCA_038198475.1 Chthoniobacterales bacterium | reverse complement strand
TCTTCTGGACCGCTTCCGCGCTCATGCTGGTCTTCGGCTCTGCGGTTATCATCAACCGGAACCCGGTGGCAAGCGCGCTCAGCTTGGTCGTTTCGTTTCTCGGCTTGGCGGCGCTCTTCATGTCGCTCGACGCGTTTTTCATCGGGATCATCCAGGTGCTGGTTTACGCCGGCGCCGTCATGGTCCTGTTCCTTTTCATCATCATGCTGCTCGATCTGCGTGCGGAAGAGCGGCGCAAAATCAACTTTGTCGCCTTCGCCGGCGGCGTGGCCGTGGCGGTGATCTTTTTCGCCCAGCTTTACCTTGTGATCGGACATCTGCGGCAGGCGAAGCTGCCCTTTCCTGCCCTGCCGGCCGCGCCCCACGACGACGTCCACAGCATCGGGCTGCTCCTTTTCGGAAGTTACAACCTGCCCTTCCAGGTTATCGCCGTCCTCATCCTCGTCGCGACCATCGGCGTGATCGTGCTGAGCAAACGGGAACTGCACTGAGATGGTGACGCTGGGCGATTATCTGTTTGTGAGCGGATTGCTCTTCACGATCGGCTTTGCCGGCGTGCTTCTGCGGCGGAACATCATCATCATATTCATGTCGCTCGAGCTGATGCTGAACGCGGCCAACCTCTCACTCGTCGCCTTTTCGCGCGCGCAGGTCGATGCGGCCGGTCTGCCTAACTATCACGGCCAGGTTTTTGTCTTTTTCATCATCACCGTCGCGGCGGCGGAGGTCGCGGTCGGGCTCGCCATCATTGTCGCGCTTTACCGCGCCCGGCGCACGACCCACGTCGAGGACATCAGCACCTTAAAGTTTTAAAAAATGATGAAGATGTGTGGATGGAACAGTCTGGGTAGCGCACACGTCTCGTGTGCTGGCGGCGGCGTTCCGCCGTCGCGAACTTTTCGAGACGCGTCGCTCTTCCTGGAATTTGGAGCCAAAGGAAAGTTCGCCGCGGTGGAACACCGCGGCCAGCACGCGAGACGCGTGCGCTACCCGGAGCTCGCGCTGCCATGACCTCTATCCTGCCCTGGATTGCGCTGCTCCTGCCGCTGGTCTCCGCGTCCGTCATCATCGGCGCAACTCGTCCCTTGCGGACGCTGAGCGCCTTTATCTCGGTGGGAGCGGTGCTCGGAAGTTTCGTTTGTGCAACGCTTATCTTTTTCCAGCAAACCTCCGCCGCGTCCTCGTTTTCCTGGATTAGCCTCGGGTCGCACTTCTCCGTTCCGCTCGGCCTTACGCTCGATCCGCTCAGCCGCTCGATGCTCTTCATGGTGACGGGCGTGGGCGCGCTCATTCATATCTACTCGTTAGGCTATATGGGCACGGACGAGGGCAAATCGCGCTATTTCGCCGGGCTGTCCCTCTTCATGTTCTCGATGCTCGGGATCGTGCTGGCGAACAATTTCGTGATGATGTTCATCTTCTGGGAGCTGGTCGGGGTGAGCTCCTATCTGCTCATCGGGCATTGGTTCGAAAGGCCGAGCGCGGCGGATGCGGCGAAGAAGGCTTTCATCACGAATCGGCTCGGAGACTTCGGGTTCATGCTCGGCATCCTGATGGTCTGGAATGCGACTGGGTCGCTGGTCTTTGGCGACATCGCCGCGGGCATGGCGAGGTTTACCGGCCATCCGGTCTATCTCACGGCGGCAGCGCTCTTCGTCTTCTGCGGCGCGGTCGGAAAATCGGCGCAATTCCCGCTCCACGTCTGGTTGCCGGATGCGATGGAAGGTCCGACCCCGGTTTCGGCGCTGATCCATGCCGCGACAATGGTGGCGGCGGGCGTTTACATGCTCGTCCGGGTCGGATTCCTGATCGATGCGTCGTTAGGCGCGCTCCAGGGCATCGCCTGGATCGGCACCATCACCGCCGTGCTCGCCGCTCTCATGGCGACGCAGCAGAGCGACATCAAGCGCATCCTCGCCTACTCCACCCTCTCGCAACTCGGCTACATGGTGATGGCCGTCGGGCTAGCCTCGGGGCAGGCGGCGATGTTCCATCTTTACACCCACGCGGCTTTCAAGGCGCTGCTTTTCCTCGGCTCCGGTTCGATCATTTTCATGCTGCATCACGAGCAGAATATCTGGCGGATGGGCGGGCTGGCGAAACGGTTGCCGATCACGTTTCTTACTTTCGCGGTCGGCACGCTCGCGCTCATCGGCTTTCCCGGTTTCAGCGGCTTTTTCAGCAAAGATGCGATTCTCGCGCTCGCCTACGAACGCAGTCTGCCGATTTTTGTTTTCGCCGCGTTTACCGCTCTGCTGACTGCTTACTACATGACGCGCCTCGTCGTGGTGGCGTTCTTCGGCTCGCCGCGGAGCGAAGCGGCCGTGCATGGAGCGGAGGCCCCGCCGGTCATGACCATCCCGCTCGTTATTCTCGCCATCCCGGCGGCTCTTGGGGGTTTCGGCTTTTTCGCAACGCGGTTTCTGGTTTTGCCTAACGAAAAGGAACATCTCCTCGTCGTCCCGACGATTGCCTTCGGTTGCCTTCTCGTCGGGGTGCTGAGCGCGGCGCTGTTTTATCGCAACCGGTCGAGCGACCCGATCGATATCGAGTTGTTCCGGAACCGGTTTTACATCGATGAATTTTACACCGGATTGATCAAGGCAACCCAGGGCGCGCTCGCATCGCTCTCTTCCTTTGTCGATCGCTGGATCCTCGACGGCGCGGTGGTGCGCGGGTTGAGCGGCAGCGTCTGGGGGAGCGGGTTTCTGCTCCGGCTTCTCCAGGTCGGCAACCTGCAGGCTTACGGTTTTATCTTCGGTCTCGGCATCATCGGTCTCATTTACTTCACGGTTTTCCACTGATGCTGCTCTTCATCGTCATCGCGCCCCTGCTCACGGCGCTCCTCATCCTGATTGGTGCGCCGGCGCGGCTGACCGCCTTGCTCGGCTCAGCCGCCACGCTCATCGCCAGCTTCGCTGCGTTCTTTGTCTACGATACGGCGCGGGGCGGATTCCAGTTCGTCAGTTCGTTCCCAATCAGCGCGACGTGGCGACTCCAGTTCTTGTTAGGCGCGGACGGGCTCACCCTGATCATGCTGCTCTTGGCCGCGCTCGTTCTGCTCTGCGCGGTCTGGTTTACCCCGCCGGTCGAGAAATCCGAGCGGCTCTTTTATGCCTGCCTGCTTTTCATCGCGGGCGGCGCGATCGGCGCGTTCGCGTCGCTCGATCTATTTTTCTTCTACGCCTTCCACGAGCTGGCGCTGATCCCGACCTTTCTGCTCATCGGCATTTGGGGTTCGGGTAACCGCTCGGCCGCGGCGTGGAAAATCACGATCTATCTCGGGCTCGGCAGTTTCGTTTTGCTCCTCGGGTTGATCATGCTCTATCGCAGCGTGCCGCCTGAGCTGCGCAGCTTTGACCTGCGCGCCTTGCAGCTTGTGGCGGCCAGCGGCGGCATTCTTCCCGCTGCGCAAAACCAGATTTTCTTTCTTCTCCTGATCGGCTTCGGCGTGCTGATTTCGCTTTTTCCTTTCCACAGTTGGGCCCCGGAAGCATACGCCTCCGCCCCCGCCCCAGCCGCGATGTTGCACGCCGGTGTCTTGAAAAAATTCGGACTCTACGGATTGCTCCGGGTCGCGCTCCCGCTCCTGCCGGAGGGCGCGCAGCATTGGCGAACGCTGCTCATCGTCCTGTTGTTAGGCAACATCATCTACGTCGGCCTCGTCACGATCGCGCAGAAGCGGCTCGATTGGATGCTCGGCTACTCGAGCGTGATGCACATGGGCTACATTTTTCTCGGGATCGCGAGCGCGAACGTGATCGGTCTCAACGGCGCGGCCGTGCTCATGTTTGCGCACGGCATTTCCATCGCGCTGCTCTTTGCACTGGCCGGAGAAATCCGGCGCCGGGCCGGAACGCTCGTCTTCGCGGATCTCGGCGGACTCGGAAAGTTGATGCCGTTTGCGGGTTTTGCCTTTGGGGTCGCGGCCTTCGCTTCCATCGGGCTCCCCGGCTTCGCGAACTTCGCCGCCGAAGTGATGGTCTTCTTCGGCGCGTTTCGGGTCGGGGCGGATTGGCAGGGATTTCACCTCTTTCAAGTCGCCACCGTTCTCGCGCTTTGGGGAGTAGTGATCTCGGCAGTTTACATGCTGCGCGCCTATCGGGCGATCTTCATGGGCGCGCCTAACGAACGTCTGCACAGCCCCTTCCCCGATCTCTCCCGCACCCTCCGGTTGCCGATCGTCCTCCTGATCGCCGCGACCATGATCGTTGGCTTTCTCCCAAACACCGTCCTGCGACTCCTGCAGCCCACTTTTTCGGCGCCGGTCGCCGCCAACCGATGATCCCCGCGCCGTCTCTCGAAATCGCCGTGCTGCTCTGGGGACTGCTCCTCCTCCTGATGGAGTCGTGTGCCGGCAAAACCGATCGCCGTGGGGTCGCCTATGCCGGGATCGGCGGACTCATCGTCGCGCTCGTGGCGAGTTTCTTTCTCGCTCAGTCTCCCGCTGCGGCTCCGACCGGTTTCTGGAGTTTCTACACGGCCGATCCGCTCGCCATTTTCTTCAAACGTTTTGCGCTCGTCACCACGATTCTTGTCCTCGTAATGGCGATCGATTACGCGCCGGCCATCCGAATGGGCGTGCCAGGCGCCAATCCGCACGCGGGTTTAGGAGAATTTTTCACGCTCCCGATTTTCACCTGCGCGGGATTGATGTGGATGGCCTCGGCAATCGATTTTGTGATGATCTTCGTCTCGCTCGAGCTGGTCACGATGTCGTTTTACGTGCTCGTTAGTTTTACCCGGCGGAATCCAGCGACCCTCGAGGCCGGGGTGAAATATCTCATCCTGAGCGCGCTTTCCACGGGGTTCCTCGTCTTCGGCATCACTTGGATTTTCGGTGTCACCGGAGAGACCAGCCTCCTCCGCCTGTCGTCGACGCTTGCGACGCAACCGATCGATCGCATTCCGTTGCTTTTCGGGGTCGCGCTTGTCCTGGTGGCACTCGGTTTCAAGATTGCGGCGGTCCCTTTCCATATCTGGGTCCCGGATGTTTACCAAGGCTCGCCGACTCCGGTGACGGCTTTTCTTTCGGTGGGATCGAAGGCTGCGGGTTTCGTCGTTCTCCTGCGGGTGTTGGTGCCCTTTCTCGCCCTGCCGCAGGTTGGACACCTGCTCGTAGGAATGGCCGCGCTAACCTTGATCTACGGAAACTTCGCCGCACTCCCACAAAGCAACCTGAAGCGGCTCCTCGCTTACTCGAGCATCGCGCACGCGGGCTATCTGCTCATCGGCGTGGTGGCAGTCGCGGGCGCGGCCGTCGCTTATTATCTCGTCGCCTATCTACTCATGACGCTGCTCTGTTTCGCGGTGCTGATCGTGGTTGGGAACACTGGCGGCGATCAAATCGAAGACTACGCCGGCCTCGCGAAACGCTCCCCCTTTCTCGCCTTCGCGATGTTGATCGGGATGATCTCGCTCGCCGGTGTGCCGTTTACCGCCGGTTTCCTCGGGAAGTTTTTCATCTTCGATGCGGCCATTCGACAACACCAAATGCTGCTGGTCGTGATCGGGATCGTCACGGTGGGCTGCGGTTTTTATTACTATCTGAAAGTGGTGCGCGCGATGTACTGGCTCGAGCCGGCATCTGACGCCGCGCCCATCACAGTGAGCCCGCTATCTCGCGTAACGATGACGCTGCTGGTCGCTGCGATATTCGTACTCGGGGTGTATCCGCAGCCGATCCTGGACGCGTTGCGGCCGTCAGAAACCGCCCTCAGGAGCACACGCTGACTGCGTGGAAGGTAGCGCAAGCTTCCAGCTTGCAGGGACCGAGACGATGCAAGCTGGAAGCTTGCGCTACCTTGTTAATCACTCAGCTCGACGTTCCAGTAGGCGAGGTCAACGAAATGTCGCCAACTCTCGTGTTGCTGGCTGTTGAAGGTAACGTGAACGAAGGGCCGCCACTTCGGCCGCTTCGGTCTGCGGATGAGCGTCATGTGCGCCTGATGCGGGAGGCGATTGCCCTTGCGCGTGTTGCAAGGGATGCACGAGCAGACCACGTTTTCCCAGGTCGTTAGGCCACCTTTGTCGCGCGGCAGGACGTGATCAAGGTTCAGCTCCTGGCGTTCAAAAACTTTCCCGCAGTACTGACAGGTGTTGCCGTCGCGCTCGAAAACATTGTGCCGGGTGAATTTCACTTCCTTCTTCGGCAGCCGATCGAAAAGGAGAAGCACGATGACGCGCGGGAGGCGAATTTTCCATGAAATGGTCGTGACCATTTCATGCTCGGCTTCCGGCGCGTTGACGGAAAAGTCGCGCCAACTGGCGAAATCATGCGTCGCGAAATTATTCTGCTGGTCGGCCGCCACGACCTGAGCGTGCCCCTGGTAGAGGAGGGTGAAGGCACGACGCGCCGAGCAGATATTCACCGCCTGCCATAGGCGGTTAAGGACTAAAACCTGAGTTTCAAGTGGCGTTTGCAGAGGTTCCTTCGCGCAACCCAACAAATTCTCCCCGCACGAATTGGCGCGAAATTATCACCCGGAAATTTTTTGTCAATCTAACGACTGCGTGACGCAGGTGGATGATTTCCACTTCGAATAGACAAAAACGGCGGTCGGCGGCGTCAAAACTCGGTTGCAACACATTTCGTCCAAGCCCAGTTTGGCAGCTCATCATCATTCTGTTATGCCAATCTTTCCTCGTTTTTTACTCCTGCTCACCGCTCTCCTTCTGCCGGCGCGGTTTCTTTCTGCGCAGAATCTTCCCGATACCACGCGCCTCCTGCGATTTCCGACGGCCAACGGCGACCAGATCGTTTTCTGCTACAGCGGAGAACTCTACACCGTCGCGAAGACTGGCGGAACGGCCCGTCGCCTAACGAGCGGCCCCGGTTACAGCTCTTTCCCCCACTTTTCACCGGATGGCAAACAGCTCGCCTTCACTTCGCAATACGACGGCAATACCGAGGTTTACGTCATGCCCGGCGACGGCGGCGAACCGAAACGCCTCACCACCACCGCGACGCTAGGCCGGGATGACATTTCCGATCGGATGGGGCCGAACAACCTGGTCATGACCTGGAAGAACACGGAACCGATCGTCGTTTTCCGCTCCCGTCGAACCTCTTTCAATTCCTTCATCGGAGACCTCGAGACGGTCGGCCTGAATGCCGGGTTGCCGAAGCAACTGCCCGTCCCGCGGGGCGGGTTTGTCTCCTTCGCGCCGGATGATTCCAAGATGGCCTTCAACCGTGTCTTCCGCGAATTCCGGACCTGGAAACATTACCGCGGCGGAATGGCCGACGACGTCTGGATCTACGATTTCAAAACTCAGACCACCGAGAACCTAACGAACAATCCCGGGCAGGATATTTGTCCGATGTGGGGACCGGACAATCACATCTATTTCCTCTCCGATCGCGACGGCCGGATGAATCTTTTCTCGATCGATCTGGCGAGCAAGGAGACCAAGCAGCTCACCACCTTCAAGGCTTTCGATATAAAGTTCCCTACCATTGGGAAGGATTCGATCGTCTTTGAAGAAGCCGGTTACATCTGGCGCTACGACTTGGCCAGCTCTCAGGCGGCGCCCGTTCCAATCAAGATCAAGGAAGATTTCGCCTCGGGCCGGGCTGCCATTGTTGATGCTTCGAAGCATGTCGAGTCAGTCAATCTCGCGCCGGATGGCCAGCGCGCCATCGTGGTCGCGCGAGGCGACCTCTTCTCTGTGCCGATGAAGGATGGAACCGCCCGGGCGCTGACAAAAACCTCCAATGCTCACGAGCGCGACGCCATCTGGTCGCCGGACGGGAAATGGATCGCCTACAACTCGGACGAGTCCGGTGAGAACGAACTTTACGTTCGCTCTCAGGACGGTAAAGGTCAGCCGCAGCAGGTGACCAAGAGCGCCGATACCTATTACTATCAGCCAGCCTGGTCGCCCGACAGCAAGAAGCTTCTTTGGAGCGACCGCCTCCAGCGCTTGCGATATGTGGACGTTGCGAGCAAAGCCGTGACCGAGGTCGCCCAGGATAAAGTTGGCGAAATCGAGTCCTATGATTGGTCGCCGGACAGCCAGTGGATCGCGTGGGGTCAGCCGGAGCTAAACGATCAGCCGCGGGTCTATCTCTACTCCGTGGCCAGCAAGAAGACCGTGCCGGTAACGGACGAATGGTATGGTGCAGGACGCGTCGCCTTCAGCGACGACGGGAAATATCTCATGATGTCTTCCGCCCGCGATTTCAAGCCCACCTTCGGCGAAGATGAATTCGAGAACATCTACGTCGACATGCAGCGGGTCTACCTGGTCACGCTCTCGAAGGACACGGAGTCGCCGCTCGGTCCGCGCAGTGACGAAGTCGGAAAGGCGGAAAAGAAAGATAAGGACAAGGATAAAGATAAGGCCGACGGCGAAAAGAAGGATGACAAGAAAGACGAAAAAGGAAAGAAGCCTGTGACGGTCAAAGTAGATACCGATGGAATTCAAAACCGAATCGTCGGCCTTGATATTACCCCTGGTAACTACCAAAACCTGCGACTCGTTGACGACCGTGTTTTCTATCTTCGTCGAACAGTCGGCGATAACAGCGGCGAGGACGAAGAGGCGGGACCGGGCGACCAGAAGTGGCACCTATGTTCCTACAGTCTTGAGGATCGCAAGGAAACCGTGCTCGGCGACGTCAACAGCTACCAAATCAGCTTCGACGGCAAAAAGATGCTCGTCCAGGTCGATAAGGATTATTCCATCATCGATCTGCCGAAGGACAAACTCGAAACCAAGGATCACAAGCTGGCATTGAAAGGCCTCGACGTGATGGCCGATCGGCGCGCGGAGTGGAAGCAGATTTATTTCGAAGCCTGGCGTCAGATGCGCGATTTCTTTTTCTCGCCGACAATGAACGGGGTCGATTGGAAAGCGATGCGCGACAAGTATGCGGCCCTTCTTCCGTATGTGAACGATCGCAACGAT
>JBBPZW010000069.1:0-5538 GCA_038198475.1 Chthoniobacterales bacterium | reverse complement strand
CCGCAATTTTCGAGATCCCGGTAAACGAACGGCGACGGATCGCCGGCGAACAAAAGGTCTCGGGGGTGACCTGGCGGCGCACGCTCTCAGTCGGCTGCCAGATCGTGGCGGCTGGCGAGCGCACCCGGCGGCATTATCGGCCGGCGCCGGCTCCGCGGAAGCCGGTCTTCGCACCCCCCAACAGCAGCCGGCGACGCGAAGCGTGAAGTGGTGGCTCTTGCTGGCGGCCGCGCTCCTGAGCGGTTGCGGGACCTTCGGCAAACCGCCGCTGCCGAAATTTGCCACCGGCGAAGCGCCGCGCCCGCCGACACAGGACGACACTTGGAAAGCGGGACTTCAGAAGGTGGATGTTTTCTATTTTGGCCTAACGAGAAGATCTGCGAGCGAAAGCCAGCCGGCCGGGCGCATTATCGAGAGCCTGCAGCAAAGCGGCGCGCGCGTCGCGCTCGGATGGAGCGAGCTTCCCACCACGCAGCAGCCGCTCCTCGATCAATGGCAACGGCAGGAAATTTCCGCTCAACAACTCGTCGACCAGCTCGGCGCGCCGCCGCGGAGCGATTGGATGCGGCGCGCATTGCGGCCTGATCTCGTCCAGGTCGCGCTCGGTTCGCCGCGCGAGCTGCTGCGCAAAATCCAGGCGGGCGATGCCCTAACGGAAAACGAACGGACCCTGCTCCCGACGGATTACCGGCCGCCGCCGGAAGCATTCGATAATTTCGTCGACCGCGTCTCGACTTCGGCGCGCCTGCGGCGCTACAACGTCGAGCACCTTTACCGTATGCACATCGCGGCGGAACAGATGATCGCGGAAAGCATCGTTAGGTTCATGCACGACAATCCGGGCGTGAAGCTGCTCGTTTTCCTGCCGGACGGCGCGATGATCAATCCGCGCGAAGTGGCCGACTACGCGGCGCAGAAAACTTCTTTGCGACAGATGATCCTGGATCGCTCGCAGTCGTTGCCCGGCGAACGGCCGCAGCTATTGGCCGGCCGCTGACGCGGGGCGCTCGAGGTCGTAGATCGTTCCCCACAAACCGGTCGCCACAACCGCCGTCTGCCCCTCCCACGGCTTTCGGCTGGTGGCGTATTCGCGTTTCTCTTCCCGGCCCCAGAAAAGATAACGCGCGTGAAGATTTTTGGCTCGTTCCCGCCAATCCGGCGCGCCGAGCATAAGGCCTTTCAACTGTTGCTCGATCGGTCCGTAGTCGAATCCCTGCGTCCAGAGATGGCCGCCGTAGCCGAGAACAACCTTGCGACCGTCGAGCAGGAGCGGGTGATTGAAGGTCGGATAAGCAGCGAAGCGTTCCTTGATCGGAATCTTGCGCAGGACGGTCGCGATGGCTTCCAGTTCGAGGCGGTTCGCGATGTCGAAACCGGGTGAGCCAACCACCAGGCCGCCGAAGAGACTAACGAATCCGGAAAAGAAGAGACAGAAGCAGACGCCGGCGCGAATCGGCCAGAGCGTCTTCGCGATCAACTCGCTCCAAAGAAACGGCAGGCAAATGAAGTAGGCCCAGATGAAGAGCTTGGTGTTGTCCCAGCCCCAGGGCGCGGTCTTGACGAAAAACGCGAAGAGAAAAATTCCCGTGGCCGGCATGACAAAGGCGAAGGCAGGAGAGAAGTAGAATTTGGTGTCGGACGATCGGGTCACAGAGGCCTCTCCCACATTGGGGTCGACTTCATCTTTGGGCGGACTCTTGCTCACTTGCCACCTTTTCCAGGCGTGCCAGACGACCACGCCGACGAGCGCCACCATCGCGGGCAACGTTAGGCCAAAGTTCATGATCCAGAAGCTGACGGCCGAGGTGGAGAAACCCGGGTCACTTTGCAGCCAGCCGGGCGCCCAGGCGAGGATCGACTTCGCCTGGAAATGGTCGGTGATCATCCAGACAATCCAGGTCGCCGGGACAAAAGCGGCGGCGAGCAGGATGGCGACTTGTTTGCGCATCTCCCACGAGCCGATGAGCAGCCAGAAACCGAGCACAATGGAAAGCGCCAGGAAGGTATGAACGTGAAAAAGCGGCATCGTGGCGTAGAGCGACCACTCGACCCACCACGGCAGGAAACCGCGGCGTTTACCCGTCGTCTCGTTAGGCGCGGCCGGGTAATACTTTCGCCGCCAATGCAGCAGGAGGATCAGGCCGGCGGGAATCGCATAGAGCAATCCGCGCTGGGTCACAAACATCGTTAGGGGGATGCTCTTCCAGGCGATGCGCTCGGCCTGGTAATCGATGAATTGGTGTTTCTGGAAAAATGCGAAGCCGGCGAGGCCGCCGTTAAAAAGAAACCCGGCGATGCCGAAGGCACCGCCCCAGCGATAGAAGCCATAGAAGGTCGCCGCCGACCCGAGCAGACCAGTCCAGACCAGCGCTCGCACCAAATCGATGTGTTGGAGGATGAGGAGCGAGTCGAAGAAATCGATCCCGGCGGGATAGCGCAGCGAGCTGTAAACGTGGATCGGGTTATCCGGCCAAAGCGCGACGCCGTTCGCGAAATATTTGATGTAGGTGATGTGGAGCGAGAGATCGCCGAGATTGTTAGGCGATTGAATCTTCAAGTTGGCGCCGTCGACCCAGAGGAGCCAGCAGAAGGAACGGACCGCAAACATCAGAAACACAATCCCAACCGCCCACGCCCAGAAATGCCAACGACGCGGCGGCGGCACGGTGACCACGGGCTGCGGCTCGAGTTTCATTCGGCGCCGGGCGCGTTTCGATTTCGGCAGGGGCGTCGTAGGCGGGACAACTATCTTTTTTCGCCGAGAAAATGGCGCTGTTCCAAACCAGGCATAAATCGCCGCCGCCAGACCGAGAAGAAGGACGAGGCCGGCAAAACCTTCGTTGAGCCCGCCGCCCACGATCCCAAGAATCAGGCCCGCCATCGTGGCGACGTTGACGAAAGTCAGTCCGGCCGAGAAGACCTTCATCGTGGTCCGGCCGGCGCGGGAAGAGGCATTCCGACAAACTCAGGTTTCCTCTTGGGAAAGAGTTTCCCGAAAGTCTTGGTGTTCAGATAGAGCTTGGAGGTGTCCTGGTAGGGACGAATCTTCATCGGCTCGGTGAAATAACTTTCGTGGAGCTTCTTCTCCACCTCCGCGACACGGTCTTCCTGCACGACAAGGAAATCGGCGTCGAACTTTCCGGGCGAATTATTTTTTTCGTAGTAACCCACATTTGGGAAATCGCCAAGCAACCACGGGAAAGGATATGTACTCGTGCGAATGAAATGACCCACCATCCGGTAATTAAGCGGGTTACTCCGGACCAGGCGCATGACCGGCTTCATGAGCTTGAAGATGTCGGTGTAGGTCTGGACATAGACATATGGCTCGGTGTCCGTGCTGAAGCGGAAATAATTGAGCCGGATCGCCATTCCGAAAGACATGACGAGCGCGATGGCGACCACACTTCGTTGCACGCTGCGCATCAGGCCGTCGCCAAACTTGAAAGTGCCTTCCGCGAACCACCATCCCAACCCGCCGCCGAGGAGCGCGAAGGCAACTGCTGAGACGAACAATCGCTGCCCAATCTCGCCGCAGACCCCGCTGGTGCTGGTCGCAGCGAGCGTGATCGTCACCGTTTCGCGCAGGTAGGTTCCCCACTGACACGCGGTGTGGACCGATTCCGGCTGCACGAAGTAACTAACGAGCACTCCAAAAGCAAAACCGACCACGGCCATCGCCACGACGGCGAACGCCTTGCGCGGAATC
This sequence comes from Chthoniobacterales bacterium, assembly GCA_038198475.1. Lineage (GTDB taxonomy): Bacteria > Verrucomicrobiota > Verrucomicrobiia > Chthoniobacterales > UBA10450 > Palsa-1392. The sequence goes on along the minus strand of JBBPZW010000069.1, from coordinate 1,829 downwards.
TTCAAGGATGCCGCGCCCGCCGCGAAAACGAAGAGGAACGGCCAGACGATGCTGATGATAATCCACGGCGTCTTGTAATGAATGATGCTGTAAGCCGCGAAGACTCCAACGCCATAAATGGCGAGATAGCGGATGACCAAATTCCGAAAGAACTGACAAGCTCCGCAAAGGAAAAGCCCGACCAAGACTGGCCATTCGTAGCGCATGGCCAGCTCGAGCCAGTACGGCCACGGCTTCTCGTGTCCGTTGCCGTTAGAGCCCGTTTGATACCAAACCGCAAACGTCCCGTAGAGGCCCTTCAATCCCTGCCAATTGAGAAACGTGCCGGAATAAAAGAAGACGATGAAAAAGATCGCCGCGCCCACGACCATCGCGAGGTCGGCCAGATCCCAATGCTGCGGCGCGCGTTTCACATCCGGCATCGGAGTCAGCCGGTGCGAAATCCACAGGACGCCGGCCGCGATCAGCCCGCAGCCGATGTGGATAATGTAGGTCTCCTTTGTCAGGATCATTCCGGCGACGCCGATCCCGACGCACCAGAGGTAGCCACGTGTGCCCGATTTCCAGAGGCCGATCAGCCCGAAGATGAAGAGCATCGAGAAAAACTGCAGCCACACTTCGTGGATCGAGTAGCGCCCGTAAAAAACGAACGCAGGCGAGATCGCCATCGCGAAGGCGGCGATCCGCGAGATCCAGCGCCCGACAAACGGCTCGAACTTCAGGGTCAGGAAAATCGAGGCCAGGCTGACGAGCACGACCGGCAGCCGCAGCGCCCAGATGTGCCGCCCGAAAACGGCCTGCGCGAGGAAGAGCACGTAGAAATGGAGCGGCCCGTGATAATTCGTCGGGTCGTAGCGGTAGAACCCGGTCTTCATCATCTGGTCGACGAACCAGCCGTTGATCCCCTCGTCGAAATGGGGCGGCTTGATGCTGAGGAGGAGGAAACGGAAGAGAGCACCGAGGGCGATGATGCCCCAGAAGGTCCAGTCGAGTCGCGCGAGGCGTTCGGCGAACGGCGGCGGCGCTTCAATTTCCACTCGCGCGGGTTGGTCTCCGCTGCTAGGTAGCGCACCAATGCGCATCTTGGTAACAGGAGGCTGTGGTTTCATCGGGAGTAACTTTATTCGTTACATTCTGCAACATTACAAGCCGACGTACGTGACGAATGTGGACGCCCTCACCTACGCCGGAAATCTGGCCAATCTCGACGGCGTGGTCGAAGAGCACGGGGAACGATACGAATTTTTCCAGGCCGACATCGCCAACGCCGACCAGATGGACACGCTCCTGCACGAGGAGCAGTTCTACGCCATCATCAATTTCGCGGCCGAGTCGCACGTCGACCGGAGCATCAATTCCCCGCAGAATTTCATCCACACCAATGTTGTCGGCACGAGCATCCTGCTCGAGGCCGCCCGCCGCCATGGCGTGCAGCGTTTCATCCAGGTCTCGACTGATGAAGTTTACGGATCGTTAGGCGAAACCGGGAAGTTCACCGAGCAATCGCCGGTCGAGCCCAGCTCCCCCTATTCCGCGAGCAAGGCCGGCGCCGATCTTCTCGCCCTCGCCTGCCATCACACTTTTGGCCAGGAAGTGATCGTGACCCGCTGCTCCAACAATTACGGCCCCTATCAGTTTCCGGAAAAGTTGATTCCGCTCATGATCATCAAGGCGCTCAACGACCAGCCGCTCCCGGTTTACGGCGACGGGAAAAACGTCCGCGACTGGATCCATGTCGAAGATCATTGCGCCGCGATCGTGGCCGCGCTTTTCAAGGGCAAACCAGGTGCGGTTTACAACATCGGCGGCGACGGCGAGATGGTGAACCT
>JBBPZW010000068.1:0-15302 GCA_038198475.1 Chthoniobacterales bacterium | reverse complement strand
TATTCCGGCGGCCGCGGTTCGTTCCCCGGATGTTGCGCATGGTGATGCGTCCAACGGAAGTACAAATTGCGCAGATAGATCGGGAGGGGCAAGGCGCTTTGCAGGATCCCGACCGAGTCATGCCGGTAAATCCAGAAATAACTCAGGGTCAGGATCGAGCCGAGCGCGCTGCATTCCCAGAAGCCGATCGGGATGACGCTCTTCTTCGCCCGCTCCGAGGCGATCCATTGAATGAGGAAGCGGAGGCCGAAAATAAAGCTGCCGACGAGGCCGACAATCTTCCACGGCGTGAGCGTGATGTGAAACCAGTCGGTTACGGCGGCGAGGTCAGGTGCGTGCATAGCGAGGAACGGTTGGACAGAAGTGCGCCCCTGAACAGCCTTTTTTCCCATGTTTTCGGCGGGGATTTTGCCTAACGACATTTTCCCATCTCAGAAAAAGGCGAACCGCCCCGGGAGCGAGCTGCGTTTCCAATGGGACGAAAGAGTTTTCGTGCTTAAGCTGCGCGACCCGCAAGCGTTCACCGATGTCTGAGCCGACTGCCGAGCCTAACGATCCCGCCGCGACCGACGCGACGAGCGAAAACGCGCGCCACGCGGCCAAAAAGCGCCTCGATCCTAACGAACCGTCAGCCGTCGTCGGCCTCGGCGCCTCGGCCGGCGGAATCGCCCCGCTCGAGCAATTCTTCGCCGACATGCCGGCCGACAGCACGCCTCTGAAAATGGAGGAGGCGAACAAGGCAACGACTGCCTCGGTCCATTCCGGCCACAGTCGCCGTGGGGTACTTTTCGGCGAGCTGCATCTCAAGTTGCTCGAACAATACGGACCGCCCTCGCTCGTCATCGATGGCTCGCACGACATCGTTCATCTCTCCGAGCACGCCGGCCATTACCTGCAATTCCCAGCCGGCGAGATCACCTCGAACCTTCTCAAAATTGTCCATCCCGCCCTCCGGAGCGAGTTGCGCACCGCCCTCTTCAAAGCCGAGAAAACAAGGGAGACCATCCGCGGCGCACCGCAGGCGATGGACATTGAAGGCCGGACAGAAGCGATCACGGTCAGCGTTTGCCCGATCCGGCAGGATGGCGGCGCGGACGAATTTTTCCTCGTCCTCTTTGAACGGGAACTCGAGACGGCCGGCGCGCCGCCCGCGCCCGCCGGGCCCGACACGATCAATCGCGATCTCGACGACGAGATTCAGCACCTGAAAGAGCAGCTCAACGCCACCGTCGAGCAGTACGAGGCGACAAACGAAGAGCTCAAGGCCTCGAACGAAGAGCTCACCACCGTCAACCATGAGCTGAAGAGCAGCGTCGAGGAGTTGAGTCGGGCCAACGGCGACCTCAACAACCTCATGGCCTCGACCGACATCGGGACCGTCTTTCTCGATCGCCAACTGCGCATTCAGCGTTTTACTCCGAGCGCGCAGAAGATTTTCAACCTCATCCCGGCCGATCTTGGCCGGCCGCTCTCCGACATCACGCACAAGCTCGCCTACGAAAGTTTCCTCGAAGACACCGAGCAGGTCCTGCGCGACCTGACCACGGTTGAACGCGAGGTGCGGGTCGGCGAGGCGGGCTGGTATATGACGCGGATCGCTCCCTACCGCACTGCCGAGGATCGCATCGCCGGCGTGGTCGCGACCTTCATCGATATCACCCGGCGCAAACATGCCGAGGAGGAGCTGCGGGAAAACGAGGCCCGCCTTCGACGCGCCTTTGAGATCGAGACTGTGGGCGTGATTTTTCTCAACGCCGACGGTCAGATCACCGACACGAACGACGCCTTCCTCCGGATGAGCGGCTACAGCCGGGACGAGGTGGAAAATGGCGTCGTGCGCTGGCAGGATTTGACGCCCCCGGAATGGCGGCCCCTCACCTCCAGCGCACTCGACCAGCTGGAGCGCGACGGGAAAACCGGCACCTACCAAAAGGAATGCCTGCGCAAGGACGGCACCCGCTGGTGGGGCCTCTTTAGTGCCGCGAAGCTCAACCCCGACCTCGCGGTCAAATACGTCATCGACATCAGCGAGCACAAGCAGGCCGGGGCCGCGCTCCGCGCGAGCGAAGAGCGCTTCCGCCAGTTTGCCGAGAACACGACCGACGTTTTCTGGATCCTCAACGCCGAGACCCGCCAGCTCGAATATCTCAACCCCGCCTACGAAGAGATGTTTGGCGAAGAGCGCGGACCGATCCTGCGCGATTTCGCCCGCTGGGAGGAATTGATTCACCCGGCCGACCGCGATCCAGGCGCCGACATGCTCCCCCGGCTCAAGGCGGGCGAAACCGTCACCATCACCTACCGGATCGTTCGGCCTAGCGACGGCGCCGTCCGCTGGATTCGCGACAGCGGCTTCCCGATTCGCGACCAGCAGGGCGAAATCTCGCGGGTCGCCGGCGTCCTCCAGGACGTCACGGAAGACCGGGAACGAAGTGAAGCACTGACCGAGAGCGAAGAGCGCTTCCGCCTTCTCATCGAGGGCGCGCCCGATTACGCCATGTTCCTGCTCGATCCCGCCAACCAGATCATTTACTGGAGCGCCGGCGCCGAACGCGTCTTCGGCTGGAGCGCCGATGAAGCCCTCGGCAAGAGCGGCGAGATCATCTTTACGCCCGAGGATCGGGCCCGGGGACAGGAGGAAAAAGAGATGCGCACGGCCCTGCGCAAAGGCGTCGCCCCCGATCGCCGCTGGCAACTGCGCAAGGATGGCAGCCGCGTCTGGATCGACGGCATCATGCGCCGGCTCGACGACGAGCATGGGCACCTGCGCGGCTTTGCCAAGATCGGCCGCGACGCCACCGAGCAGCACCGGGCCGAGGAAGATTTGCAGCAGTCCCACCGCGACCTCGAGACCCGGGTGGACGAGCGCACCGCGCAGTTGACCGGTCTCAATCGACAACTCAAGGCCGAGATGAAGGGTCGCGTCCAAGTGGAACAGGAACTCCTCCTCATCAGCGAACGCGAGAAGCGCCGCATCGGGCAGGATCTGCACGACAGCCTCTGCCAGGAATTGGCTGCCGCCGCCCTTTTTGTGCAGACCGCCGCGCACAAGATGGAGCGGAAAGATCCATCCGGCTCGAAGGTGCTCAAGGAAGCCGCTCGCATCGTGAACAACAACGTCGGCCTGGCCCGCGACCTCGCCCGCGGACTCCATCCCATCGAGCTCACCTCCCAGGGTCTGGCCACCGCGCTGCGCGAGCTTGCCTTTCGCACCAGCGAGGTCCGTTCCGTCACCTGCCACTGCGATTGTCCGCGCCAAGTCCGCATCCGCGATGAAGCGGTCGCCTTGAACCTCTATCGCATCGCCCAGGAGGCCGTCACCAATGCCATCAAGAACGGGAAAGCCACCGTCGTTACGATCCGGCTGGTGCGTGATCGCAAAGGCCTTAGCCTAACGATTAAAGACAACGGTAAAGGATTCTCCGCCGCCCGGGTGAGCCAGGGCATGGGTCTGCACATCATGAAATACCGGGCCGACGTCGTCGGGGCGAAGTTCACCGTCGAATCAGCCGAGGGGAAAGGCACACTTGTGACCTGCCTGCTGCCCGGCGCGTAAAAGATCGCGGGAATGAAGCCGCAGCGCGTCCTAATTTAAGCCGCGTCGGGCAGGAAAAACTGGAACTCCGACTTCGCCAGCTGTGGCCTGACCGCTTCCTCTTTTTTGGCGGACGACCCGGCGAGAAACCAATGACTAACGAGGGAGGGGCATCCCGGGGTTGGGCATTGCAGCAGGTAAGCGCCCGACCGGCCCATGATCCCCACCTGACGTCCGCTGAAGACCCGGTTACAGACCACGCAGACGCGCTTGTCATCCAGTGAAGACCAGCGCCGCTCGACGTCCGCCGCGCGCAGAATGTCGAGTCGTTTGTCGGAGGTAAGATATCGGGCCATGCCCTAACAAATCAATTTGGGTCCTTGGGGCAATCGGTAGGCGGGCACATCGTAATTTACGGATAAATCCTAGGCTTTTCCAAAAGCCTCACGCAGCAGGCTCACTCGCGGGGAATTCCGCGCTCTCAGCCTTGGCGTTCTTTATCCGGAAGGGATTCGAGCTCGGGGTACGCAAAACCGGCGAGACTTTCCTGGGCAATCTTCGGTCGCACAAGCCAGCGTGTAATGATCCGGCCCGCCACTGATTCGGATCTCCCGGCCGCTGATGATCCGCTGGCAAACGGTACAGACACGTTTGTCATCCACCGAGTACCAACGGCGTTCATTATCGACTCAGGCGAAGAATTCGGAGCCGTTCCTCAGCCGAATAATTCTGGGACATGGCGCCATAGAGACAAAAAAACTTCCGGTGCCAATCGGACGCGGGGCAAATCGCCGGCTAAAGAAAATTCCTAAGCGGCGTCGTCCGTTTCCAGTCGGCGCTTCTTCCCGGACGAGAGAAACGGCGAAAAAGAAAAAGCGCCGGGAGATTTCTCCCCCGCACCCAGATGTCTTTGCCGCGTTCCAAGCCGCTGATCTCAAAACGCGACTGGACGAAACGCAACGAAACACCCGGGAGCAAAAAGAAGGGCGAGTTCATCGACGTAAAGAGCGACGGCAAACCCTTCAAAGGCATCGCCAAGGAACCGGATAAGCGGCGAGCTGCAAAAGACACTGGCAAAGGTGAAGCGTCCCCACGCGGAAAAAGGCTCTGGTTCAAACACTACCGGGACAAAGAAGCGCTCGTGACGTGAAGATCGTCACAATTAAGGAGACCTTCGAAGAGTCGTCAGGGATTGTTAGTGAGCTGGTCCCGGAAGCTCGCCTTTGCAGGCATGGCATCATCTGGGTACTGAAATCGGCGGCGAACACGGCGAATGGTTCGCTTCCCGACGGCGCTCGTGCGCCCGCTACTATTACTCGTCGCAGCGTTGAGATCTGATCTATTGCATTACGCCAGCGAGACGGCAGTTAATGGGCGCTCAATTGCTACTTCTGGCTAAGGTATCGCAACGATAATAACGCGACGGTAATGCAATCAAGAACGCGGGCAGCCTGCTTCGCCGGCTGCAAGCAGATGTTAATCGGCGAAAATCTGAGAACCGATCTCACTTGCAGACGCGAAGTGATGGAAAAAGCTTATGCCAGCAAAAAAGAGCAGTAAAACCAGCAAACGAACTGTCATCGAACCGCACGAGGGCGATCGTCGTTATGTCCGGCGGAATAAGGAAGGCGAGTTCAAGAAAGAAGTCTCTGTCGGCCGTTCCCTCGCCGCCGATCGCCGGACAAACGCGAAGACCAAAGTAAAAAAGGGACAAGGCGATCGCGGCGACGTGAAGCGTTAGCTTACGGCGAGGATTCCATCCTGCTTGCACGCTATCCCGCCTCCATCCGCACGGAGGGACATCCGGTGCCACCAACCCCTCTCTTGTAGCGCCGGGTGGTCGAATTGCTCGCCCCGTGCGAGGGAATTCACCGCCTCTGCGAGCAGCGTCGGCCGAGCCTTGCCGGATTTCACGTCGAATACACCGGATTCGTAATGTCCGTTAACCCGGGTGACGAGGCTGTCCCAGTCAAAGGCGCCGAGGAGTGACCATACGGTGAGGGCGCGGACGTCGACTCTCTTCGCCCGCGCTTCTACGGCCGTCTCCCACGCCTCGATGAACCAACGCAGTTGTTCTTCCGCCGAACAGGCCAGATGCACTTCGGTAATTGCGATCGCCGTCTGATAGCGCTGATGAGCATCGCGGATCGCGCCGGCTAAGCCAGATATGCGAGCAGGCGCGTACCGCCGCCTCGTCGGCAAATCTTTCCCAGCGATTGCCGCCGTGCGTTTCCGGCGGGTAGTCGTCGATCCGCTCATCAAGAAAGCGGTCGCTCGTGACATAGTGGTTAATTCCGATGATCTCGGGCGGACAAGGATGCTCGCCTAACGAATAAAGCTGAGCCTCTTCGCCGCCGTTTTCGCGGAGATAGTTCCACATCACGTGCCTCGGCTCGACCTCGCCGCGGAGCAAATCCCAAGTGAGCCAGCGCCGTTCGTTGTCGAAAATCGCCTGGTGGCGCAGGCGTTGCGTACTGAAGGTCCGGCCGAGATCGTCCGTCTGAACAAGAATTGCGTGAGGAGTAATTTTTCGAATTTCCTCCATCGCTAGAGCGATCGCGCGGCATTGGTTAAGCAGTATGCGGACGAATGTGGCGTCGTCGTGACCATGCGGATACCAGTGCCCGTAGAGTCCGCTAAAACGCGCCGTCGTAAGGGGCTCATTGATCGGCGTGTAAGCGTCGATCCACGGATAACGTCGCGCCACGGCCCCAGCGAAGGCCGCAAACTTCCGCGGAAATTCCGGGTCGACCAAGCTGGTGTAGGCCGGCCCACTGCCGTGATGAAGGAGCCCCGCAATCGGACGCACCCCCAGGTCGCGCAGACGGGCCAGTCTCTTATCTTGCCAGCTCCAGTCGAATTCCCCGGGAACCCGCGGCGCGATCGATTCCCAAAGGATTGGAAATCGCAGCGTACGTAAACCCAGCGTGGTGAAGCACCCTAAATCTTCATCCGCACGCTGCCAATGCCCGGTGCGCTTAAGTTGACTGAAGAACCGATCCCCGACTCGGTTGATCGTGCACTCGACTCCGCCCCACAACTCCATCTCTTCCATCGGTATTCGCCCCTTCTATGCAGGCTAGTTTCTTGTAAAGCGTAAGCGCCTGACCCACGACTTGGTCCATGTTATAGTAGCGGTAGGTGCCGAGCCGGCCGACGAAGTGCACGTCCGGCACGGTCTGCGCGAGGGCGCGATACTGTGCATAAATCGCTGCATTAGCAGGCTGTGGAATGGGATAATAAGCGTCTCCCTCCGCGGTGGGATACTCATAGACGAGGCTCGTCCGCGCATGCTGTTGTCCGGTGAGGTGTTTGAATTCCGTAATCCGGGTGTATTCCTGTTCGTTAGGGTAATTGACCACCGCGACCGGCTGGAACCATTCCTGATCCACTGTGCGGTGCTCAAAGCGGAGCGACCGATATGGTAACTGCCCAAACCGATAGTCGAAGAACTCGTCGATTGGGCCGCTGTGGATGAGCTGACGAAATTTTACCTGCTCGCGCAAATCCCGGTAATCCGCTCCCAAAGCCAGCTCGATGTTTTCGTGGTCGAGCATGTTCTCAAACATCCGGGTGAAACCTTGCTTTGGCATCGACTGGTATTGATCGGTGAAATAGCGGTCGTCCCGGTTCGTCCGCACTGGGATGCGGGCCGCTACCTGCGCGTCGAGCTGCGAGGGATCGAGGCCCCATTGTTTGCGCGTGTAGTTGCGAAAAAACTTCTCGTAAAGATCGCGCCCCACTCGGCTCAGGACGACCTCCTCGGATGTACGCGGGTCTGCGCAAGGCACCGCCCGTGCAGCGAGGAAGGCGGCTACTTCTCCCTCCGTCAGCCGCAGGTCGTAGAGGCGGTTGATCGTATCGAGATTGATCGGGATCGGGAGCAATTTCCCCGCGACGCTGGCGAGCACGCGATGTTCGTAAGCCCGCCAGGCCGTAAAACGCGAAAGATAAGCGAAGATGTCGGCCGAGTTCGTATGGAAAATATGCGGGCCGTACTGGTGCACGAGGAGACCTGCGGCATCGGCACGATCGTAGGCATTGCCGCCGATGTGCGGACGCCGATCGCAGACCAGCACCTTTTGTCCGAGATCCGCGGCGAGCCGCTCCGCGAGCACGCTTCCGGCGAAGCCCGCGCCCACGATGAGAAAATCGTAGCCCTTCTTCATGCTGCACTCCGGGCCAGATCGCGTGGCGCGGCTAGCGCCTCGGTGACGTGGTTCTCGAGTTGTCGCACGATTGATTCCCAGGAGCTGCGTTCCGCGAGTGCAAGGCCGCGCGCGATTTGCAAGAGATTCGGTTGGGCCGCAGCCTCGCGACAAGCGTTTATGAAGTCTTCGCGCCCCAGGCCAATGGTCACGATCTCGCTATACTGGCGCACTACATCCTGCACCGGCGTCGAGACAATGGGCCGGCCGGTGGCCATATATTCGAGAGCTTTCGTGGGATTGATGAAGTCGGTTGCCTCGTTGATCGCGAAAGGCATCAGGCAAACATCAAAGCTCTTCGCGTAGGTCGGCAACTCCGCATACGGGCGGCCGCCAAGCCAGTGCAAGTTTGGTCGCTGGGGAAAGGTTTGCGGGTCCACCTTCGTCCACGGCCCCACCATCACCACGCTTCCCGGCGTCGCGTCCGCGAGCTCGCCTAACAGATCATAATCGATGCGCTCATCGACGACCCCGAAGTAGCCTAGGATCGGCCGCGGCAATCGCGCCACATTTTCCGGCAAAGTCAGGACCGGATCCCGCGCCCGGCCGAAGTGCTCTTGCTCCACGCCGCAGCCGAAGCAGAAGCAGTTAGAATTCAAGCGCCGTTTCGCTTCCCAAATCTTCGGCCCGCCGGCGAAGACCACGTCCGCCAGCGCGAGCAACTCGCGTTCGCGCCTAACGAGCTCTGGCGGCGCCCCACGGAAGAGAGACAGCTCGTCCATGCAATCGTACACATTCGCTCGCTCCTCAAGCGCACCGGCGAAAGCAGTCACCGCCATCGGGTCGTAAAACCATTGCACCGGGGCTTGGAAAGCCTGTCCGAGCGGACCAGACAGGACGGACTGCACCAGACGCCGCCGTTCCTGGTCCATCCAGCGCACGTCGTCAAAGTCGGCCGCCGGCGTTCTTATCTGGAGCAGGACGACATTCGGGTGATTCGGCGCGGGCTTAAGCTTCACGCCGGAGCGTGATAACGCCGCGTCGGCCATCGGCGGCTCGCTGAAAAGCACGCGATGGCGCTGGGAAAGGCGCGAGAGAAATTGCTGTGGCCGCTGCCAAACCCAGTCCCAGCCAAGATGGGAGTGGACGATGATGGGAAACCCGGGACTGCGCTGGCCCGGAAGGATAAAACTGTGTTCCATTGAGTCCATACTGTATGCGTGAAATCGCCCACGCCGCGGGCGATGGTTGTGCTTGCGCACCGAAGTGAACGGTAGGCGGTTTCCCTACAAGCAACGGGCGCTCTCAGCGATTGAATGAGGATGCGCGGAGTGAATCCGCCGGACTGCACGCACCGCGCTGCCAGCTCCCGAGCGGACTACTCCGCAGTCCTCTTTCGCACAACGTGAGGGTTGCCCCGCTAAAGTCCGCGCCGGTCAGCCGGGCGCCGAGAACGGCAGGAAGCTCTTGGGCGATCGAGACGAGCAGATCGAGCTCCGGCGTGCCGTTCTCGAAACGCCGGGAACTTTCCTGCGACGCATTGAGCAGAGCGCCGAAACCCGCGCCGTTGCCGGCGGCGAGCGACTCCGCTCCGCGCGCTACGCGCTCATTTTCCTCGATGATGTGGGTGGCACGACGGCGCCGGAGTTCAGGGAGATCGCGCCGGCGCTCGAATAAGTGGCCAGGTAGGTCGATTACTTCGAGGACTTCGACGACTTCGATTTCTTTTGGCTTTGACTTTGGTCACGCGTCGTCTTGCCCGACTTCGGGGTCGCCTCCGTCACCTGGAATTCCTGCATCGCCGGCGCCTCGACCACGGTGACGATATCGTTGTCATTCCACGGACCGGTCGTGTCCACTTCGCCGTCGTCGCCTTGGCCGGTCGAGTCGTTGTAATACTGGTCGACGATTCCCGGCGTGGGCGGAATCCTGCCGATGGTAAAGGGAGGTTTGCCCAGGCTTTCGAGCGCCTGGGTGAAGGCCCGCAGGTGGGTGATCTCGCGCGTCATCAGAAACTGCAGTGCTTGTTTGGTCCCGGAGTCGTCGCAGAAATCGATCAAACGTTCATAGACGATTTTGGCCCGCGCTTCTGCGGCTATGTTGCTGCGCAGATCGACATCCAGTTCTCCCGTCACCTTAAGGTAATCCGCCGTCCAGGAAGTTCCCATCGAGTTACATAGCGCCACTCCGCCGCCGCCGGCGATCGCGATGAGTGGATCGTGCTCGGCCGCGTCGGCGTCCTTCTTCATCGGTTTGAGATGCATCCGCGCGAGTGTGCCGATGATTTCCAGATGGCTTAGCTCTTCCGTTCCGATATCCATGAGGAGATCCTTGCAGGCCATATTCTCACAGTTAATCCCCTGCACTGAATACTGCATGGCCGCCGCCAGCTCACCATTGGCTCCGCCAAATTGCTCGAGGAGCATGTTGCCAAAGCGCGGCTCCGGGGTACCGACGCGGACGGTGAACATTAGTTTCTTGATGTGATGATACATACGGTGATTCTTTTCTGTTTGTGCCCCCGGGCGACTGCCGAGGAGTGGTCACAGGAAATACGCAGGTCGAACTTGGTTCGGCCCTGTTGATCGTAAATTGGTGAGAAAAGGTGCGAGCAAAAGCTGACGCGAAGCGGCTGCGCTGACCGCCGATCGATATTTTCAAGCTTTTTGCCCCAGCGGCGCTCGATTCGGTGGCATGTTCGGATTCTTTTCCAATCGCCTTGGTTGCCTCGGCTCTCTCCTCGTCTCCGCGATCGGGACGGTCATTCTTATCGTCCTGATGCGCGGCTGCGCCCATTAGCTGGAGGAGCCCACGGCGCTCTCGAAGCCCGCGAGATTAGTTTCGAATTACCAATCCGCCGGCCGTCGACCTGACGATTTAGTCACTACTATGGAACTCGAAACACTAAAAGATCTCTACATTCACGAACTGAAAGATCTCTACAGCGCAGAGAATCAGATCATCAAAGCCCTCCCGAAAATGGCGAAGGCCGCGACAAACCCACAGCTTGCCGACGGTTTCAAGCAGCATCTGGAGCAGACTAAGGAACACGCCACGCGCCTCGAACAGATTCTCAAGAGCCACGACGAGACGACCCGCGGCCCGAAGTGCAAAGGCATGGAAGGTGTCATCAAAGAAGGCCAGGAAATGATCGAAGAAGACGCCGCGGACGAAGTACGAGACGCCGGCCTTATCTCTGCCGGGCAGCGGGTCGAGCACTACGAGATGGCTGGCTACGGCACGGCCCGCACCTACGCGAAACTGCTCGGCGACGCCAAGGGCGAAAAGTTGCTCCAGCAGACCCTTAATGAAGAGGGCGAAACGGATAAGAAGCTCAGCCGGCTCGCGGAGAGCATTAACGTCGAGGCGGAATAACCAGCGGTAGTAGGAACGGCCCCGCTGGGGGCGACCCGCTCCGCCTCTCGCCGCGTTATCGCGGCGGGCTTCAGAAGAGATTAAAAAGAAGGCGCCGGGACATTCCTCCCCCGGCGCCTGATTTTTTTCTACGCTGAGAACCCGTTAATTGACCATCGCAGTGGCGGGATCGCTCGACAGGCCGGCGCCATTGGAATTGCGGGGGCGGACCCGCACCCAGACGTCCTTGCCTCGTTCCAGGCCGGTAATTTCAAACCGGCGCGGACTCGAGAAAGGCTGGATATTGGTCCAGGGGCCGGAGTTCGGGTCACTCATCGCGTACTGCGCGCCTCGTAGATAGGATGTTGTGGCCGGCGTGCTTGAAGGATCCGGTGATGAGGCCACTCACCTGGCCCGGCTTCACCGCCAGGTCGGTCTGCGCCTCAGGCACCGCGCCGCTGCCAGGAAGACCGCGACAGCTTCGCGGCGCTCAAGGTGATGACCGGCTACGCGCCGGCGAACAGCGACTTCACCGTCGCCACGATCCAGACCGCCCCGCAGGCGATGGTGGATAAACGCGACGCGGAAGCGCAGGCGGACCTGGATGCGGAATGCGTCCATCGTTATAGTCACTCAGTTGAGCTCTTTGAATGGGATGTTATTGTCGGATTCAAATATCGGTATCCGATAATGAACTAAATGCTCGATCGCGATTTTCTCCGAGGGTTTGTCAAGATTTATACGCTCTGGCGCGCCGGACAGGAGGAAGTCTATGGTTTGCAGATCGCCGCCGAGATGAAGCAGCTTGGTTTTGATTTGAGCCCCGGCACTCTTTATCCCGCGCTGCACTCGTTGCTGGCCGAGCGCGACGTCACGGTGCGGAACCGGATGGTCGAGGGGAAACGGCGCAGGTGTTATCGCGTGACCGCGAAAGGCCGGAGAGAGTTAGCCGAAGTCCAGGAGCGGCTCGCGCTTTTGATGCGAAAAGTCTTCTCGCAAAGCGCTGCCAGGAAAACGCGTGCGTGAAGAAACTGATCGCTCTTGCCGTGTTTCTGGTGGTGATCGGCGCGATTGTCTTCGCGTTCATCCGAGGGCAGAAGGAGCGCGCCAGCGAGGCGGAGCGGGAACGTCCGGTCAAAGCTGCGTCGCGCGTTTCCGTGCAGGATAACGAGCCGATCATTTCCATCGACGCCGCAACGCAGCAGAAAAGTGGAATCACTGCCGTCGCGTTGCCATCGACGATGCATCAGTCGCAGCAGCCACGCGCAGGTGCTCGAAATGCACGATTGGGGGGACGCGCGCAGCGCTTATCTCACGGTGAAGGGTGAGAGCGTCAAAGCCATCGCCTCGGCGGAGGAATCGCGCATGGATTTGGATCGCACGAAGTTGCTCCAAAAAGGCAGCGGAGTCTCGACCGAATCTGTTCAAGACGCGGATGTGAAAGCGCGGGCGGCGCAGGCTGCGGCGCAACCGGCTGAAGCCTCGTTGCGCGTTCTTGAAAGCTCGATGCGCGAACGCTGGGGCGACACGCTTGCGCGCTGGTTAACGGAGGGCTCGCCGGAACTCGATCAGCTTCTCGATCACCGTGCGGTTCTGATCCAACTCAGCTTGCCTGCCTCAACGTCCCTTAGCGCCGCTCCGCCGACGGCGACGATTCGCGCTGCGGATGGAGACTTTGTAACAGCGACACTTGTTTCAGCGACGACTCGCATCGATCCGCGACTTCAGGGAGCCACGCTTTTCTATCTCGCTCCGACTGATGCAGGCGCGCTCGACCCTGGACTAGCAACGACAGCTCTCCTTCCGACCGGCGAGCCACGAAGTGGAGTGAACGTGCCGAAAGAAGCCGTCGTTTGGTGGCAGGGCCGAGCATGGATTTATGTGCAGCTCGACGCGGCGCGAACTTCCAACCGACTCGCCCGCGCTTGGCGGCTGGTTTGTCGCGCAAGGAATCTCGCTTGATCAACACGTCGTCACGAAAGGCGCGCAGCAACTCCTGTCCGAGGAATTCCGCGCACAGATCGACGTGGGCGAAGAGAAGTGATGGAGGAACGACCGCGCAATAGCTGCGCTCGGCTCTGCGCATGCTCACGGCGATAGTTCGATTCTCGCTGCGGCAACGCGGCATTGTCATTGCGCTCGCGTGCCTGCTTGTCGGATACGGACTGTACACGCTGACTCGGGTTACGTACGACGTGTTTCCCGAGTTCGCACCGCCGCTCGTTGTGATTCAAACCGAAGCGCCGGGACTTTCTCCCGAACAGGTTGAGGTCCTCGTCACGCAGCCGATTGAAAACACAATCAACGGCGTCGCCGGCATTGAATCGTTGCGTTCCGGGTCAATTCAAGGGCTCTCGTTAATCACGGCTGCGTTCACGCCAGGCATTGATATTTATCGGGCTCGCCAAGTCGTAGCTGAACGGCTGTCGGCGATCGCTTCGACGCTTCCGCAAGGTGTGCAACCACCCGCGATGACGCCGCTGACTTCATCGACCAGCGTCGTGCTCACGATCGGCTTGTCGTCAAAAGAGCGGTCTTTGATGGACGTTCGCACCTTTGCGGACTGGACCGTTAGGCAACGACTTCTCGCCACTCCGGGAGTTGCAAAGGTCGCGGTGTTCGGCGGCGAAGTAAGGCAACTGCAAATCCAGGCACAGCCAGAGCGCCTAACGAAATTCAATCTAACCCTCAATGACGTGGTGACGGCCGCTAAACGTGCGACCGGAGTTCTCGGCGCAGGATTCATCGAAACCGCAAATCAGCGGATGGTTCTGCAAACTGAGGGGCAGTCGCTCACTGCGAAGCAACTTGCCGGCGTCGCTGTCAGTCGGGTTAATGGCGGCACTATAACTCTTGGCGATGTGGCGCAGGTCGCGGACACGCCGGAGCCGCCACTCGGAGCGGCGGCCATCGAAGGAGAGCCGGGCGTTGTCCTCGTCGTCTCCGCCCAGTATGGCGCGAATACGCTTGAAGTGACGAAGCGAGTCGAGGCGGCACTCGATGAACTCCGGCCCGCCATTGCGGCAGAAAAAATCACGCTCACGCCGGACTTGTTTCGTCCGGCGAATTTCATTCAGACGGCGACGAACAATGTCCGGTCTTCGCTGCTGCTCGGCGCGGCGCTGGTCGTCGTGATCTTGCTCTTGTTCCTTTTCAACTTCCGTACGGCGGCAATTTCCTTTACCTCGATTCCGATCTCTCTGCTCGCCGCCGTCGTGGTCCTCGAAAGACTCGGCTACAGCCTCGACACGATGACACTCGACGGTCTCGCGATCGCCGTCGGCGTGGTGGTCGATGACGCGGTGATCGACGTCGAAAATATCCTTCGCCGCCTGCGAGAGAACCGCTCGCGCGTCGATCGGATTTCGCCGCTGCAAATCGTGCTCAACGCTTCAATCGAAGTGCGAAGCGCAGTCGTTTACGCGACCTTCGCTGTCGCGCTCGTCTTCATTCCGATCCTGACGATGAGCGGAGTGGCAGGGCGATTGTTTGCGCCGCTCGGTGTCTCTTACATCCTCGCGATTATGGCGTCACTGGCCGTGGCGCTCACCGTCACGCCCGCGCTGTGTCTGTCGTTCCTCGGCTTCCGCCACGTCAACGAAAAGGAGCCGCCGGTAATGACATGGTTGAAGGCACGCTACGAACGGATTCTCTCCCGCGTTGAAAAGCGACCGCGGACCGCGCTCATCATCGCAGGCGCGCTGACCGTCTGCGGCCTCGCCATCCTGCCATTCCTCGGCGGCGGATTCATCCCGGAACTTCGCGAAGGACATTTCATCATTCATATGTCAGCGGTTCCGGGCACGTCGCTCGGTGAATCGTTGCGCATCGGCCACCAAGTAACTAACGAGCTGCGCAAACTTCCCGCCGTTCGTTCCATCTCCCAGCGCGTCGGGCGCGCGGAAAAGGCGGACGACATTTTCGGGAGCCACTACAGCGAATTCAATGTCGACTTGAATCCGCTGAAAGGTGAGGCAGGCGAACAAATCGTCGGAGACATCCGGAAAGTGATCGCGCAATTCCCCGGCGTGAATTTCGCGGTCAAAACATTTTGACCGAGCGCGTCGAGGAAACGCTTTCTGGCTATACCGCCTCCGTCGTCATCAACATCTACGGCAGCGATCTCGATCTGCTCGACTCAAAGGCACAGGAGATCGCCCGTGTGCTCGGCAAGATCCGTGGTTCCACGGAGGTGCAAGTGCAATCCGCGCCCGGAACTCCGCAGCTCGAGATCCGCCTTCGCCCCGCGGACTTGGCCTTGTGGG
>JBBPZW010000067.1:0-10175 GCA_038198475.1 Chthoniobacterales bacterium | reverse complement strand
TGACCGCGAACGGCACGATCAGTTTCCGGGGCAAGCTGCGGCTCGATTCACAGCTCGCGCTGAACGACAAGGTGCGCCGTCAACTCTTCGCGCCCATCCGGGAGAATTTTCAGCCGCTCCCGGAACCTGCGGGCTACGCCGCGGTGGACTTCAAGGTCAGCGGAACCATCGACCGGCCCAAAACCGACCTGATGGATAAGCTCGTCGGCCGCGACTTGCGCGATCTCGGTGGAGTGATCAGCAGCCTGTTCGGACATCCGAAAAAGAAAAAAAAGCCGACCGAAGAATCAACGCCGGCGCCCAATCCCGAAGCTTCGCCTAACGAAAGTGTAGAGGCGGCCGTGCCGGCCGCAACCGCCGCCGCACCCGCCTCGCCCGAACCGTCGGCCACACCTGCTCCTTCGCCATGAGAGTCATCGCCGGCACTTCCGGCGGCATCCGGCTCTTCGTCCCGAAAAACGAAATCCGACCAACGATGGATCGGGTGAAGGCGGCCATCTTTTCCAGCCTCGGCGACCGGGTCATCGGCGCACGCGTGCTCGATCTTTTCGCCGGCACCGGTGCCCTCGGAATCGAAGCGCTCAGCCGGGGCGCGGCCTCGGTTATGTTCGTGGAGAGCGATCGCCAGGCCATCGCCGCGATCGAGCGCAATCTCGCCCAGACTGGTCTCGAAGGCCGGATCCGGAAACAGGACGTCTTTGATTTTCTGAACCACGCCAGCACCGCGGAATCACACGACTTGATCTTCGCTGATCCGCCTTACGACAAATCGAAGCTGGGTGATTCCTTCAGCAAACTCCTCCTCCGCAATGATCGCCTGCCCGCCCGCCTAACGAATGAAGGGATCTTCGTACTTGAAAAAAGACCCGGCGAACGCCTCCCGACAACAGATTTCTGGGAAGTGATCCGGCGCAAAACCTACGGCGCGACCGAGACCCTTTTCCTGCAGCGCAAAGCGGCGTCCAACGAGTAATGAATCCGCACATTCATCACAGCTCCATCCGGGTAGCGCACTCGCCTCGAGTGCTGGCGACGGTGTCTCACCGTCGCGGACTTCTCGAAGGGCGATCAATTCTGGATGGATGCGGAGCCAGCCAGAAAGTTCGTCGCCCTGGAACAGCGCGACCAGCACTCGAGACGAGTGCGCTACCCGAGCAATGATCCGTCTCCTCTACAATCTGCTTTTTCCCCTCGCCCTTGTGATTTTCCTCCCGGGCTATGTCGTGAAAATGTTCCGGCGCGGTAACTACCGAAACAAGTTCGGGCAGCGTCTCGGTTTTTATGACGCGGAAACGCGCGCACGACTCGCTCCCGGCGGCTCGACCTGGCTGCACGCCGTCAGCGTCGGCGAGGTGATGATCGCGCTGAAACTCGCGGCTAAAATGAAAGAACGCGAGCCAGGGTTGCGCGTTTCCCTAACGACTACGACCACGACCGGCTTCGCCCTCGCACAAAAGCACTCGCCGGACTGGATCGAAGTCCTTTACACACCACTCGACTTTTGGCCGATCATGCGCCGCGCCTTCGCTGTCATTCGGCCGAGGCGCGTCATTCTCGTGGAAGCGGAGGTGTGGCCAAACCTGACTGCAATCGCGCACGAGACCGGAATCCCGCTCGCCCTGGTGAATGCGCGCCTTTCCCCACGCTCGGAAGGGCGCTTCCGGAAGTTCAGGTTTTTCGTCAGGCCATATTTTCGTAAACTTGATCTGATTTGCGTCCAAGAGCCGGAAGATATGGTGCGCTGGGAATCGTTAGGCGCCGAGCGCGCTCGCCTTCATCCGGTCGGGAGCATTAAATATGATCCCGAGAACGCGGCCTCGAACTCGGCGGCGCCTCGCGCCGTCCTTGAAGAACTGGGAGTCGATCTCGACCGACCGATTCTGCTCGCCGGCAGCACGCATCAGGGCGAAGAGGAAATCCTCGCCCGTATCTATCTCGAGTTGCGGCAGGACTTCGCCGACCTTTTTCTCATCCTCGCCCCCCGACACATTGAGCGGACAACCGAGATCCGTTCGCGAATCGGCGCGCTCGGTCTTTCCACCGCGCGGCGGAGCCAAATTGTGCACGCTCCCGGGACCGACTGCCTCCTTCTCGATACCACCGGAGAACTTCGCGATTGGTACTCGATCGCGACCGTCGTTTTTATCGGCAAAAGCCTGACCGCGCGCGGCGGCCAAAATCCGGTCGAAGCGATCGTGGCCGATCGTCCGGTGGTTTTTGGTCCGCACATGGAAAACTTCGCCCAGCTCTCGCGCTCCCTGGTCGCAGCGGGCGGCGCGCTGCAGCCCGGCGACGAGGCCAGCCTAACGAGATCTTTGCGCGATCTTTTGCGCGTCCAATCGAGACGAGAGGAGCTCATCCGCCAGGCCAGAAACGTGCTCGACCCGCATCGCGGGGCAACCCAACGCACCGCCCAGCTCCTCGAAGAGCTGCCCATCCGAACGGGCTAAAATCCCTTGCATCGGCCGGGAGCGCTCCGGATATTGGGCGCTCTCCTGACCCTATCGTCCAGAGGCCTAGGACACCGCCCTTTCACGGCGGTAACACGGGTTCGAATCCCGTTAGGGTCGCCACTCATCCGCTCAGCACGATAGTGCACCCCGGCGACGCGAACCGAATCAACCGGCAACGCTATTGCTCAGCTTCCGTGAAGGCAGCCATGCCGCCCGTGACATTCTCCACCCGCTCATAGCCGCGTGCCTGGAGCATGCTTGTTGCAATGGAACTGCGATAACCGCTCCCACAGATGATCGCAATCGGGCGATCGTTAGGCAGATCCGGAAGTTGTTTGCCGAAGGTCGAGAGCGGGATAGGCCGCGCGCTCTCGATGTGCTTGCCTTTCCATTCGGTCGGGGTGCGAACGTCGAGCAGGAGTGGTCCATCGTTTTTCAGACTGGCCTTCAAATCCTGCACGCTTGTTTGCGTCAATTTCCTGGTTTCGGCAAGGGCGTCCGCTTTCACATAACCGAGGAGGTTATCGAAACCGATCCGGGCCAGTTCGAGGCGCGCTTTCTTTGCCTCCTCGGCGGCGCCGACGACCAGCGCGATCGCCCTTCCGGCCGGGACCATGAATCCCGTCCAAGTGGAAAACGACGGACTGCCGAGGCCGATGTTGAGGCTTCCGGGGAAATGTCCGGCGCCGAACTTGGCCGGCGAACGCAGGTCGAGCACGACCGCGCCGTCCTTCTTCGCCTGCCGGAGGTCGTCCTCCGCGATCTCGTCGAGCGGCGGGAGCGCGCTGTAGGGCTCAGCGCCATCCAGGTTAAGATCGACATCGTAGGAAAAATAAGCCGGCCGATCGGGCAGATTGGCGGTCATTTGCCTAACGAATTCGGGGCGCTCGCTGATTTGCATGGCCCAGTTCAATTTCCGTTCCTGGCCAACCAGCGAGAAAGGCGCGTCGGAGATGGCGCGCCCGCATAACGAACCCGCGCCGTGCGACGGATAAACCTTTACCGAGTCCGGCAGGGTGAGGATTTTTTCGTGCAGCGAATCGTAAAGCTTGCCCGCCAGCGCGCTCGGATCTTCGTCGGCAGCGCGCAGGTCGGGGCGGCCGACATCGTTGACAAAAAGAAGGTCGCCGGTGAAGACGGTCGTCGGTTTTCCATTTTCCCTAACGAGAAAGGAAAAGCTGTCGGGCGAATGGCCGGGTGTCTCGAGCAACTCGACCTCGAGCGAGCCGATCATGACCTTCTCGCCGTCTCGCGCCGCGACGTGTTCGTAATGCGCCGGCGCGAGATGGGAAATATAGTTTTTCGCTCCGGTGCGCTGTGCCAGTTCACAAAAGCCGGAAGCAAAATCGGCGTGCGGATGGCTGTTGAAGATAGCGATAATCTTGAGGCCTTCCGCCTCGGCGGTGGCCAGATAATCATCGATGTCGCGTTTCGGATCGACCACCGCGGCTTCACCGTCGGCACCAAAGAGGTAGGAAGCGTGGGCGAGTCCTTCGACAAAAAAGCGTTTCAGATACATGGCGTGGTTTTGATGGTTGAGGTTTCGTCAGGCATTGCTCGAAACACTGCCTTGAGCATGCCTTGCCGAAGGAACCGGGGCAAGCGCCCGCCGCTCGTCATCCTGGAAACTTGCCTAACGACCGCGCGGGGCCTGGGACTCAAGCGCGGCCTGGGCCGCGGCCAGCTTGGCGATCGGGACGCGGAACGGGCTGCAACTGACGTAGGCCAACCCAAGCCGGTGGCAGAATTTCACACTCGAAGGTTCGCCGCCGTGTTCGCCACAAATGCCGAGCTTGATGTCCGGGCGCGTCTTGCGTCCGAGATCGCGCGCGATTTCCATCAGGCGCCCCACGCCTTTTTGATCGATTGAGGCAAAAGGATTGTTAGGCACGATATCCAGCTCCGCATAGGCGGGCAGAAAGCTGCCAGAATCGTCGCGGCTCATGCCAAGTGTGGTTTGCGTGAGGTCGTTTGTTCCGAAGCTGAAGAACTCCGCGTCCTTCGCGATCTCGTCCGCGACGAGCGCGGCACGCGGGATCTCGATCATCGTTCCGACGAGGTAATTGAACTTCGTCTTCTTTTCTTTCGCGACCTCGGCCGCGACGCGATGCACGATCTCGATCTGCAGCTTCAACTCCCTCGGAAAACCGACGAGCGGGATCATGATCTCGGGTCGGACTTTCCGGCCTTTCTTCTGCACTTCAGCGGCGGCTTCAAAAACGCCCCGCGCCTGCATCTCTGAGATCTCGGGAAAGGTAATTCCGAGCCGGCAGCCGCGATGGCCTAACATTGGATTGAACTCGTGGAGTTCGCGGACACGGTGCGAGATGATTTCGACCGGTATTCCGATCTTCCGGGCGAGATCGAGTTGCTGCTCTTTCTCGTGCGGGAGGAATTCGTGCAGGGGCGGATCGAGAAAACGAATGGTCGCGGGCAAACCGTCGAGCGCCTTGAAGATTCCTGCGAAATCTTTCCGCTGATAGG
This sequence comes from Chthoniobacterales bacterium, assembly GCA_038198475.1. Lineage (GTDB taxonomy): Bacteria > Verrucomicrobiota > Verrucomicrobiia > Chthoniobacterales > UBA10450 > Palsa-1392. The sequence continues at coordinate 5,238 of JBBPZW010000067.1, read as the reverse complement.
GAAGCAATTTCCCGAGCGCCTTGACCCGAGTCTCTTTATCCTCAGCCAGGATCATTTCGCGCATGGCATCGATCCGGTTGCCTTCGAAAAACATGTGCTCAGTCCGGCAAAGGCCGATGCCCTTGGCGCCAAAAGCGATCGCGTTCTCCACCTGCTCGGGAGTGTCGGCGTTCGTGCGCACGTCGAGTTTGCGCGCTCGATCGACCCAGGTCATGAGCTTGGCGTATTGCTGGTAGGTGGCGCTCTTCTTTCCATCGAGCGAACGGTCGACCAGCACCTGCACGATCTCGGAAGGCGCGGTTGTGACTTCGCCGGCAAAGACTTCGCCGGCTGTGCCGTCGATCGAAAGGTAATCGCCCTCTTTCAAGGTCACGCCGCTGGCCGAAAGCGTGCGCCGCTGGTAATCGATCTGCACTTCCGACGCGCCGCAGACGCAAACCTTGCCCATCTGTCGAGCAACCAGCGCCGCGTGCGACGACACGCCGCCGCGCGAAGTCAAAATTCCCTCGGCTGCGATCATGCCGCGCAGGTCTTCCGGAGAAGTTTCGACGCGTGCCAGAAGCACTTTGTCGCCGCGGTCGGAACGGCGAACCGCTTCTTCCGCGCTGAAAACGACGTGACCGGAAGCCGCGCCCGGCCCGGCCGGGAGCCCGCTCGCGATTTTCTTCGCGGAAGCGATCGATTTGCGATCGAAAATCGGCGCGAGCAAGTGCGCCAGCGAATCGGCCGGGATGCGTTTGATCGCCATTTCCTTGGTGATTAAGCGTTCGTCGACCATTTCAACCGCAATCCGGACGGCGGCCAGCCCAGTGCGTTTGCCGTTCCGAGTTTGCAAGATGTAGAGGCGGTTATCCTCGACCGTGAATTCGAGGTCCTGCATGTCCTTAAAATGTTTCTCGAGCAGCGCGCGCACCTTGAGCAGCGCCTTGTGCGCGGCCGGCATTTCCTCGGCCAGCTTCGCGATCGGGTGCGGTGTGCGGACGCCGGCCACGACATCTTCCCCCTGCGCATTAATGAGATACTCGCCGTAGAAAACCTTCTCCCCGCTCGCCGGGTCGCGCGTAAAAGCCACGCCCGTCGCGCTCGTGTCGCCCATGTTGCCGAAGACCATCGTCTGCACATTCACCGCCGTGCCCCAGTCGTGCGGGATGCCATACTTGCGCCGATACACCACCGCGCGGTCGTTATTCCAAGAGCCGAAAACGGCGCCGATCGAGCCCCATAACTGCGCGCGCGGATCCTGCGGGAACGACTTGCCGGTCCGTTCCTTGATCAGGTCCTTGAAGCGCTGCACCATCTCCTTCAAGTCATCCACCGAGAGCTGCACGTCGGGGAAATTGTGGTTGCCGTAACGCGCGTCCTTGAGGTGCTCGATCACGCTCTCAAACGGCTCGTGATCTTCGCCCGGGCGTTTCTGCACGCCCATCACGACGTCGCCATACATTTGCAGAAAGCGGCGATACGAATCCCAGGCGAAGCGCGGGTTATCGGTCGCCGTGGCCACGATCTCGACCACGGTGTCGTTCATCCCGAGATTCAGGATCGTGTCCATCATCCCGGGCATGGAATCGCGCGCGCCGGAGCGGACGGAAAGGAGGAGCGGGCGCTGCTTATCGCCCAGTTTTTTTCCGACTGATTTCTCGACCTTCGCCAGCGCTGCCTCGACTTCGGCTTCCAGACCCTTCGGATAGGCGCGCTTATTCTCGGAAAAGTAGGTGCAGACTTCCGTCGTGATGGTGAATCCCGGCGGAACCGGCAACCCGATGCGAGTCATTTCCGCGAGGTTGGCGCCCTTGCCGCCGAGGAGCGGCTTCATGCTGCCCGCGCCGTCGGCCTTGCCGTCACCGAAGTAATACACGTTGCGTTTCGTTTTGGCCGCGCCGGCTTTCGGCTTGGATTTCGAAGAAGATTTTGAACGGGATGATTTTGATTTTGTGGCCATGAGAAATTGGGGTTTCGCGCCGGAAACGCACGCTAAAGCGCGAGATGAGAGTGTCAACGCAGCGGTCGACAGGCTGCAGTCTGGCCGAGTCGCTCCGTCAGGCGCGCGCGACTTACCCCGGTTCCGAGGCGAGGACATCATCGATCGCGTCCGCGAAATCGTCGACTCCCGACATCGGGACGATGATGACATTGCGATGGCCCTGGCTGTCTTCAGTGATGCGGAGGAATCTGCCGCGGCCATTTTCGCGCAGGTCGATCGAGAATAGTTTCCGTTCGATCTGCAACTCTCTGGTTTCGATGATGCTGTCCATTTGCAACGGCGCGCATGTTAGCCGGTTGCCGAACGAAAAGGGAAGCAAAATCTTTGGGGTGGAGGGACCTGTCGCGATGATCTCCGCCGGCTCGACCGAGTCTCGCCCTACCGCGAACGGCGTCTCGTCCTACCGGGAGCGGCGTCTCGTTTGGCGCCGGCTACATTCGACCTTGGCGGTCGATCGCTCACGATCGCGAAGTCGGCCTGGCGCTTGAAGACGTCGATCCGGGCGACCTTCACCTTGAGCGTGTCGCCCACCGCCAGGACGCGCTTGGATTGCCGGCCGATGATCCGCCGCCGGGCGCCGTCGAAGACGTAAAAGTCGTCCTGTAACGAGGAGATGTGGACCAGGCCAGTCAGGAGCACATCGGGCAGCTCGATGAGCAGGCCGTAGTTGCGCACTTCGAGCACGACGGCGCGGAAGACCTGCGGGTTCTTCTCGCTCAACTGCAATTGCAGGAACTCCAGCTTCTTCAGTTTCACCGACTCGTTCTCGGCTTCGGCCGCGACCCGCTCGGTGGCGGAGATGTGCTCGGCAATCCCGGCCAATTCCCCTGCCCCGCGTCGCGCCGCGTTCTTGCCCCCGCGATCGGCCAGACAGCGATGCACGACGAGGTCGGCATAACGCCGGATCGGGCTGGTGAAATGGGTGTAGTTGTTTTTCGACAATCCGAAATGCCCTAACGGCTGGATAGCATAACGGGCGCGCTTCAGGCTTTTGAGCAAACCAATCTTGAGCGCCTGCTCTTCCGCTTTGCCGCGGAAGGACTCGAGCAACCGCTGCAGCTCGCGCCGGTTGGTCAGGTCGCCGGCCTGGAAGCCGTAGCTCAGGACCAGCTCGCGGTATTCGGCCAGTTTGTCCGGGTCGGGGTTCTCGTGCACGCGATAGACGGTCGGGGTGAGCCGATTCTTTAACTCGAGCGCGACGGCTTCGTTGGCCGCGAGCATGAATTCCTCGACCAATTGGTGCGACTCGTCGTTCTCGATCCGCTCCAGCCGGAGCGGGCGGCCGGTTTGTTTGTCGACCACCACTTTGACTTCCGGGAAATCGAGGTCGAGCGAACCATTGGCGAAACGGCGCCGCCGCAGGATGGAGGCGAGATTCCAGGCGGTGCGCAAGCGTTTGCCCAGCTCGTCGTTAGGCGGCTTTTGCAGAATGGCGAAGGCCTCCTTGTAGGTGAGACGGCGGGCACTTTGGATGAGGGTGCGGGCGAAGCGGGCGCTCTTGGGCGCGCCGTTGCGAGCGAAGCGGATGAAAGTGGAATGAGTCAGCCTAACGACGTTGGGATTGAGACTGCAGACACCGTTGCTCAAACGCTCCGGCAGCATCGGGATGACGCGGTCGACCAGGTAAACACTGTTCCCGCGTCTAAGCGCCTCGCGATCGAGCGCGCTCCCCGGCGTGACGTAAGCGGAGACGTCGGCGATATGTACGCCCAGTTCCCAGTCGCCGCCCGGGAGTTGCTCGACGTTGACGGCGTCGTCGAAATCGCGCGCGTCGTCCGGGTCGATCGTGACGATGAATTTATCCCGCAAATCTTCCCGCTCGCGGTAACGATCGGGATCGACCGTCTCGGGGATGGCCTCGGCCTCAGCCGTCACTTCGGGGGGAAACTCGACGGGAAGGTTGTTCTTCCGAATGATCGAAAGCATGTCCACGCCCGGGTCGGAAGCGCGCCCAATCAGCTCGACGATCTCGCCCTCGGGGTTGACGTGGCGGGATTCCCACGGCTCCAGCCTAACGACCACTTTGTCGTTCGTCTGCGGCGGGCGAGGCGCGCCCGGGAGCGGGCGCGGCTGCACGTAGACGTTGTGCACCATGCGCGGGTCGTCGGGGATGACGTAGAAGAAATTCCGGGTCTGCTGCAGCGTGCCGACGATGGTGTCGTGGGCCCGCTCGAGAATGCGGATGACGCGGCCTTCCGGCCGGTTGCTCCCGCTGCGGGCGCGATTGTAATTGGAGTCTCGGGTGATGCGGGCGACGACTCGATCGCCGTTCATGGCCGTGCCCGTGTTGTCGGCCGAGACGTAGATGTCGCCGCCTTCCTCGGCGCCTTCCCTGACGAGGAAGCCGAAGCCGGCCTGCATGATCTGGAGTTTGCCGGTCACCAGATCGGCTTCCGCCGGCAGGATGTAGCGATCCTTGCGGATGCGCGCGATCTCGCCGCCGTGCTCGAGTTCGCGCAGTGCCTCTTTAAGATCGCTCCGGGTCTCGCTCTTAAATCCCAGGGCGCGGGCCAGCTCCTTTTTGTCGAGCGGCCGATATTTGGGCGCGCGGAGAAGAGCGAGAATTCTTTGTTTCGTATCGGAGTCGCGTTTCATGTCGAAGAGCGATCATCGAAGAAAGCAGGCTGAATGAAAGCCGACTTTTGCCTCCCGCGTTCGTTAGTCGAATAAAGCGCTGGCTGTGATAGTCTGAAAACGTGATGCCGGCAGTGCTTTGGAAGCTAGACGGAAATGTCCTTGACCTCACGCAGCGTGCCCTCGTCATGGGGGTGCTGAACGTGACGCCCGATTCCTTCTCCGACGGCGGCGAATTCTTTGCCACCCAAGCCGCGGTCAAGCACGGTCTGGAGATGGCGCGGAGCGGCGCGGACATCATCGACGTGGGAGGCGAGTCAACCCGGCCCGGCTCGAAGCCGGTTTCGCCTAACGAAGAGATGGAACGCGTCCTGCCGGTCATTCGCGAACTTGCATCTTCCATCCAGGCGCATCTTTCGATCGACACCTCAAAGGCGGCAGTGGCGCGGGCCGCGCTCGAAGCGGGCGCCTCGATTATCAACGATGTCAGCGGCGGCCGAAATGATCCGGCGATGCTGTCGCTGGCCGCCGAGCAAGGTGCGGCCTTGATCATCATGCACATGCAGGGAACGCCCGAAACGATGCAAGCCAATCCCACCTATGGAGATGTTGTGGCGGAGGTCGTTGATTTTTTTCGACAGCAATTTGCGCAGGCAGTACGCTGTGGCGTGGATCCCATG
>JBBPZW010000066.1:0-11733 GCA_038198475.1 Chthoniobacterales bacterium | reverse complement strand
GGCTGTCTTCGCTCCTCGCGCTGCGACTGTTCGCTATCTTCTTAAGTGCACGACGCTCCGGAGGACTAATCACAAAAGGTGCTGCCATACCATTGAGTATAGACTACCTGTATCAGAACTCAAGAACTCACTGCACTAGTCTGAATGAAGGCGCCACCTTTCCTTCAATCCTGCTCCGGCCCGACGTTGTAGACGCTTCGCTCTGCGAAGCGCGGATGTCGGCGACATTCACCAAATCCAAACGCAGACCCGCGCCTCCCAGAGGGAAGCGTCTACAGCGGGCCAGCGCTCGGGCGCGGCGGAATCAGGCCTTGCACACCTCGGGCCGCCAGCAAAGATGAGCCAACCGCATGTTGCCACCGATTCTTTCATTCCTGCGTCGCATCGGGATTCTTCCCCGCGTCCGGGTGCTGTTCTTTTTCCATGAGACAACCTGGAGTGGCGCTCCGATTCAACTCTGGCACGTCGTGCGTGCACTCCAGGCGCGCGGTTACGCGGTCGCCGCCGCTTGCCCGAAAACCGACGCCGCGGAATCGGGTCCAATCTCCGGGTTACTCGAGCAGATGGGCGCGGAAATTTTCCCGCTGATCGATCTTTCCGCGCCGCCGAAAATGGAGGAGCTGCGCGCTTTGTGCCGGCAATTTGAGGTCGTTGTCGCCAACACGCTCGTGATGTGGGCGGCGGTGGAAGCCGCGCATGCGGAAGGCGTTCCCGCGATCTGGTATATCCACGAGAGCCGGGTGGCGGAGCAATTGCTGGCGCACAATCCCGGGATGCAACCGGCGCTCGAACTGGCGGATCTGCTCGTTATGCCGACCCGCCGGACGGCGCAGCTTTACGCGGCATTTACCGATCGCGCGATCGAGGTCGTGCCCTATGGAATTCCGCCGGCTCCAGGGCAACCGAAGCGGGCAGGGGACACGCGGACGCAATTGCTTCTCCTCGGCAGCTACGAACGACGCAAAGGTCAGGACATTTTCCTCGAAGCCATCGCGCAAATTCCGGAAGGGGCGCGGCAGCAAGGCGCGTTCCGGATGGCGGGGCGAGCCTTGGAAACGGATTTCCACGCGAACCTCGCGAGCCGCGCGGCAGCTTTGCCTAACGTTGAGCTGGGCGGTGCGCTGGAACACGACGCGGCCCTCGCCGCCACTAGTGCGGCCGACGTCCTGGTCTGCGCTTCACGCGACGAGACGATGCCGATCGCGATCCTCGAGGCGATGAGTCTCGGCAAAGCCATCGTCAGCACCGATGTCGGCGGCATTTCGGAATGGCTGACCGACGGCAAAAACGCGCTCATCGTGCCGGCGGAAAACAGCGCAGCTCTCGCGCAGGCGCTGACTCGCTGCCTGAACGAGCCCAGCCTCGTCGCCAACCTCGGTGCAAACGCGCGCCGCACGTTCACGGAAAATTTCTCCATCCATCGGCTGGGCACGAACTTCGCGCGCCTGATCGAGCAGGTAAGGAGGAAGCGATGACGCCTCTCATCTCGGTCCTGATGCCGGTTTACAATCCGGATCTCAATTTCCTCGCGGAAGCGATCGAATCGGTCCGCGCGCAGTCCCACGAAAATTGGGAGCTGTGCATGGCCGACGATCGTTCGACCGACGACCGCGTCCGGCCGTTTCTGCGCGAGAACGCGGCGCGTGATCCGCGAATCAAAGTTGTTTTCCGCGAAGCCAACGGCGGCATCGCCGCCTGCTCAAATTCCGCGTTCGCGATCGCAAAAGGAGAATGGTGCGCGTTGCTCGACCAGGACGATCTCCTCGCTCCAAACGCGCTCGCCGAAATCGCGCGCGAGTGCGCTGAACATCCCGACGCCGGCATTATTTATTCGGACGAAGACTTCGTCGATTCGTCTGGCCAGCACGTCAATCCCTTCTTCAAACCGGATTGGAACCCCGAGCTTTTCCTCGGGCAAAACTACCTGAATCATCTCGGCGTTTATCGCACGGAATTGCTCCGCGAAATCGGCGGATTCCGCGAAGGATTCGAAGGCTCGCAGGACTACGACCTCGCCCTCCGCTGCAGCCAGCAGTTGCAGGCGAAACAGATTCGCCACATCCCGCGCGTCCTCTACCACTGGCGGATGGTGACGGGCAGCCTGGCCGATCAGCCCGACGCGAAACCACAGGCGCGCCACGCCGCGCGGCGCGCTCTTCGCAGTCATTTGCAGGCCCGCGGAATCGCGGCGCGCGTCGAGGCCTGCCCGGAAAACGAAGAGTCGCATCGGATTATCTACGAGCTGCCGGGGGCGGCGCCGCGAGTCACTATTCTGGCAGCGGGCTGCGAGGAAACGCCCCGGCTCCGGCCCACGGATTATCCGCACCTCGAATGGCTGCCCGCCGAAGCAGGCGCCGCCGGAGCCAATCGCGCCGCGCGCGCGGCCGGAGGCGACATTCTCATTTTCCTCGGCAACATCAGCGACGCGCAGGAGGCAGGGTGGCTGCGCGAGATGGTCAGCCTTGTCGTTAGGCCGGACGTGGGCGCGGTCGGGGCGCGACTCTGGTCGCCGGCCGGCACCCTGGCAGATGGCGCGCTCATCCTCGGGCTGGGCGGGATTGCGACTCCAGCCTTTTATGGCATCCCGCATGGGCACCCCGGATATTTCAATCGTGCCTGGCTCCAGCAAAATCTTTCGGCTGTTTCGGGTGGCTGTCTGGCGATTCGTCGCACAGTCTTCCAGCACCTGGGAGGATTCGATCGCGAGAATCTGCCGCATCATTTTTACGACATCGATCTCTGCCTGCGGCTGCAGGAAAATCGTCTGCAAGTTGTTTGGACGCCCTATGCAAACCTGAGCCTGGATCACGTTGTCACCGAAGAGGCCGCCAACACTTCCACGGAGGAGGAATACATGTGGAAGCGATGGGGCCGCATTTTGCGGGATGATCCGTTTTACAATCCAAATCTATCACTCGACTTACCTGGATTCACGCTTGCGATTCCGCCGCGGACGAACCAAAACAATCCAAAGGAAGTCGATCGCGAGTAAGTCGCTCGGTTATCACCCACCCGCTGGGTTGTCCTAATGCACTCCCACGACCGCGCCCTGAGCCAGCAGGACAAGGATATTGATGGCCAATTGTAATCCCAAGACTGTGAAGTAACACGCGCGAGCTGTCCGCTGCCAAAAGAACCAAACGCCGATGAATAGTAAAGCGGCCGCCAGTGATTGATAGCCGTGTAAGACTAGGAGAGCTGGGCAACTAAAGATTGCCACCAAAGCCAGACCAGGTCCGATCAGGCCGAACCAAATCCAAGGCCGGAGATTTGGGGTAAGGGCGCATTCCGCGAAGGCAGGATAAACAATCAGCAAACCGACTGCCCCAGGCAAGCAGTAGAGAAATTGTGCGACTACAGTCGCAAATTGAAACGGATAGACACGAAACATCACGGGTGCGATAAGAGAAAGGAAATTCCAAAACCTCACCCACAGAAAGTTCACCGGCGAGCTGAGCGGGATTTCCGTATTTGGACCCGACAGGTTTTGGGCAATAAGATCGGAAGGGATCTGCAAGATCAACCTGGTCCAAAAAAACCAGGGTGTGACTAAGAGAGCAAAGATAGCGAGGTAGGCGCCCGTCGCATAGAAGTCGGACTTTCCACGCCAAAATTGAATGAGGTAGAACAGAACGAGGAATCCCGCGAAGACGATCGCATACGGATGGGAATGATAGGCGAGCGCCATCAAAGCGCCAACCACTGCAGAATGATGTCCTTTCCGGTGCGAACTCCAAGCAAGCAGGATAAAAAAACCGGCCAGCGCTTTCGGCCAGGTGTAGATGGTTTCGGCGAGAAAGTATGGGCATGTAATGTATAGCAGCGCGGCTGAAGCTACGATCGGCTCCGCTCCAAGAGAGGTGCAGAACAGAATCGCCCCCAGCAGCAGCAGTGAATTCAGAACCATTCCGACAATCTCGAATTGCTCGAAGTAGCTGCCTGTATTCAGCTTCATCACATCCGGACATTTGCGCCCAAAAAAGTTATACGAGCCGAGCTGCGGATGGTCGCGGCACCCCGCAAGCAACGCGAAAGGGCATGGCGACGAGCGACACAGAATAGTCCGGTTGGACACTTCATTGCCCGGCAGGATTGGTCTTTGCTCCTTGAATGAAACGCCGCGCAGGAAGTATTCCGCCACCGCAAAGGGAATGTAATTATCTGTCGGCGATCCAGTGAGAAATTGAATCTTCACATTCAGATTATGTTCTTTGGAGAGGTACTGTCCGTCCGGTAAAGGATCGGTGTACCGCACCCGCAGGTGAAGGAGTCCCAGGCAGCCCAGAAGGAGAAGAACCCACAAAGCGAGGGAGACTTTCGTGGCCAAAGGCAGCGTTGCCCTAAGCTCTGACAGCAGCTTCACCCGCACGACATAGACCGCGCTGGCCAGGGTGAGCCCGACGAGAAGAAGGACAAAGGCCCAGCGCAACGGAGGAACGGCAGCGATCATCCATCCCACCAGACCGTGCAGAATGACGCCGGCGCCGGCTCCATAGACGATCAGGCTGAGCCCACGAAGAGCGGTTAAGAGACGAAGAGAGGCAATCCCGTTACAAAGGAGGGAAAATACGACCCAAAGAAGAAGGCCTAACGCTGCGGCAAAGGGAAGTTGGGTCACACGTGTCAAATATCTTTAAGCTTGATGAGTCTTGTCCGCCTTCCAGTGGTCGGCAACATTTGATGCGGCGACGGCACTGCCCCTCATCCGGCTGGCTTGGACGTTTGCTCATGTTTCGCTTCTGCAGCGATTTGCAATTACTCACTGCCGCGGAACTTTACGGCGGCCATGCGCAAGACCCGAATTATCTGCACCCTCGGACCGGTCTCCGAAAGTTCCGAAATTATCGAACAGATGATTCTGGCCGGGACCGACGCCTTTCGCCTGAACATGAGCCACGCGAAGCACGAGTGGGTGCGCGAGATCGTGCCCCGGGTCTGCGCCATCGCGCGCAAGAATAAGCGCAGCGTCGGCATTCTCCTCGACACCCAGGGCCCCGCCATCCGCACCGGCGTGCTGGAAAAACACTTGCAGCTCGCGGTCGGTGACACGCTCGAAATCACGATCGGCGACGCGAAAGCAACGAAACCGAATTCGATCACGGTCAATTACGATGGGCTGATCGACGACGTCTCAGTCGGCAACGTTGTCCTGCTCGACAACGGCCTCATGCAGGTGCGGGTGGAGGAAAAGAAAGACAACCGCATTCGCACCGCCGTCCTCACCGCGGGCACACTCGGCTCGCGCCGGCACATCAATCTCCCCGGCGTGCACGTGAACCTCCCTGCCCTAACGGAAAAGGACCTGGCCGACGTCGCCCTTGGGATCGAGCTGAAGGTCGATTTCGTCGCCTTGAGTTTCGCTCGCAAGAAAGAAGACCTCGATCAACTCCGCCGGGTCTTGCGCAAAGGCGGGAGCAGCGCCCTGGTCGTGGCCAAGATCGAGAGCGCCAGCGCGGTCAAGGATCTCGACAAGATGATTCGCGCGGCCGACATCATCCTCGTGGCGCGGGGCGACCTCGGGATCGAATGCCCGATGGAAGACCTGCCGATCATCCAGCGTCGGATCGTGAAGCGTTGTTTGCGCATCGGCAAACCCGTGATTGTCGCAACCCAGATGCTCGAGTCGATGATCGAGAATCCACTCCCGACCCGCGCGGAAGTGACCGATGTCGCCAACGCGGTCTTCGAGCAGGCCGACGCCATCATGCTGACCGGTGAAACGACGAGCGGGCGTTATCCGGTCGAGTGCGTCGAAGTCCTCGACCGCGTCGCGCTTCGCATCGAGCGCAGCGGCGGCGCCGGCTACGGGAAGGAGGCGCTCCTCGAGGACGCACGCCAAAAGATAGTCGCAGCCGCGGTCGCGCTGGCTGATTCGCTCCAGTGCCCCAAAATCGTGGTCTTCACCCGGCACGGAACAACGGCGCGCTACGTATCGAATTTGCGCCCCGGTCACGCCCCGATCTTCGCCTTCACGCCTAACGAGATCGTTTGCCGTCAGCTTTCGATTTGCTGGGGTGTTTTCCCTATCCTGCTTGAGTTTACCGGCGATCCGAACGTGACGATCGACGCGGCCGAGGAACATTTGCGCACTGCAAATTGGATCAACCCTAACGACAACCTCATCGTCCTGAGCGACGTCCGGGCGGGTCAGGAATTGGTGGACTGTGTGCAGTTGCGGCCGGTGCATTAAGGTGTGAGCGCACCCGTGGATTTGCCTAGCCTGCTTGCTTTTCAGCCGCGCTTTTATCGCGGTGGGCCGGTCCGACATCACTTGGCGCTTCTCTATGATCTGGTCGCGCTGCGGAAGCCACACCGGATCGTGGTCGTGGGTTTTGGGAATGGCGAAGCCTTCTTCACTCTTTGCCAGGCGGTCCGTGAAACCGGCTTGGATGCCGACTGCATGGCGATCTGGCGCGGTGCGCCGGGCGAAACGCGCGAAGCCGACCAGGCCTGGGAGGAAGGGAAACCCTACGCCGCCGAAAACTATGGCGATTTTGCTCACTTCTCGCCAGCTGATTCGGCGACAACGGCACATAAATTCGGCGCCCAAAAAGTCGATCTTCTTTTGATCGATCATTGCGAACGCGGAACGGAGATCACTCTGGAGCTGGAGAACTGGAAAGCCATTCTCTCGCCCGCCGGAATGGTCGTTGTTCATGGGATTGGGCTGAAGCGAGACGATGCTCCCGGAACCGTCTGGCGCCAATGGCGCGGCGAGCGACCTGGCACGGAGTTCTGCGCTGGAATTGGGCTCGGCCTTTCCTGGTTGGAAAATCATCCCACCGCTGATCGCTTTCCGCTCTCCGGCGCGCAGGAGAGCACCGCCTTTGTGCAACTCTATGCCCTCGCAACCGCGCGAATCGAGGCGCAGGCGTGCAGCAACCAGAGCGAACGCGATTTGGCGGCGCTCAAGGCTCGACAAGTCTGGCTCGATTCCCTCCTCGAAGATCGCTGGACGGCCCAGCAAATCATGGACGAACAGGCTGAGCAGTTGACCGGACTGAGAGACGCCCTGGAGGCGGTTCGTCACGATCGCGCCACCGCCCAGCTCGTGATGGATAGTCAGCACGAGCAGCTCCGGGTTTGGGTTTCGGAAAGCGAATCGCGCAAGCAACAAATCGAACAACTCAAAGCCGAGTTGCGAGAGCAGAAGCGCATCTTGAACGCCGCAAAAACCGCCTGTCGGAAAGGGGGCAAATGTTTCCGGCCCTCCAATGGCCCGAAGATTCGACGGCCTTTGGCCGCGCGGATCGCGCGGGAAATCAAGCGCATCCCCGCGAATCTCGGACTGCGACCGACCGGAGCTGTCGTTCCTCCGCCGGCGCCGGAGACAAAAATCACTAACGCCAAACCGGTTCCCGAAATCGATCGTTATGCGGGGTGGCGGGAGGAACACGAGCCTAACGAGAGCGTACTCGCGGAACAGCGCCGCCTCGCTGCGCAGTGGCAGGATGCGCCAACGATCAGTTTTCTTCTCCCGGTGAAAGATCCGCCGGCAAAATTTCTCGAGCAATTGCTCAGCTCGATCGCCGCCCAGAGCGCGCTAAACTGGGAAGTCTGCCTGGTCGACGGCGGCTCGGCATTGACCGAGACGCTGGAGACGATCAAAAACTGGAGCTCCCGTGAACCGCGGATTCGGGTCGAGCGACTGGAGGAAAATCTCGGTATTTCCGAGAACACGAATCGTGCCCTGGCGATGGCGACGGGCAACTTCGTCGCTTGCATCGATCACGACGATCTGCTGGCTCCTTTTGCCGTGTACGAACTGACCCGGGCGATTCTCGATTCGCCGGAAGCCGATATTTTTTACAGCGACGAGGACCGCTGCGATCTGGAAGGCAGGCGGCATTCTCCGTTCTTCAAACCGGAGTGGAGTCCAGAGCTGCTGCTTTCCTCGATGTATATCGGTCACCTGACCGCTTACGGCCGCGCGCTGGTCGATCGAGTCGGAAGTTTTCGAAAGGAATTCGATCTTTCTCAGGACTACGACTTCGCCCTGCGGGCGACGGAACAGGCGCGCGGCATCGAGCATCTTCCGCACGTTCTTTACCATTGGCGCGAGCATCCCGCATCGGGCTCGGCGGGCGGAAAGCCGGAGGCGCGCCAAACCAATCTCGCCGCACTCGGCGCTGCGATGGAACGGCGCAATTTGCCGGCCGAGATCGTCGAGTATCCGACCGCCAACCGCGCGCGCCTCAAAATGGCAACCTGGCCGCGGGTTTCGATCATCATCCCAACCGATTCGCCAACCCGCGCCCAAAGTTGTCTTGAACGATTGCCGCGACAAACCCGCTATCCGGATTTGGAAATCGTCATCGTGACCAACAGCGCCCTGATCGGGCCGCTCCAGTTATTGCAACCGGAGAACGCGACACTGCTTTGCGTCGCTTACGACAAGCCCTTCAATTTCTCCGACAAATGCAACGTCGGTGCGCAGGCTGGGACTGGTGAACGTTTCATCTTTTTCAATGACGATGTCGAGAGTGTTCAGGCAGACTGGGTGCAAAATCTGATCGAACCGCTGGAAAATCCGGAAGTGGGCGCGGTCGCGCCCAAGTTGCTTTACGAGACGGGCCTGATCCAGCATGCGGGGCTCGTCGCGGGGGTGCGCGGCCTGATCGGGACGGCGTTCCATCAACGCGCGGCCGATTCGACCGAGCACTTCAACATGGCGCAATCACTCCGGAATGTGGCTGCGCTCTCGGCCGCCTGTCTCGCGGTTCGCCGCGAGGATTTCTTGCGGGTCGGCGGTTTCGACGCGGTCAACACTCCGATCGGACATTCCGATGTTGATCTCTCCTTCAAGATCCGAGAGGCCGGCTTGCGCTGCGTTTATACCCCCTTCGCGACGTTGTACCACGCCGGGCACGTCTCGATCGGCCGTGAGGAAAAACCGCCGGCGCGCGACAAGTCGTCCATCTACCTTCTGAAACGCTGGCCGGAATTCACGACCCACGATCCCTGTTTCCCCCGGAACATGCGCGACTGGCTGCACACCGATTCGCCCATCCCGATCCGGATGATGGCGCAGGCTGAACCGGAAGCGGTCACGGCCTCGCCTGATCTTCTTTTCGTCTCGCACGACCTCTCTCTGTCCGGCGCGCCGATCATGCTTTTCCACGCCAGCCGTTGGTGCCGCGAGAACGGCATTTTCGTCGTGGTCATGGCACCCAAAGATGGGCCGCTGCGCGAGAAATTGGAGGAGCTGGGTGTGCCGGTGATAATCGATCCGCTGGCTGCGACAGGGCATCCTTCCTTCGCGCAGTTCGCGCGCGACTTCGATTGCGTCATCGCCAACAGCATCCGGAGCAAGGCGGTCGCGCCCGCGCTTAAAAAAGAAAAGGTGCCAGTCCTCTGGTGGATTCACGAACCCGGCTCTGTCGGCGAACATTATCTGCGCGAAGATGCCGAGCTTCGCGCTGCCTTCCCGCTCGCGGAATTCATTCTCGCCCCTTCCGAGCGAACGGCCCGAATCTACCGGCCTTACACCGATCGGCCGGTAAAGGCACTGCATAATGCCATTCCCGACCTCGGCGTTAGTCCAAGCGAACCGGCAGTCGGGCGGCGCCTGCGTTTTGTCCTCCTCGCCAGTATCGAGCCGCGCAAGGGGCAGGATATTTTTGTCGAGGCACTGGCTTCGCTCCCACCGGAGTTGCTGGAGCGGGCGGAATTCCAACTGGGCGGCCGGATTCTCGATCCGGATTTTTGGTTGAAGGTCGATCGCATCGCCGCGCCATTGAAAAATATCTCGGTCATGGGCGCGCTCGATCACGCCGACGCCATCGGGCTCATGCGGAACGCGGATGTGATCGTTTCGCCCTCACGCGACGAAGCTTTGCCGGTCGTCATCCTGGAAGCGCTCAGCCTGGGCAAGGCGCTCGTTGCGACGACCGTCGGCGGTGTCCTGGAAATTTTGGTCGATGGCGAAGACGCCTTGCTCGTTAGGCCGGAATCGCCCGAGGCGCTGGCCGCGGCCTTGCGGCGCCTGCTCGAGAACCCGGATCTCATCCCGCAGCTCGGAGCGAGGGCGCGCGAGACTTATGAGCGGCAATTTACCCTCGACCGTTTTGGTCGCGACTTTCGCGCCCTTGTCGAGGAAGCGATTTCGCTCGCCGCCCATCGTGGCGCTGTTTCCGGATGAAGTTTTTCAAAACGAAAATCCCGCCGCCGGAAAAGCCGCCATCCTACCAGGAATGGCTCCAACGGTTCGCTACGATCGACCCCGTGGCGCTGCGGAGAGAACTTCGCCAGATTAAGGAGCAGCCGCTCGTTTCGATTCTCGTCCCGATTTACAACCCGGATCTTGACCTGCTCGACGCGGCCATCGCCTCGGTGCGAGATCAGATTTACGAACGCTGGGAGCTTTGCCTTGCCGACGATGCTTCCAACGACCCGGAAGTTAGGGCGCAGTTGGAGCAGTCGGCCGCCAGCGAGCCGCGGATCAAGCTGACTTTCCGGGAGCGGAACGGGCACATCGCGGCCTGCACTAATTCCGCTCTGCAACTGGCGACCGGTTCCTGGTGCGCATTACTGGATCAGGATGACCTCCTGACAGAAGACGCGCTCGCCCAATTTGCACTCGAGCTCGAGCGTCACCCGGACGCTGGTTTGGTCTATTCCGATGAGGACAAAGTCGACGAGGCCGGCACGCTCTCCAGTCCGTATTTCAAGCCTGACTGGAACCCGGAATTATTCCTCGGACAAAATTTCATCAATCACCTCGGACTCTATCGGACCGATCTGGTGCGCCAAGTCGGAGGCTTCCGCGAAGGTTTCGAAGGATCGCAGGATTATGACCTGGTGTTGCGCTGCGTGGAACTGCTCGAGGCGGGGCAGATCCGCCATATTCCGCGCGTGCTTTATCATTGGCGAATGGTCACTGGAAGCGTAGCCGCAGCTCCAGACGCGAAGCCTTATGCGCGCGAGGCCGCACGCCGCGCCATAACCGAGCATCTTGAGCGGCGAGGCATCGGCGGCAAGGTAGAGGCCAGTCCCGAAAATCCGGAAGCGCACCGGGTTGTCTATTCGTTAGGCGAGAAGGTGCCGCCGGTCTCGATCATTATTCCCTTGCGCGACCGGGTGGAACTTCTGCTGCGTTGCCTCGAGAGCATTCGGGCCAAGACTGCTTATCCGACTTTTGAATTTGTCCTGGTTGACAACGGCTCGAAGGAAACAAAGACGCTCGATTTTCTCCAGGCCGTGGAACGCAGCGGGACTCGTGTCCTGCACGAGACCGGGTCTTTCAACTTCAGTCGCCTAACGAATCGTGGCGCAGCCGCAGCGACGGGAGAAATCCTGCTTTTTCTGAACAACGACATCGTAGCGACGGAGCCGGGCTGGCTGCGTGAGATAGTGAGTCACGCGGCACGCCCCGAAGTCGGCGCGGTCGGCGCTCGTCTTTGGTTTCCCGATGGCACCATACAGCACGGCGGCGTCATCCTCGGACTCGGCGGCGTGGCCGGTCATGCCTTTCCTCACCTCAAGCGCGGTCGAGGCGGCTATTTCAGCCGGGCGCAGTTGCAGCAAAATATTTCTGCAGTGACCGGGGCTTGCCTGGCGGTTCGGAAAGAGCTGTTCGAAAAAGTCGGCCCGTTCGATGAAACGAATCTCTCGATCAGTTTCAACGATATCGATTTTTGCCTGCGTTTGCGGGCCGCCGGTTACTGCAATGTCTGGACGCCGTTCGCCAATTTGATCCACGCCGAGTCTGCCTCTCGCGGACATCAGCCGACG
>JBBPZW010000065.1:0-4504 GCA_038198475.1 Chthoniobacterales bacterium | reverse complement strand
TCGTGGGCGATTCACTTTTCGCCGGCTCGATGGGCGGCGGCAACGTGTCCTACTCCGACGCGGTGCAGAACAACCTCGAGAAAATCCTTACCCTACCGGACGAGACCGTGCTTTGCCCCGGTCATGGTCCGCTGACCACGGTGGGTGAGGAGAAAGAACACAATCCATTTTTCGCCGGGCGCATCTGATTTATGAATATCGCAATCGTTGGAGTTGGCCGGATGGGCGCGAACATGGCGCGCCGCCTCAAGGACAAAAGCTTTCACGTCACCGCGCTGTATGACGCGCACCGTTCGAGCGCGACCGAGCTGGCGCAGGAGCTGGGGAGCTTTGCCAGTCAGTCGTTAGGCGAAGTCACCGCCGCGGCGGACGTCATCATCACGGTCGTCTCGGACAATTCCGCCATGCGAGAGATTTTCGCCGCGCCGGACGACAACCTGCTGGTGAACGCGAAGGGCAAACTTTTCATCAACTGTGCGACGGTTTCACCTGAGGTGCATCTCGAGGTCGAGGGATTGGCGCAAAAGGCGGGCGCGGCGACGTTGGAAGCATGCATGGCTTCGAGCATCACGCAGGCGCGCGAAGGCTCGCTTTACCTGATGTGCGGCGGGGAAAAATCGGCCTTCGAATGCGCCGAGCCGATCCTGAAAGTGCTTGGGAAAACGATCCGCTACATCGGTCGATCGGGCGAGGCCGCGAAAGTGAAAGCGCTCGTCAATATGGTGATGAACATCAACACCGCCGGTCTCGCGGAGGGTCTAGGTCTGGGCGACGCGCTCGGGCTCGATCTGACAATGTTGCGGGAAGTTTTTAGCGAGACCGGTGCCGGCTCGCGCGTTTTGCAAACCGATGGCGAAGACATGCAGAATCGCGATCACGCTTGTTTTTTCTCCGCCGCGCACGCGGCCAAGGATAGCGGAATTGCCCTGTCGTTAGGCGAGAAAGCCGGACTCGCTCTGCCGCTGGCCCGCGCCACGAAGGAACAATATGAGCGCATGATCGCGGCCGGCTTGGGCGAACTGGATAAGTCGGGCGTGGCGGAGCTGACTTTCAAAGGGCGTGAAAATGGAAGTCAGTCATCGTAACTGACTCGGCGGGCAGGCTTCTAGCCTATCCCCAAAGATCCGACAGGCTGGAAGCCCGTCGGCCGAGTCAGGCAAGATGCCTGACTTCCGGCGCTGCGATCAACTTAATCGTTCCGCGCCCGCGTAAATGTTCATCGTTTCGCCGCGCAGAAAGCCGATCAGCATCTGGTTATTGGCCCGGGCGAACTCGATCGCAAGACTGGTCGGGGCGGAGATCGCGGCGATGACGGCGATTCCCGCGGCGAGCGCCTTCTGCGTCATTTCAAAAGAGGTGCGGCCGCTGAGTAGGAGAAGGCAATTGCCTAACGGTAGCTGCTTCGCGAGCAGTTGATGACCGATCAATTTGTCGAGTGCGTTATGCCGTCCGACGTCCTCGCGCAGGAGCAGCAACTCCCCCTGCCGATCGAAAAGAGCGCAGGCATGCAGGCCGCCGGTGCGCTGAAATGTCTTCTGCGCGGCGGCTAATTTTTCCGGGAGCTGAAGCAGCACCCGAGGATCGACCGAAGGTGCCGCTGTAATCGGCGGAAACTGCTGCATGGCCGACTCGATCGTCGCCTTGCCGCAGATCCCGCAGCTCGAAGAACTGAATACATGGCGGCTCAATTTCGCGAGCTCGAAGCGCGCCGGATCGACCAGGGTGATATCGATGCCGTTGCCACCCGATTCGCCTTTCGTTAGGCAGGAGGTGATCTCAAAAATCTCCGCGCCCTCGCGCACGATGCCCTCGGTCAGGACAAAACCGGCCGCCAGTTCCCGGTCGTGCCCCGGCGTGCGCATAACGACCGCGATGCTTTGACCTTCGACCCGAATCTCGAGCGGCTCCTCGACCGCGGCTTCGTCAGGCTCCGCCACGAAAGATTTGCCGTCGCGATATCTGACGACTTCGATCGCGCGCGCGGCGTCCGGGTTTTTCACAGGTCGGCTGGTGTGTTGAGGTTGGCGAAAAGCATTCTCTCGGATGGAGAAATCTTCCGTTCCGCGAAAAGACCTTGGTCTATCGCTTTTCGGACAAAATTTTGCATGGAAAAATCGCCGCTCCGCAGCTTCTGCGCAGCCAGCGAAGCGCAGGCTGCCGGGTAGGCAGCTGCGAGCGGTTCAAATCCATCCGGACCGCGTGGCACCGCGCCCTGTCCGTCGCGGCAAAGCGAACGGAGATACTCCGCGCTCATCCGCGGGAGGTCGATTGCCAACACGACAAGCAGCGGTGCCGTGCATTTTTGCAACGCCGCAGAGACTCCTGCCAGCGGGCCCGCATCCGCGATTTCGTCGGGGACGATTTCGCAGGCGCTCCATTCCTCGCGCGGAGGCCCGGAAACCATCAACTGCTCCGGCGACAATTCTCTCAAAGTATTTAGTTGCCGGCGCCAGAGCGGCTCGCCCTTAAACTCGAGCAAGGCCTTGTCCCGGCCCATGCGCGAAGATTTCCCGCCCGCGAGAAGGACGGCACTGCAGCGCATCGTCAAGAGAGAGCGGCTGGTTGCAGAACTTTCAACTGCGCCGGGCCGACCCTGATGTGGCCGTCGGTCAAAATCCGCGCCCGCAACCCGCCCCGGCCCGCGAGAAACTTTTCCGCGCCGGGCGCGAAGGCGGTGTCCATCCAGTAGCAGGGTGCGCAATGCGCGGTGCCGCGAAATTGCACGCCTTGCAGTGCGAAATCCGCCCCGATCATCGTCTTCAAATCGACGCCGGAGACGACGACGTTGCGGCGCAGGACGCCGGGAGATTTGTCGGCGATGTCGAAGTGGCGCGCCAGTTCGGCAAAGACTTCCGCCGAGAAAAAAGTGATCTGTCCCTTGTGATTTTCCCGGTAATCGAAAAAGCGATCTTCGCGAATACCGCGGCCCGCGACGCACTCGATCTCGTCCGTTTCCTCGAGAGGGAAATCATCTGGCGCCCGACCGTGATGGCCGAAGTAATCATGGCCGGGCGACGTGAAAAGCTGTTCGATGATCATGTAACGAAGCGTTCGAGAAACGTTCCACGTTCAACGCTCAACCTTCAACGTCCAAATCGGAACAACCGGCGCCCCGTTTCTTCTTTGAACGTTGGACGTTTAACGTTGAGCGTTGAACGTCTTCTTCTTCGTATGGGAACTGTCCGGCGCGTCTTTGCATATTTGAAGCGTTACCCGCTGCTCGCGATCGGGACGCTGAGCTGCGCCATCCTCGGGACGCTGATGGTGGTGGTGTTCCCGGCGGTGGCGAAGCGGGTCATTGATGAGGTACTGGTGAAGGGGCACGCGGAACAGCTGGTGCCCTTAGTCCTGACGGCGGCGCTGGCGTTTTTTCTACAGCACGGACTCAATGCCGTGCGGATTGTTTTGAACAACACCTTCGAGCAAAAGGTGATTTTCGATCTGCGGAGCGATCTTTATTCGCACATCCAGATGTTGCCCCTGCGCTGGTTTGATAACCGGGCGACGGGCGATCTGATGACGCGCATCCTCGAGGATGTGAACTCGGTCGAGCGGATGCTGATCGATGGGGTGGAGCAGGGCGTGGTGGCGCTGCTGCAGGTCGTGATCGTGCTCGGGATGATGTTTTACCTGAGCACTTCGCTCACGCTGGTGGGACTGGCGCCGGCACCTTTGCTCGCAGGCGGCGCGCTCTGGTACACGCTCACGGCGCATCGGCGTTATCGAGTGCAGCGGCGGGCGTCGTCGGCGATGAACTCGTTGCTGCACGACAACCTGGCGGGGATTCGACAGATCAAGAGTTTTGTCCGCGAAAAGGAGGAACATAAGCGCTTCAATTCCGTGAGCGATCAATTGCGCCACGCCACGCTCGTGGTCATGAAAGTATGGGCGATTTATAACCCATCGATGTATCTGATCGGCTCGCTTGGGATCGTGCTCGTGGTCTGGGTGGGAGCGCGCAGCGTGCTGGGCGGCGCGATGCAGGTGGGCGATTTGATCGCGTTCCTGATGCTGACGGGATTCTTGTATGAGCCGATCAACAAGCTGCATCAGCTCAATCAACTAATGCAGGCGGGACGCGCGGCGGGTGAGCGTGTTTTCGAGATAATCGATCAGCCGATCGAACCGGGTTGGGATGTGGCCGCGACGCCGGCCGGGATTCGGGGCGACGTTCGCTACGAGGATGTGAGTTTCAATTACGGCGATGAAAGCGTGCCGGCGTTACAGCAGATCGATTTTCATGCGCAGCCGGGCGAAACGGTGGCGCTCGTCGGCACAACGGGCGCGGGCAAGTCGACGCTCGTGAATCTGTTGACGCGTTTTTACGAGCTGACCTCGGGCGAGATTTTCGTGGATGGAAAACCGCTCCGTTCCTACGGCATGAAGGCGCTGCGCGAGATGGTGGGCTTGGTCACGCAGGAGAGTTTTCTTTTTAACGGCACGATTCGCGAAAACCTGCTCATGGGAAAACCGGATGCGAGCGACGAGGAGGTCCTGCGCGCGG
>JBBPZW010000064.1:0-2009 GCA_038198475.1 Chthoniobacterales bacterium | reverse complement strand
GTCGCGACCGATTTGCTTTTCGAAGGAACGGCGGTCACGGAATTTTCGGCACCGTTTGTCGAAGGTGTCTCGACACACGGCACCGGCTGCACTTATTCAGCGGCAATCGCGGCCCATCTCGCGCTGGGGGAAAAGCTCGAAGACGCAATCGCGCTTGCGAAGGATTTCGTCAGCCACGCGATCGACGAGCATTTCGCCTGGCGAAATTCGTCGGGCGAAATTCATGCCCTCAACCACTTCCTGTAGCAACTCGTTAGGGGGCCGTGCGGTCGATCTTTTTCACCCAGGCCTGGTCTTTCAAGGCCGCCAGGGCTGCGGCGGACTCCGCCTGCTTCTTGCTCCGACCGCTTCCTTCGCCGAGCACCTGACCTTCCCAGACGACCCGCACCTGGAAGATCCTTTCATGCTCCCGGCCATCTTGCGAAAGCAGCTCGTAGGAGGGGCTGCGCGGCGAGATCGCCTGGAGCAATTCCTGCAGCTGGCCCTTGGGGTTGACCTCGAGCGGCTCTTCCTCGAGTCGCGCCAAGTCGTTCTCCATCTCCTCGAGAATAAAGCGACGGACCGTCTCGAGGTCGCTGTCGAGATAGATCGCGCCCAAGAGCGCCTCAAAGCCGTCGCCGAGGGTGGAAGCGCGTTGCCGACCACCGCTCGCTTCTTCACCGCGGCCGATTAATAAATGTTGTCCGAGATCGAGCCCGGTAGCCCGCACCTTGAGGGACTCGCGCGAGACCAGGCGCGAACGGCGTGTCGTTAGGCGCCCTTCCCCGGCTTCGCCGTAACGCGCAAACAAATACTCCGTAATGACGAGCTGAAGAACGGCATCGCCGAGGAACTCGAGTCGCTGGTTGTCGAATTGTTTTTTTTGTTTTTCGTGGGTCGCGCTCGGATGCGTCAGGGCCTCGAGCAGGAGCCGCGGGTTCTTGAACTGGTAGCCGATTCGTTCTTCCAGCGGGTGCACGTGATGTCGTTAGGGCTGATGGGGCGTTTGCTTTTCGTAGACCTCAATCGAGGTCACGAGATCGACTCCGCGCTGCAGGACCGAGTCGTGCAGCGGCGCTGGCCTGGGGCCGTTCTGGCCGCGTCGTTGCTGCGCGGCCTGCGCCGCCTCGATCTCGGGATTGGTTCCGGCCACGAGGGCCGCTTCGTTCAGGTGCGGTCGGTCTGTTTCGAAAACAAAGGGGGCCATCCCTTTCGTTAGGCTTTGTTGAAAGACCTCTTGCTTGACCGCGGATGCCAGCACCACCGGCATGTCCGGCTGGACCCCATCGGGATAGCGAGCGTGTTCGTCCGGCAGGATCGCTTCCGCCACCGCGACGCGCAGAATGCGGCCGCTCGGGAGGGGCAGATCGGAATAATCCACCGCAACACCGGCGGTCGTTTGCCCGATAAGGATCGCGTGATTTTCAAAACGCAGAATTGCGGCCAGCACTTCGGTCGCGCCGATCGTCTCGGAGTCGATCAGGACCACGATCAATCCGCGATAAAGCGGCGCCTGATCGGAAACGAATTCGCGCGTCGTCTTGCTGCCCGGGCCGCGCAGCGAAAAAAGCGGCTTCCCCTTGGTCACGAAGCGATTTGCGAATTCCGCCGCCACCGCGAAATCGTTCGCTTCCGCACTGCCGCGCAGGTCGAGAATGAGCGCGTCGACTTTTTTCCCGGGAAATCCGCGCAGGGTGGTGTCGAGTTCCTGCAGCTGCGGGCGGCTCAGATCTCCGGGCCGCAGATACCCGATGTGGTCATCAATGATCTCGCGATAAAAAGGTGCGGGCGTCGCGGCCGGGCCGGTTTTGGTCGGAAGTAACTGGACGCGGCGCCCCAGCCGATCCAAAACTCCATCGAGGGTGGCGCGTAGCAGCTCGGTTTCGTTGAGCGCTCCCGGATTCACGTAATGCTCGCGAATGAGTGGGATCGCCCGCCCCAAATCGGCCGGGCTGAGTGCCTCGATCTCGGAAGGAGACGGCGAAGGCTCGGGCGTCTGGCCGCAAAGCGCGCCGCAAAATAGAATCGTT
>JBBPZW010000063.1:0-5498 GCA_038198475.1 Chthoniobacterales bacterium | reverse complement strand
CCTCGTTGTTGCGCGCGTCCAGATGGTGCCGGCGAAAATCCGCCATCAGGTCTAACGAGTGTTGGTGCATCGTGAAATTCCTTACCGTCGCGCGCAAGCTATCCTATCTGGGCCGAACTTCATTCTAGTCGATCAGGCAATTCACCTTTCTCAACCCAGTGCGAAATTGTCGCACCCACACGGAGGTAGGCTTTGCCTCGCATGTGCTCGTCGAAATCCCAATAGAGATGCTCGCCGGCTTCTTCGGCATGGCGCAACAACGGCGTCAGGTCGAGAAAGGGAATAGCCAACTCCGCACAACTGCGACGCAGCGATTCCTGATGAATCTGAAATTCCGGCCCGCGCAGCGACTCGACTTCATGGTGCGTGGCGTATTTCTGTTGGAAAGGAACGTAGCGATCCGAGACCTGGGTCGAAAACGGTAGATAAACGATCCGCAGCTCAGTTCCTTGCGCGCGAGCGAAGTCCTGCAACTGCCGCAAAATTTCATTCATTTCGATCGGCTCGCGCAGCGCTCTGGCCGCCTTGTTCAGGACGTCGACCACGAACGGGTTAAAATCTCCTTTGCGCATCGCCTCCGCCAGCGCCGGGTCGACCCGCGAAAATTCCGGCGGCGGATTCGACCACGGATTCAAAGGATCCGGAACCACGGGAACAAAAAGAACAGGCGGCGAATGCCAGCGACGCGGGACCGGCTCGTGTCGGACAGCTCGTGAGATGGTCGGAAGTAGCCGCGGCGTCCACGGGTTAAAGCGTTGAGCTCGGAAAGTCTCTTTCGGGACAATCGAATCCGTGACCGGCAAGTCGTTGGCATAGAGAACCACGATCAACCTGCGCGGACGAAAGAGCGGGACCGCGTCGTGAATCAGCGCCAGGTATTCAGGAACCCCATTTCCACCGATCCCGCAATTCATGGCCTCGGAATGGTTCGCCGCCTTTTCGTAGCCGCGCGCGATCGTCTCGTCATCCGTCGCCATGAAGCCTTCCATTAGGCTGTCGCCGACGAACATGACTCGCTCCCCTCCGCGCGGCGGTGCCACATTCCACTGCCGGTCGCGAAACCCGTAAAGATTGAGATGACTAACGAAAGTGGCGTTATCCGGTTTCGAATTCCAGCGAAAGGAAGCATTCATCGCCGGCTGGCGTTTGGCCAAAAACGACGACGCACCTTCATGCGCAAAGGCCGCGTAATTCACCCGGTTGAAATTCGTCACCTCCGGCAGAGGAAAAATCACGCGCACGATTGCTTCCTGGAAAACAAAAAGAAGCGCAATGAGCAGCGCCCAATTCAAGACCTGCTGTTTCATGCGCGGGCCATTCGTCGCTTGAACCGGGCACGAGGTGGAACCACGCTCGGGCGCGGCATGAACATTCTCGGCATCTCCTCCTTTTATCACGACAGCGCCGCCTGTCTCGTGCGCGACGGTGAAATCCTCGCCGCTGCCCAGGAGGAACGCTTTACCCGGATCAAGCACGACTCGGCCTTCCCGAAGCACGCCATCGCCTATTGCCTGCAGGCGGCCGGACTAACGAGCGGTCAAGAGCTGGACCTGGTGGCGTTTTACGAAAAGCCGTTTGCGAAATTTGATCGCATCCTCTCCACTTCGCTTGCCCTCGCGCCGTGGGGCCTGCGCCCCTTTCTCAAGGCCGCGCCGACCTGGATCAAAGAGAAAATCTGGCTCAAGGAAATCATCCGGCGCGAGCTGGAATTTGAAGGAACGATTCTCTTCCCGGAGCACCATGAATCGCATGCCGCTTCCGCGTTTTTCCCCTCGCCCTTCGAGGAAGCCGCGGTGCTGACGATTGATGGCGTGGGCGAATGGACCACGAGCAGCATCGGCCACGGCATCGGCAATCGGGTCGAGCTTTTGCGCGAGATGCGTTTCCCGCATTCGCTGGGCCTGCTCTACTCCGCCTTCGCCTACTACCTCGGTTTTCGAGTCAATTCCGGGGAATACAAAGTGATGGGGCTCGCTCCTTATGGCGAGCCGCGTTTCCGCGATCTCATCCTCTCGGAGTTGATTGATCTCAAACCCGACGGCTCGCTCCGCCTCAACCTGAAGTATTTCAATTTCCTCACCGGCCTAACCATGACAAACCGGCACTTTGCCGCTTTTTTCGAAGGTCCGCGCCGGCAGCCGGAGATGGCGCTGACCCAGCGCCACATGGACATCGCGCGCTCTCTCCAAGCCGTGGTCGAGGAGGCGATGCTGCGGATGGCGCGCCACGCCCACGCGCTCACAAAGTCGCCCAGCCTCTGTCTCGCCGGCGGCGTCGCGCTCAACTGCGTGAGCAACGGACGGATCCTGCGCGAGGGACTGTTCGAGAGGATTTGGATCCAACCGGCCGCCGGTGATGCGGGCGGCGCGCTCGGCGCTGCTCTGCTCGCGTGGCATCAATTTGAGAACAAACCGCGCGAGATCGGGGCAAACGGCGCCGACCAGCAGCACGGCTCCTTTCTCGGGCCCGACTTCGATCCACGCGAGTTTCTGCATGCACAGAAGATCGCGGCGACGGAATTGCCTAACGACGATCTTTTCGCAGAGGTCGCGCGCCTTCTTGCCGAAGGCCACGTCGTCGGTTGGTTTCAGGGACGAATGGAATTCGGGCCACGCGCGCTCGGCAACCGTTCGATCCTGGCCGATCCGCGGATCGCGACGATGCAGGAAACGCTCAATCTCAAAATCAAGTTCCGGGAGAGCTTTCGTCCCTTTGCGCCCTCGGTTTTGCGCGAGCGGGTCTCTGAATATTTCGAACTGGAAGAAGCGAGTCCCTACATGCTCCTGGTCGCGGCGGTAAAATCGGATTTACGCAAAACCGATGCGAAAAGCGTCAGTGACTCGGACTTTATCGAACGATTGAAGGCGCCGCGCTCCACCATTCCTGCAGTGACGCATATTGATTACTCGGCGAGGGTCCAAACTGTCTCGGCCGATGAAAATCCGCGCTTCCATCAGTTGCTGACGGAGTTTGAACGGCAAACCGGTTGCGCCGTCCTGGTGAACACCTCGTTCAACGTCCGCGGCGAACCGCCGGTCTGCACGCCGGAGGATGCCTATCACTGCTTCATGCGGACCGGGATGGATTACCTCGTGCTGGGAAATTTCCTCGTCGCCAAAGCCGCCCAACCGAAACTCGCCATCTCGTCCGCCGATGAGCTTCTCGCCTCTCAGCTGGATTAACGCGGAATACCGCAAGCTCGACCGCTCCCCGAGCGCGTTGCGGAAGTTTGGGTTCACGATCGGCGGCGTGCTGCTCCTCATCACTCTGCTGCTCGTCTTCCGAGGTCGCGCTACGGCGCCGACCTGGGGTACGATCGCGCTGGCTTTCCTTCTCCTGGCCTCTGTCGCCCCGACCTGGCTAGGACCGTTTCACCGGGTTTGGCTAAGTTTTTCGATCGTGCTCGGGGCGATCATGACGCCCGTCATCCTGACCATCTTTTTCTTTTTGGTGGTGACTCCGGTCGGGCTCTTGCAGCGTCTCTTTGGGAAACGCAGCGTCGAACTCCGCTTCCGGACCGTCGAAGAAAGCTATTGGCGGGAGCGGCCGATCCGCGAGACTGATTACGAGAAGCAGTTTTGAATTCCGATGACCGGCAAATTTTCCATCGCCCGCGAGTTCCTCACCTTTCTGCGCGCGCGCAAGAAATGGTGGATCGCGCCGATTCTCATCCTTCTCCTGCTCATCGGGCTCATCCTTGTCCTGACCGAGGGATCCGCTCTCGCGCCCTTCGTCTACAGCCTTTTCTAAATCGTTAGGCGCTGATTGGCAGGTGCTGCGATTTGATCGGGCAATTCGCGCAGGCCGGGTCGCCTTCCGGCCGCAGCATGTTGCGCCGCAGGCGTTGAAATTCTTCGCCGTGGAAAATCTCAGCCAGCGTTTTGCCTTCGCTTAAAAGCCCGAGCGGCTTCTCGTGCCACGGACAGGGCAGGACCTCGTTCTGGTCGCGCACCATGATTTCCGAAAACGGCCGATTGCAGAAAGTGGTCGCAAATTCCTCGGCCACCGTTCCCTCCCAGGAAGAATGGTTGCTCCAGCGCGGAGGATTGGGCACGGCATCGCCTGCGGGATCGGGCTCAACGCGCTCGAAATCTTCCCAGCGGACCGGCGGCATCTGCGCCGCACCATCCCATGGCGGTGCATCCGCGAAGGCGGGCGGAAGATAGATCGGCATCCCGAGGCGCGCGGCTTCCGCCAGAATTTGCGGACGATAGAAATTGTATTTCCCGGGATGATTCGAGAGCAATTCGCCGGGCTCGAAATAAGTTCCGATCGGGACGACATGCCGGAAATCGATCGACTCCGCCCCGAGCGCCTGCGCCATACGGAGGAAAGCGGGCGCTTCATGGATGTTCCGGTTCATCATCACGAAATTAAAAACGAACGCCGGGCGCTGCACCCCGCAACGCTCCTTCAGATCGCGCAGGGCCATGATATTGCCGACGAGCTGTTCGTAACGGCAACCGACTCGAATCCCTTCGAGCAGGTCTTTACTCACCGCATCGATCGAGAAAAGGAGCCGGGCCACGCCCGTCTCGATGATCCGGTTGCGGATCGGCGCGCGCATGAGCATGGCGTTGGTGCAGAACTCGATCTCTACCTGGGGATGTTCCTGCACGAGGTAATCGAGAATCCCGGGCAGGTGCTTCGAGATGAGCGGCTCGTCTCCGCAGGACAACATGACCTGTCGCACAGAGGGCCCGATCTGGTCGAAGAGGCGGCGAAATTCATCGGTCGACAGCTGCTGGGTCGGGCGCTTGAAAATTGCGTCGTCGCTGAAGTGACACATGACGCAGCGCAGGTTGCACTTGTTGATGATGTCGAGACGCAGAGTGAGTCCGGGCCCTTTGCCTAACGATCGCTGGAAGCGCTGCACCGGTTCATCCGACTCCGGCCCGGTCGCCTGCCGGGTCTGATCGTTGAGCTCGATCTGTTGCACGTCGCGCGTCGCCAGCCGAACCGGAACGCGATGCCATTCCTCGGACAGTTGAACCCAAAGCTCCGTTTCGACCGGGAGCGTCTGCGAGGCGGTCGTGAGACGAAATCCGCTCCGGGCGCCGCGTGGATAAGTCGGGTAGGCGGCGCCGACGTCGGCGCGCTCAAAACCGTAGGGCACCTCTTCCCCGCCAAGATCGGGCGGAGCAAGGGCAAGAGCGCGAATGGGCGTGGTCGCAATACACCAGCCTTCGATCCGGGCCACGTGCTGGCCGGTGGGATCGAGGCGCGCCATGTCGCTGCAAAAAAAGAGGTGTTCGCTCATGGGAAACCGAGCCGTCAGTTTACGCGCTCCAGCTTTAATTGCACACCGGGTTTCGCCCTAGCGAATAACGACCATGAACAAGAGCACCCTGCTCTACCACTAGTGCAGTGAGTTGTTTAAAAGTGAACACTTAAGCGGCGATGCGATGAGCAATGTTGCGATAGGTCCACTTGAAGGGTTTGGCCCTGGTATTGTGGGAGCGGATGTAACGCATGATCTTTCTTTTGAGATCGTTTTT
>JBBPZW010000062.1:0-10630 GCA_038198475.1 Chthoniobacterales bacterium | reverse complement strand
GCGGCGGCTTGCGCAAAACCGGGTGTGGCGAGGAAGAGAAAGACGCCCGCGAAGGCGATGGCGAGCAGGCTGCCGAGCCGCTTTCCTCTCGTTAGGCGAATGATCTGGCGTGTCGTGTTTTTCATTTGGCATCTTCTGCAATTCAGCCCGGGCGATCTCCGCCTGCGCCGATTTCGGATATTCAGCGGTCAGATCGTTAAGCGATCTCTTCGCCCTTTCCAAGTCTTCCAAACCACGGAAGCCGCGCGCGCTGCCGAGGAGCGCCGGTGGCATCCAACGTTTCTCGTCTTCGTAAAAAACCGGCACATGCAGGTAGGCGAGGACGGCGCCGTCCCACTGCCGCTGCGCAAGGAGAGCGTCGCCTTTGCGCACCCAGGCTTCGGCGAGCACCTCGGCCTGCGCACTTTCCTTGATCATGTTGTCGCAAAGCGCGATGGCTTTCTCAAACTCCTCGCGGCGCACAAGGCCGGGGACGAGTTGGAGCTGGGCAGCGCGGGCAGTTTCGGGGTCGGTCACGCTCTTGCGAATCTCGTCGCCCAGCGCCTCGGCTTGCTTGTCGAGTTGCATGCCGCTGAGGGCCGATACCTTGAGCAAGGCACCCGGCGCCCAATAATTGCCGGGCAGATCGCGAAAAGGCTCGTAGTACTTCACCACTGGCTCGATGTCGGCGAGAGCTTTCTCCGGTTGTCCTTGGGAAAGGAAGGCGGCCGTGGTTTTTAGCTGCGGCGGGTTGGGGAAATTGATCCGCGCAATCGTGGAAGCCTGGTAGCCGACTTCGCCGCTGCTCGCGCCGACCTGCACCTTGCCCATGACCATGTCGCCGGAACGGCGCACACCCTTGGTCTCGATCGTTTGTCCGCTCTTGAGGAGGATGCTCTGCGCGCCGAGCGGCCCGGTGAGGCCGAGGAGGATGATCGCTGAGAATTGAAGAGCTTTCATCATCCTTGCCCCAAAGCCTCGAGCCGTTTCCGCGCTTCGGCGGCTTCGGTGAAATTGGTCAGCTTCCCGTTCCGGAGCAGCTCGCGATAGGTGTTGGTTGCTTCCTGGGTTTTGCCGAGTTTTTCGAAACTCTCGGCGCTCCCGAGGTAGGCTTTTGCGACCCAGGGCAGGAATTTTTGATAGCCGACGTAGACGCGCTGGTAATAGGCATTCGCCTCCGCCCACTTGCCGCGCCTGGCCGCGATCTGGCCTAACGAATAGACACTGTAGGCGGTCGCTTCGCCGCGCCATTCACGGACCGAGGCGACTTGCTCGAAGGTTTTCTGAGCTTCATCCAGTTTGCCGAGCGCGAGCAGGGTCTTGGCCCGGCCGAGCGTGATGTCCTTCAACTTCGTCGTGGCCGCAATCTTCTCCGTGCCGTCGTCGAAAAAGTGCAACGCCTTCAGGAAATCCTTCTTTTGGTAGGCGATCTCCCCGAGGCCGCGATAAGCGTAGTCGACCATCGGGCTCTTCGCGAAATCATCCATCAGGTGTTGGTAAAAACCGGTCGCCTGGTCGAATTTCCCCTGGCTCAAGAGGTAATCGCCGACTTCACCGAGGAGCAGCGGACTCAAGTCTTCCGGCTTTAACTGGCTCGCAATCTCGGCGATATTTTTTTCCTCCTCGGCCGGCTGACGCCGGAGCCGGGCGAGTTCGGCCTTGGCAAAATGGATCCGCGCCTTGGCGGTGGGCGATTCTTCATTGGCGGCCGAGGAAAGCAGGCGATCCAGTTCGGCGCCCGGGTCAGTGATAGTCGGGGGCGCTGCTGTAGCCGGGGACGCTGTCCCCGGTTGAGCGGAAGTTCCCGTCCGGGATCCGGGGAAAGCGTCCCCGGCTACAACTTGCTTTTTCTTCACGCAGAGCTGAGCGAGCTGCGAGATTAATTGTTCGACCGCGTCCCGGTTTGGGTCGGCGATATATTTCTTGATCGTATCGGCCGTGAGCTGTTTCGCCTCCTCGATTTTTCCTTCGTGCGCCTTGGCTTTGCCGATCCAGTAAATCGCTGAGACAACAGTCGGGTTATCCGGCTTGTCTTTGACGAAGCCGGCGTAGAGCTCGCCGACCTTATCCCATTCGCCGCGTTTCTGGAGCAGTTTGCTCGCGGCCTCGAGCGAATAATTCATCACCTCGTCGGTCGTCGCCGTCTGATAGGAACGAATGTAGACCGGGATCGCAGCGGTCTCGCGGCTGCTTGCGGCATAGGCGTCGCCGAGGAGCGCGAGCACTTCGCCGACCTGTGGATTGCTCCCAAATTGCTTTTCCCAGGCCTGGCAATCGGTGATCACCTCGTCGTAGAGCGAGGCGGCGTATTTGCAGACCGCGAGCCGATATTTGGCGTCGGGCAGGAAGGAACTGCTCGGATTTTTCGCGATGAATTCCTGTAGCTGGTTCATCGCGTCTTGATATTTCCCAGCGAAGAGGGCCGAGAGGATGATGCGATATTTCACATCCTCGGCGTTCGCGCCTTTCGGGAATTCACCGAGGTATTTTTTATATGCCGTGACGGCGTCGGCGTAATTGCCGGCGGCAAACTTGGCATTCGCCAGCAGGTAGCGAATCTGCTCGCGGAATGAACTTTTAGGTTGCGACTCGAGGACGCGGCCGAAAAAGGTCTCGGCCGCATTCGGGTTCCCGGCCTGGAGGGCGCACACGCCTAACAAATAGCCGACCGTCGCGGCATTCGGTCCGTTCTTGAAATCGCGCAGGTATTGTTCGCAACGCTGCTGGGCGCGTTCCGGCTGGTTGACGTCGGCCAAGGCGACGATCAAACCGAAGAGAGCCGGCTCGCGTTCCGGTCCTTCCTTGAAGCGGTCGAGGATTTCCTGGTTGACCACGACCGCTTCCCATTTGCGATCGAGTTCATAAAAGCAGCGGCCGAGGCGGAGATAAATTGCGGGCGTGATGGAGGGCAGTTTCTCGAAATCGGCCAGCAGCTTTTGCGCGTTGGCGATGTCTTGTTTGAGCAGATTGTTGGTCGGTGCGAGCTGGGTGATCTTTGAGGGATTGCCGCGGACCTGGGCGAGGTTCTGCTCGATCCGGCGCTGCATTCCGGCGATGCGATTGCGTTGCAGCCGAATGATCTGCTCGCGCGGATAAGCGTAGCGGTAACAGACGAGCGCTTCCTTGAATTGCTGCTTGCCATAGAACTTGTCGCCGAGGTCGACGGTGAGGGCGTTGAGCTGGATGATGTTGTCGGCCAGCCCGATCTTCTGGTGGATCATCCCGAGAATTTTCAGGGCCTTGGCGCCGTCGCCCTTCTGCGCGTAAAGCTCAGCCAGCATGGTGGCTCCGCGCATCGCGTCCGAATCGCGGATCTCCTGGCCGATTAGTTTTTCGAGCGCTTTGATCGCGCCGTCGACATTCCCGGCTGCCTTGAAGGCTTCGGCCTCGAAGAGCAACGCCTGCTCACGCAAGGAGGGATCGCTCTCCAGTGCGGTCATCTGCGCGGCCGCTTCCTTGAAATTTTTGCTCAGCAAGTTGGACTGTGCGATGGCGAAGGCCGCACCGCCGGCATGCGGACCCTTCGGGAATTTCGCCTGGTAGCTTTTGAAGGCCGCAATCGCTTTCGGATAATCACCCGCGGTGAAATAAGCGGAGCCGATTGTGTAAAAAATGGGCTCGACCTGAGGCGTGACTTCGACCCGCGCGACGAGTGCTTCGAGCGCGCTGGCGGCCTTGGTATAATTCCCGGCCTGGAAATCTGCCATCGCTCCCGCGTAGGCGGTCGCGAGATCAGGAGGAGCATCCTCAGCCTGCGCAGAAGCGAACGCGCCGACCACGAAAAGCATCGCGGCCAAAAGAGACGCGCGCCTAACGAGTCGATTCATGGGGGTGCGAATATAACAGAGCGCTCGCGCGGCCGTCGATGGTTTTATCTTTATTCGCCCGGGGGTTGTAACCGGGGTCGGCGACCCCGGCAGAGCATGGCGTCGCGCCTAAAAATACTGCAGGTTAATGCGGCCGGGAACACCGATCCCGGCGACAATGGCTTCTGCCTGACGAATTAGCGCGCGGCGCTGGCGGTCTTCGGGCCGGCGCTGAGGCGGACGAGGTCGCCCAGGATGTTGAGCGTTTCGTCGCGTTCCGGATCGATCGCTGCCGCCTTGCTGTCGTCGCCACCCGCGAGGTCGCCATCTGGATCGGCATCGTCATCCGCATCGGGCGCGGCTTCCGGCGCGACTTTCATGTTTCCCTTGTTCTTCGCCTCGGCGATTTTTCCAGGATACATGATGAGCTCGAGCTTGGGCGCGTCGATCGTTTCGAGAGTGACGCGGTAAATGCTCGGCTCCTCTTCCTTCCGAGCGAGACGATCCTTGGAGCGCGCTTCCTTGCGCGCCTTTCCCTCGTCCACTTCATGGCGGCGAACGTCTTCATTGAGGGAGATGCGATTGTCGTCGAGCTTTTTGCGCAACCGCTCGAGGTCTTCCATGACGTAATGGAATTCCGGATCGGCCGCGACGCGCGCAGCGGATCGAGCCTTCAACTCGTCGATGAAGAGTGAGTGCGTGTCGGACCACTTGGTGTATTTCGCGGGCGGCACTTCGTCGTAGGGGAGCGCGTTTTTCAGCGCGCCTTCGCCGAATTCAGGCAGATCGGTCAGGGTCGGGAGCAGAATGTCGGAAGTGACGCCGTGGAGTTGGGTCGAACCGCCGGCGACGCGGTAGAATTTCTGAATCGTCAACTTGAGAGCGCCATCGTCCTGCGAACGGGTCCCGAGGAGCGAGGTGAAACGACCGATTTCGAGAATGGTCTGGACGGTTCCTTTGCCAAAGGTGCTGTGGTCGCCCACGATCACCGCACGGCCGTAATCCTGCAGGGCCGCCGCGAAAATTTCGCTCGCCGAAGCGCTTTGCCGGCTCGTTAGGACAACGAGCGGGCCGTCGTAGGCGATGCCCGGATCGGGATCGGTCGAAATGACGACGCGCTCGTTGGCGCCCTTTGTTTGCACAACAGGTCCCGACTTAAAGAAAAGGCCGGTAAGCGAAATCGCTTCCTCGAGCGAGCCGCCGCCGTTACGCCGCAGATCGATCACGAGGCCGCCGATCTTTTCCTTCTTCAGCCGCTTGAGGAGCGCTTCGACATCTTTCGTCGTGCTCTTCTTGTGCGAATCCATGTCGGCGTAGAACGACGGGAGAGTGATCCAGCCGAGCTTCACGGGATTTCCGTCGCGGTCCTTCTTGATGATGATGTCGGCCCGCGCTTCCTGGTCCTTCAACTTAATTTCATCACGCACCAGTTCGACCGTCTTGCGCTGAGACGGATCGGTTGAGCTCGCCGGGATAATGAGGAGACGAACCTTCGTTCCTTTTTTCCCGCGAATCTGCTCGACCACTTTGTCGAGCCGCATGTCGCGGACATCGACGAAATCCTTCGCACCTTGGGCGACCGCGCTGATCCGGTCGCCGACCTTCAGACGGCCGCTCGTCTGCGCCGGACCGCCGGCGACGAGGCTCTCGATCTTGGCGTAGCCGTCTTCGCTGCGGAGCATCGCGCCGATGCCAACCAGTGAGAGGCCCATGTTGATGCTGAAATTCTTCAGGTCCGACGCACTCAGGTATTCCGAGTGCGGATCGTAGGACTGGGCGAGGGCGTCGAGAAACAGCTTCACCTGCTCTTCGTCATCTTCCTCGTGGATGTTGCGCAGCATCCGGTCGTAGCGACGCTCGACGAGTTTTGGGCCGGGCTCGATCGGGTGGTCGCTCAACTTTTCCTGGAGCAGCTCGTTGGCGATCCGGTCATGCCAGAGCTGGTCGGCCTCCGCCTCATCCTTCGGCCAAGGCGCCTTTTGCCGGTTCATGAGAACGGTGTCGTTCGTCTTGAAATCCATCGGCTGCTTGACCAACTCCTTGATTTTCTTCACGCGATCTTCCACCCGCTTCTGGAAAACGGCGAAGATTTCGTGGGCCGGTTTCAGGTTCCCGAGCAGGATGTCGTCATCGAGCGTGGTCGCGTATTTCGCCGTGAAAGCGTCGATGTCTTTCTGGGTGAAAAAGAGATGGCTGAAATCGAGGATTTCCAGGTAACCGGTGAGAAGTTTCTTCGAGATCTCATCATTCAGCGGGTGATGGGTGTAATGGCCTTCCTCGAGAAGACGGCCAACCGAGAGCCCGATTTGTTCGGAATCCGACTTCGCCAGGACCGGCTGCAGCCCGAGCGCGAAGACCAGTAAACCCGGCAGCAGCGCGACAGCTCCACGATGGAAAATATTCATAAATTCGGAAAAAAAAGCTCGCAGAAAACGTTTTGAAAGCAAGGTG
Organism: Chthoniobacterales bacterium; assembly: GCA_038198475.1. Lineage (GTDB taxonomy): Bacteria > Verrucomicrobiota > Verrucomicrobiia > Chthoniobacterales > UBA10450 > Palsa-1392. The sequence goes on along the minus strand of JBBPZW010000062.1, from coordinate 4,394 downwards.
AGCGAGCGGGCACAGAACCCAAAGGTGAAGAGTGAGACAACGCTCCGCGGTGAAGATTCAAATTTAGATTCGATCCCGGCGGGCCTCAGGGATGCAATTTCCGTTCTCGCGGCACCGGCGCGTGCTAGTTTCCGCCGTTCCTCCTGCTCCTTCTCCTGCTCCCGTTAAAGGAAGGATTAGGCTTAGGAGCAGGAGCAGGATTTGGAGGAATAGATGATCAAATACGAAAGTTTTACCGGGGGAATCTTTGAGACCAATTGCTACGCCATCGAGGCGCCGGGAGGATGGCTCCTGTTCGACGCGCCCGACGGGACCTGCGACTGGCTGGTCGCGCAGGGGATCGAGCCGCGCCTTCTTCTTCTCACCCACGGGCACATCGATCACATCCAGGATGTGGCGAAGATCAAAAAGCGCTTCGGCTGCCCGGTCGGCGTCCACCCCGACAGCGCGCCCATGATTTCCGACGCGAACTTCTTTCGCGATTTCGGCTTCCAATTCGAGATCGAACCCGTCGAGCCCGATCTCCTGATCGAGGCGACACCCGCGCGCGAGTTTCTCGGGATGACCTTCGAGATCCTCGAAGTGCCGGGCCATTGCCCGGGCAGCCTCTGCTTTTACTCGCGCGAGAACGAGCTGCTCATCGGGGGCGACGTTCTCTTTGCCGGCGGTGTCGGCCGCTGGGATCTGCCCGGCGGCGATGGCGAGCTGCTCTTCGCCGGCATCCGCGAGAAACTCTATTCGTTAGGCGAGAACATCACCGTCCTGCCTGGGCACGGTCCGCCGACCACGATCGGCGCGGAGCGGCGGAGCAATCCATTCGTGCGGTTGTAGCCGGGGACGCTGTCCCCGGCCGCTCGAAATTGGCTGCCCGCCATCCCGGCCGGGGTCAGCGACCCCGACTACAGCGAGCGTAGCGTGCTGCGGAGTTTTTCGAGCCCTTTCAGGCCGTGGAGAATTTCGCTTAGCGACTCCAGCGCGGCCGGAATGTGCGCAAGGAAGGGGCGGTTCTTCTTCACCAGCCCGAGATAAGTGTAGGCGCCGAGCGCCTGCATCAGCCGTTGCATGGCGCAGAGCCGGAATTTCTCCTCGAGCGCCGGCTCGCTCAGTTGCGCCGTCTGGCGGTAGAAATCGAGTAACTCGGCTCGCTCGGATTTCGTCAGGCTGACGTACGGATCGTAAAGGAGCGAAGCAAGATCGTATTCCGCGAGGCCCGGCCGCATCCCTTGGAAATCGATCAAGTACGCCTGGCCGTTGCGGATGATGATGTTTTGCGATTGGAAATCGCGATGGATCAAAACGCGCGGAAAGCCGGCGAGCCGCTCGGCGATTTCCGCCAGCGCCGGGAGGCCGGCCAGCTTCTTTAGGTTCGCCTCGTCGAGACCGAGATGGCGGCCGAGGCAATTCTCGAAAAAGTAGCTTTGCTCCCAGCGATAAAGCGCCGCGTCGAACTGCGCCGGCAGATCGCGCCGAATCTCTTCGGAGTCGGCGGCGGAGACGTGATGCAGCTTTGCGATCTCCTCGAGCGCGGATTCATAAAAGGCGCGCTGCACCAGCCAACTGTCCTCGCGATAACTCCAGAGATCGCGCTCGCCCAGGTCCTCGATCCAGATGAGGCCTTCCGCCGGGTCGTGAAAATAAATCTTCGGCGCGCGTATTTCATGCGCGGCGAGAAACTGCGCGATCTCGACATAGCGCTGATTCTCGGCCTGCTCGCAGGAGTATTTCACAAGCACAACGCTCTGCTCCTTCGTGACTTTGATCCGGTAAAATTTCCGATCCGAGCCGCCCTTTTCGATCGGCGAAATCCGGACCTGCGCTTCCTCGAAGCGAGGGAAATGGATGCGGGTCTGCCGCAGGAGCGAGTCGGAAAGAATCATCTAAATAACCGCGTCGGTCAGCGTGCCTTCCGCGCTGCGACGGGTGCGGACGATACAGCTTTTGAGCCGCGCGCGGGAAGCAATTTGTGCCCCGGACCAGAGGATCGAATCGTCGATCAACGCGCCCGCGCCGACCTCGCAACTGGCCCCCACACACGAGTAGCCGCGTATTTCCGCGCTCGGATCGATTTTAGCGTCGGGAGCGACCTTTTGCGGCCAGTCGGAATCGGAAACATAAGCGGGCCGCCAGCCCTCGGCGATCGTCTGGTGGACCGCGAGATATTCCGCGCGCGAACCGAGATTGAACCAACGGCCTTCATTCAAGACCACGCCGCCGATCTTGCCGCCTTGCCCGATCCATTCGCCGACGATTGGGATGAAGGAGATTTTTTTGTCGGGCGGAATGCGCGCGAAAATCTGCGGGTTCCAGACCGAGACGTTGGCGTAATCGAAATTGCCCGCGTGCCCGTAGCGATTCCCGATATCGACGATGCGGCCGTCGCGAAAGGCGACGTTCGCGGCCAGGCCGGTATCGCGTAGCGCCAGTGTGACATCATTCCCGTTCCGGAAATGTTCCTCGATCAACGGGGCGAGCGGGAGATCGGTCAGGACATCGCCGCTGTAGGCAATGAAAGGCGCGGTGCCCAGATGCGGCTGCGCGTTCTTGATCCCGCCGCCGGTTTCGAGGAGGACCGGCTCGTGCACCAGCCTAACGGGAAGCTGGCGGTAATGGTCCCCGACGAAGAAGCGGCCGAAATGTTCGGGCACATGATGGGTATTGATGACAAATGATTTCACCCCGGCCGCGATCAGGTGGTCGAGGGCGAAGGTGATGAGCGGCTTTTGGAAAATCGGAACGAGTGGCTTTGGGAGATCTTCGGTCAGCGGGCGAAGCCGCAGGCCGAGGCCGGCGCCGAGAACGAAGGCCTGGTTGATCATTCGCCTAACGACAGTTGAGGTTGGTTCCGTTTCGCACGGCGCTGCATCGGGCGAGCGAGTCCCGATGTCAAATCAGTCGCCTTGGAATGGGTCGCGCACGCGTCCCGCGTGCTGGCGATGGCGTCTCGCCATCGCGGACTTTGATTGCGCGCGGGGGGGGGGATGTTGGTTTCGGTGAGACACCGAAACCAGCAGGCGGGCCGCGGGCGCTACCCAGGGGGCATTTGCCCCGGCAACGCTCGAACCGCGCTACGGAATATTATAGGCTTCAACCAGGCCGACTCCGGTGGTCCCGTCTTTCCCGTAAACGACGGCGGTGTAGGCGCCGGCTGCGAGGTGGGCAAAGATCGAGGCTTCCTGGTCATCCGTCGGCGCGAGCCCGGCCGAGCTGATGATCCCTTCCTGGGTATCACGCCAGTTGTCGTTGGAGGCGAGGAGAGCGCCGTTGCTGTCGTGCAACTCGAGCGTCGGATCCTGCAGCGCGCCGCCAATCCCGTTCGCCGTCAACGAAGGACCCAGCGCGCGAATGGCGATATTGGCCTGGGCTGAAGCTTCATTCGAAACGATGAGGCCGCCGATCAGGGCCGCGTCAGCGGTTCCGACTTCGCCGCGGGTGCTGATGTTGGCGAACTGCGAGGCGGCGGTCGCGTCGAGATCGTAGGCTTCGACAAGCGCGTTGCCGGTCGTGTCGCCCGCGCCTTGGAGAATGGCGGTGTAGCTGCCCGGCTCGAGCGTGGCGAGGATGGCGGACTCGCGATCGTCGTAAGGCTGGAGGCCGGTCGCCGCGATCGCGCTCTCCTGCGTGTCGCGCCAGTTATCGTTGGAGAACAGGAGCGCGCCCGTGCTGTCGTGCAGCTCGAGGGTTGGATCTTCAAGCACCCCGTTGACTCCGACGGCCGCGAGCGAAGGACCGATCGCGCGCAGGATGACTTGTTTCGGCGTCGAGCCGCTTACGATGAATCCACCGATCAGGACATTCTCTCCCGTGCCGACCATTTCGCGGGTCGAGATATTAAGCTGACGGGCGGTGGAAAGGACGGAGGCAGCGTCGTTAGGCTCGGTTTGGGAGAGGAATTCCGAGAGATTGCTCTCGCCGTCGCCATCCGCGTCGCCGGCCGGGCCGCCGAGCTGCGGATCGTTGATCTGGTCGAGCCACAAACGCGAAGCCTGGAAACTGGTGAAGTCGACTTCCGGCGCAATCCCGACCCGGGTGATGAATGGATCGGGATTGCCTGTCCGGGTGTCGACCCAGACCGGGACAGCCGGAATGTCGGGACCGGTGGTGGGTGCAATCCCGAGGTAATCGCCCAGCATGCGGCCGGAGTCGGTCAGGGGCGCGAGGCTGGCATCAGTGGTTTCGCTCGTTAGGCGAATATTCGGCTGCCAGGTGGCGCCGCCATTGACGGATTGGGCAAGGTAGAGATTGCAAAGGAAGGTGTTCCCCCCACTGTCCCGTTGATCGTAGAACGAAACGGTCAGGGTTTGTCCGTCGGGCGAAGCGGAGATGGCGGGATTGAAAACTCCGGTGTTGGGATTGTCCGTGATCGCGATCGGCGCCGACCAGGTGGCGCCGGCATT
>JBBPZW010000061.1:0-4571 GCA_038198475.1 Chthoniobacterales bacterium | reverse complement strand
TCTTTACCTCTTCGCAGCTGCAATTTCTCAACATGGTGCGCGGCCGGCCCGGCAAGCTGCCACCGCCGGTAGAGACGATGGACGGCCTCTGGAGCGCACCGGAACGAATCGCGGTTTCGCAGCGGACGCGCTGTTCCGCGGTCGGTTCGCCAGAGACCGTGCGCCGCAAGCTCGAGGCGTTGCTTGTCCAAACCGAGGCCGACGAAATTATCGCGACCGCGCAGATCTATGATCATGCGGCACGTCTGCGCTCGTTTCAGATCGCCGCCGACGCGCTAAGCGATCTCGTTAGGCGGGAGCCCGTTACTCTCCGTAGCCCGGCGGCGGCGGAACGATAATACGGCGACCGCTCTCGGAGACGGACAGAATCCAGCGTCCATCAGAAGTGGTGCCGACCAGCTCAGCTGTCGACGAGCCGACTCGCAATTTCGGCAGCGGCCGAGCGCGCTTCGCGGTGCGAACAACCCGGACGCTCTTCCTGGACTGAGTCGTTGAGTGCGCGGAAGCGGACGCAACGGATCGCTTCTGTGTCGCGTGCTCCGTTAGGGAAGTTTTCGCCGTTTCCTTTGCCGGCGGTGAGGCGGGGGCGTTCTTCACCGGTTCGTCATCCGTGATTGCCGCGGACTCATCGGGCGCCGTGATTGAAACAGCGTTATGCGGCTCGTTAGTCTCGGCGATCACAGGCGGGGCAATCGAGTCCGTATCGGCCGATTCTGCCTTGGGCAAGGTCGTCCCAGCGGGCTGCTCTGTTGGGGAATTTTTGGCGACCGCCGGTGGAGGAGTCGTGACCGCCTCGTCGGGACCTTCCCCTGGGGCCGGTGGCTCGTTAGGATCTGCTGCGGTGCTCTGCACGGTCCTCGCCATTTCGTCGCGCGGAATCTCGTCAGGCGAAATCGCCGGCGACGTGCTCTCCGGAGCCGGCGATTCACTTTCTTCGTTTTCGCTCATTCTTCCGAGCGAATCGTTTTCCACCACAGCCACCTCGTTAGGCTGATTCTCCGAAACCCGGGGGGCTTCCTGCGAAGAAGACGCGAGTCGCTTGTGGTTCAACGGCCAGGGCAGAAAGAGAATCACGAGGGCCGCGAGAGCCAGGATTCCCGCCGCCCAGGCGAGCGGTTTGATCGGAATCGGCATCCACGGTTTTGCAACCGCCACCCGCGCCTTGGCGAGAAGCGGCACGCCGAGATTGCGTTCGATTTTCGCCCGTCGATCGAGGCGCGCGAGACAAGTTTGCAGGTAGGCGGCGAGCGCAACCGGATCGTGCGGACGCTTGGCCGGATCCGTGCACAACATGCGGTCCAACAAATGGCGCACGATCTTTGGCACAGCGCGCAATTTTTCCACTCCGACCCGCGCAGTCGATTCTCCCGGGACCATCACGCCGGGCGCCGAGCCGGTGAGGAGAAACCACATCGTGGCGCCGAGAGAATAAATCTCCGAGCGCACATCCACCTCGCCGCTCTGCAGCTGCTCGGGTGCCGCAAAGCGGACCGCGCTGTCGATTCGCGCATTGCCCGTCTCCGACAAATCAGGCAGCGGTCCAAACCAATGCAGCACCTTGACCGGCGGCCAGTCGCCTTCCACGGTCTGCCCGGCGACGAAGATGATGTTGTCCGGGTTAAGCGCCGAATGATGCAGGCGTTGGAAAGCGGTCGCGTTGATCGCATCGACCACCTGGAGAGCGACGCGCAGAACGGCTCCAATCGTTAGGGGACCACGGGCCGCGACCCACGCGGAGGCAGTGTGGCCCTCGCAATACTCGGTCACGTAAACGAGCTCATCGTTCTCGCGGCCAAAATTGTAGAGCCGCGGAATGTGGGCCTGATTGATTTTCTCGGCGGCCTTCGCTTCCGCTTCCAACCGCTCAAGCAGAGAGGAATCGTTAGGCGCAGGCGAGACGAGGGTCAGCGCCACTTCGCGGCCGGTTTCGATTTCCTGAGCGCGATAAGTGCGGGCCGCCGGCGAGCGATAGAGTTCGACCGGCAGACCATTGCGGCCGCGGGAAAGGCGATAACGTTCGAGAAATATCCTGTTGTCCATCGGATTGCGGACTTCGCGGCCAAGTGGCAGCACGCAAGGCGCGCAAGAAGTCGTGTGCTTAGACTTCGTTTCTCGGATTTTATTCGCGTGTCTCCCGCGCACGTTCCGTCACCGACCGGAACGCGATTGCGATCGACTATTCGACCGAGTGGAGAAAATAGCCGCCCGCGTTCTTGTCGCTCTCGAGCTTGAGCAGGCCGCGCTTTTGCGCTTCCAGGAGGAGGTCGCTGAAAGTTCTAAACCCATATGCCCGTTCATTAAAGCCGGGGTGCTGGCGCTTGATCGCCTGCTTTACGCGAGAACCGTGGACCGCATAATCTTCGCCTCGTTCCGCGCGCAGGGCATCGATCGTGTTGTGCAAGAGATCGAGAGCTTCCTCGATCGGCGGCCCTTGATTTTTTTCCGGCGCGACCTTGGCCGGCGCCCGGGTGGCGGACGCGCTGGCTCGTTTCCGCGTCGGCGCCACGCGCACGAGATCGTCGTAATAGATGAACTCGTCACAGTTGGTAATGAAAAGATCGGAGGTCGATTGTTTCACCCCGACGCCGATGACGGTCTTGTCGTTTTCGCGCAACTTGCTGACGAGCGGTGAAAAATCCGAATCGCCGCTGATGATGGCGAAAGTGTCGACATGGCTTTTCGTGTAACAAAGATCAAGCGCGTCGACCACCATTCGGATATCGGCGGAATTTTTGCCCGATTGCCTGACGTGCGGAATCTCGATCATTTCAAAGGCTGCTTCGTGCAGACCGCGCTTAAAAGCCTTGTAGCGCTCGAAATCGCAATACGCTTTTTTGACCACGATGTGCCCCTTGAGCAGCAGCCGCTCCAGCACTTTGCGCACATCGAACGCCGGGAACTGCGCGTCGTGCGCACCGAGCGCGATATTTTCCAAATCGAGAAAAACCGCCATCGTGGCGTCGGCATCCTGGGCGCTCATGCTCAAGGATGTAAGCGCGATCGGGTTCGCGAAACAGGAAAAATTTATAGCGTGGAGATTCCGATGCCATCGCCTAAGCTTCGCTTGCTCGCTCTCGGTGCTCTCGCCTCGCTCCTTTTCGTCGCCTGTCCGAGGCGAGCAACCGAAACACCCGCACCGACTCCTTCCGCCCAGCAAAGGAATGCGCAGCGCGCCACAGTAGTGGTGCCCTCGATCCAAGAACATTGGACGTATCTCAATCGCCTTCGGCAGACGGACGAATTCAGCACTGTGATTGCCCGTACCCTCCTGAATACCTAGAACCAGCTCAGCGTCGTCTTTTACGTCAGCGTTTCGGACGACAAAATTCCGGAACAAATCCACCAGACTTGACCAAGATGGCGAAACACTTTCCGAAGAATTCGGTGACCGTTGTGGCCTACGGCGCGTCGAGCCCGCCCACCCGGTCGGGATTGCCCGGGTCGACGCCGCCACCGGCGAAATGAACTTCACACCGTCAAAGTGAGCCGGCTTTGGCTGCGCGCGGCGATGCCGTGGCACAAGAAAATCAATTTCTTCACAGCCACGGCGGACTGCCCCGACGAACCTTTGGCGACGGTTTAATCGAAACGCAGCCAACCTTATCCGCTTATGTCAATCATCTGGACTCTCATCATCGGCCTCGTCGTAGGCGCGATCGCGAAGTTGATCATGCCGGGGAAGGATCCGGGCGGCTTCATCATCACAATCCTGCTCGGCATTGCCGGCGCTTTTCTCGCCGGCTTCCTCGGCCGCGCCACGCATTGGTATTCCGAAGGCCAACCGGCCGGCTTCATCGCGTCGGTCATTGGCGCGATCATTCTGCTGGTTATCTATCGCGTTCTACGAGGCAGGAACGCCTGACGCGAAGTCCCTTCTCAACCTTTCGGTTGCTTCCCATTCGATGCGCATAACGACTCTCCATCGGGTTTCACTTCTCGGCAGCGTGCTGGTCCTGGGGGGGTGTGACGCTCCTGTCGCACCACCTCCCGTCGCACCTCCTCAGGAAATCAGACGAGAAGCGCAAATTCCGCAAGAGGCTGCCTCAAGAGAGCGCCAGATGGCGTTCCTCGACCGGATTCGCAAGGCTGATCCGCAGGGGAACACGATCGAGCGCGCGCTTCTCAACGAGCAAAACGAACTCGGTCTCATCCTCAATCGCACCGTCCCGCTCGAAAAGATCCCCGCGCTGATGCGCTCGATCATGACGCAGATGGCCAAAGAATTTCCGGGCGAGGATTTGACCGTGATCGCCTACACCCCTTCCAATCCACCGCACAAGATCGGCACCGCCCATCTCAACGCGCAAACCAAAGATATGACCTACACCCCAGTGCGGTGAGCAAAATTTCGCAGCGAACCAACCAACTCAATTCATTATGGCAGACACAGTAGACGATTTCATGCAGCGCTTCGGCAGCGGCGGAACCGTGGACGATCAGCAGGCAGCGCAATACCACGACCGCTTTGTTTCCAATCGGCCGGAAGACAGCGGCTTTAACAACCAGGCCTACCACGAGGCGGCGACCCAGTATCTGGGCAAGCTGCCCGACGACGAGTTTCATCGGGCGGC
>JBBPZW010000060.1:0-12739 GCA_038198475.1 Chthoniobacterales bacterium | reverse complement strand
GTGTTTTTTCAGAGGAAGAAATCCGGGAGGGATTGCGCAGCGGGCGCTTCCTCCCGACCGATCTCTTCTGGCGGGAGGGAATGCCCACGTGGCTCCCGCTCGCGCAGTTTCCGGCGGCTGAAGGCGCGGCCGCTGGTGCCGCGATACCCGGCGCTCCGCTGGTTGCGGCTGCCGTCGCACCGCAAGGCGGGCTACCGTGGGATCGCCGCCAGGAACTCGGTTTCTTCCCGGCGTTTTTTGAGACGCTGAAACTGGTGCTGCTCAATCCGACTGCCGCGTTCGCGACCATGAAACCGGAGGGGGGCCTGGTCGACCCTTTGATTTACGCTGTGATCGGCGGGAGCGCCGGTTGGCTCTTCTATTTTATCTTCAGTCTTTTCATCGGCTCGCTCGGGGCGCTGGGTAATCACAACGCGCTCGGCGGACTCTTCGGTCTCGGGTTTGGCGGCATTTTCGCCCTCATCTTTTTCCCGATCGTTCTCGCGCTCGGGCTCTTCATCGGGGCGGGGATCGTCCATCTCTGCCTCACACTGGTAGGCGGGGCGAAACGGGGTTATGAGACGACGCTGCGAGTCCTCTGCTACTCGGTCGGATCGACTTACCCGCTCATGATTGTGCCCGCCTGGGGCGGGGTGATCGCCGGCATCTGGTGCCTGATCGTGGAATGCATCGGTCTCGCCAGGGCGCACGAAACCACGACCGGCAAAGCGGTCCTGGCGGTCCTTCTACCAATCATCGTCTGCTGCGGCGCCGGTTTCGTTCTTGGGATCATGTTCGGCACCCTCGGGGCGCTGATGGGGAACCATCATTAGATCCGGGCCGATGCAGGTTAATCGGCATTCCCTGGCACCGAGTGAGATCGATCACGAGCTTCTTTGGCTCCTGGTCTCGTTAGGCACGCTCACCTTGGCCGCCTTTTGGTTCGCCGCCCGGCTCCCGACCCCGCACTGTGCGTTCCATTCCCTTACCGGCCTACCTTGCCCGACGTGCGGTGCCACCCGCGCCGCTTATCAATTTCTCCATGGTCACTTCGCCGCTTCCTTCTTTTTCAATCCCCTCGCCTTTCTCGCCTATTGGACGGTTATCGCCTTTGATCTCTATGCCGTCATGGTGCTCATGGCCCGTGCCCCTCGTTTCCGTCTGAAAAACTTCTCCGGCGCGCAAAAGTTGTTTCTCCGCAGCCTCACCGTTGCGCTGCTCCTCGGCAATTGGTTCTATCTTCTAGCTACCCGATCCTGACATAGCCAAAACGCGGCACTCAAAAAGCAATATGCCTAACGACAAATGCTGCTCGATCGTTCCCTACTTCCAGGTGCCGCCCGACAAAGCGCAGGCCTTTCGAGCCCTTTGCGAACAATTCGTCGCGAGGGCGAGCAACGAGGAAAAGTGCCTCTACTACGGCTTCTCTTTCGACGGCGAGACAGCTCATTGCCGCGAGGGCTACGCCGACGCGGAAGGCGCCCTGACCCATCTCGGGAATGTCGGGGATTTGCTCGACGACGCGTTCAAGATCGCCTCGCTGACCCGTCTGGAAATTCACGGCCCGGAGGAAGAATTGGCCAAACTGCGTGCGCCTCTCGAATCACTGCACCCGCAATTCTTCACCCTGGAATTCGGTTTCCGGCGCTAGCCTGCCCTGCTCCGCCAGTTCGTTAGGCCATTTTTCATATTGACACCCGCCGCCGTGGTCGGACGCTGACTTCATGCATACGGAGCCTCTGAATCAGCCTGGATCCGGTCACGATGGCGTCACCCGGAGGGCGTTTGTTGGGACGACGCTGGCCGGCGGTGCGGCGCTCTTGACCGGGGGAATCACCTCACTCTTCCAAAATGCCTCGGCCGCCGCCCTCGGCCATGGCGGTCCGATCATCGAGGCAACTATCCCGGATCTGCAGGCACTGATGTCCTCCGGGGCGCTGACCAGCGTGCGATTGACGCAGACCTACCTCCGGCGGATCGCGAAATTGAATCCCCTCCTGGCCGCGGTTATCGAGACGAATCCGGATGCCCTGCAGATCGCGGCGCAGCTCGATGCCGAGCGCCAGAGCGGACACCTGCGTGGTCCTTTGCATGGCATCCCCATCCTCGTGAAGGACAACATCGCAACCGACGACGAGATGGAGACGACCGCCGGCTCGCTCGCGCTCGTCGGGAGCGAGGTGCCATCCGATTCCGTCATCGTCCAGCGGATGCGTGCCGCCGGCGCGATCATTCTCGGGAAGGCGAATCTCTCTGAGTGGGCCAACTTCCGCGGGTTCGCTCCTTTCAACGGCTGGAGCGCACGCGGTGGATTCACACGCGATCCTTACCGCCTCGATTTCGATCCGTGCGGCTCGAGTTCCGGTTCGGGCGCTGCCGCGGCGGCCAATCTTTGCGCCGCGGCTGTCGGCACGGAGACGGATGGTTCGGTGGTATGTCCGGCGGGCAACAACTTGGTCGTCGGCCTCAAGCCGACGGTCGGTCTGGTCTCGCAGGATGGCATAATTCCAATCGCACACAGCCAGGACACGGCGGGTCCGATGTGCCGCACGGTGACTGATGCGGCTATCATGCTCGGGGTCATGCAATCGCCTTTTGGCGAAGTCATCGGGCACAAGGTGCCACGCGATTACACCCAGTTTCTCCGGCGCGGCGCGTTGCGCGGAGCGCGCATCGGTATGGACAAACGTTACTTCACGCCCGGTTTTGGTGGCGAAGATGACATCATCGACATCGTCGAGCCGGCGCTGGATATCATGCAAAGCCTCGGGGCAACGATCGTGCACACGGATACCGGCGATTCCAATGCTTACTTCGATGCCGAATTCACGGTTCTGCTCTTCGAGTTCAAGGTCCAGATCGCGGAATACCTCGCGACTCTCGGGAACACTTCGATCCGCACTCTCGCCGATCTGATCGCCTTCGACCTCGAGCATTGCCCGGAGGAGATGAAATACTTCGGACAGGAAATCTTCGAACTGGCGGAAGCGACCAGTGGCGACCTGACCGACCCGGAATATCTCGCGGCCCGCGCGCTCTGCCTTCAGCTCTCACGCGATGAAGGAATCGACAAGGCGCTCACGCGTCAGGACCTCGACGCCATCATCGCGCCGAGTTACAGCTTCGCTTCCACCCCGGCGGCGGTGGCCGGATATCCCAACATCTCGGTTCCGGTCGGATTGACTCCCGCTGGGAAACCGGCCGGCATTTGGATGTACAGCACATTTCTTGAGGAACCGCGCCTCCTCGCTCTCGCCTACGATCTTGAACAAGAGATTCATCCGCGTTCCGTCCCCACCTTCCTCGGTCATGTCCCGCCCGAGCCGCCGGATGCGGGGATCTGTACGATGTCCCGGCCGCAAACTGCGGCTTCGCGTCATCTGCTGCGTCACCTTGGAACCGGAAAACCTCTTCCCCGCTGAGACCACCGTTTCGAAAAGCGCGCTCCCCGCCTAACGACCGGGACTTCCGATAGCTGCGCCCGCCGCCGCGGCCGAGGCAGCGCCTCCACTCGCGTCGCTCGCGTCCCTCACGCCGCTGCCCTGGGCGCCGGTTGTGCTGGTATGAATTTCGGTCTCGCGTGCCGCACAGCCGGCCAGGACCGCGCCGGTCAGCGTAACGAGACAAAGTTGTTGGATCGATTTTTTCATCTCACTTGAATCGCCGCTCGACCATGTTCGGGCCGCGCAATCCGCCACTTTTGTGACAATTGCGCACCGACGGTTTATCCTGGCAGGTCATGATTGAGCAAAGGGACCTGGCCGTTTGGGGAGCATCAGCGCTGCTTGCATTCGGGCTCGGTTGGAGCCGCTACGCCAAGAATAAGGCGCGCAACGATCTCGTCCGGCAACTCGCCGCGATGGAACCAGAACAGCGGCGGAAAATGCTCAGCCGCTACAATCCGCGGCTCGCGCTGGAACTTCGGCAGGAGCTGCTCGAGCGATTCCGGATCATGTGCTGACTTCCATTCCTGCAGAGCGCGGCTGTTTCAGGTAACAGAAACGTTACCGAAACGACATTGCCACCCGTGGCTCCGCCGACCGAAAGATCCGGCAGGAAAGGCCAGAGATCTTGCACGAACCGGACGGTATGCCTGCGATCGACAACGACCTCCCCTCCTTGACTCCGTACGCCCGCCGCCGCCGCAAGCGCGCCCGTCGATCCCGGTTCTCCGCCAGCCAGTCCTACGATCTATCACGAGCAGCCGGCGATCCCTTGATGTGCAATCGACGCCTGATCATGGCCGCCTTGCGAGTTTGGGAATTAAAAAACGGATTTCACGACTTCCTTTGATCCGCCGATCGCGCCGTTCTTTGTCCAGCGGCGCCCTGGATTCCCGGCACGGGCAGAAATTGATCTTGCCGTCGAGCCTAACAAGGCATTCAGTCGCCTATGATTAAATCAGCAACGTGGTGTGGAATCGTCGCGGCGGGACTCTTTGCGCTGGCTGGTGCGGCGCAGGCAGAGTCGCCCAAGGGTTATCAAGTGACCGGCCCCGTCCTGGAAATGACCGACAGCATGATCGTCGTGCAAAAAGGGAAGGATCGCTGGGAGTTGGCCCGCGACTCCAAAACCAAGATGACCGGCGACGTGAAGGTCGGCTCCAAGGTAACGATCATGTACACCATGACCGCCACCAACGTGGAAGCGAAAGCCGACAAGGCGGAGAAGAAAAAGTAGTCCGCCCAACCAGACCGAATCCGGCGAGAGGAAAAGACGCGCGCTTTTGCTTGCGGGCGCCTTCATAATCGCGCTTAATCGCCGCGATGCCGCCGGAAGATTCGCAACGCCCACTCGATCCGACGCCGATCGTGGGTGCGCCGACGGATATTGCCCCTCTCACCCACGCCGGCCCAAAAGCGCCGCACGAGCGGACGGCCGCCGAGGAAGCCGGATCGGCAGATTGGCAGGCCATCGCTGCCAGCGCGCCGTTTCGGGAGCTGCTCCGGTCCAAGCGCCGCTTCATCATTCCGGCGATGGTGATCTCGATCCTTTATTACTTTGCCCTCCCGGTACTGGTCGGGTGGTGTCCGGAGTTGATGAAAAAGAAGATCGCCGATGGCGCCAACCTCGCGTATCTCTTCGCGCTCTCGCAGTTCTTCATGGCTTGGATCGTGGCCGGGATTTACGTCGCGAAAGCCGGCGCGTGGGATAAGGCCGCCGCGCGTTTGCGAGCTGAGTCTGGCAGAAACGCGAACGCGCCATGATCGCCGCCGGCACTACGACCACCAATCCGACTGCGATCGCGATGTTCGTCGGCTTCGTCACCGCCACGCTCGTTATCACTTTCTACAGCGCGAAAAAATCCTCCGGCTCCAACGCCTACTTCGCGGCCGGGCGGCGCATCACCGGCTGGCAAAACGGGCTCGCCGTCGCCGGCGATTACATGAGCGCGGCCAGCTTCCTCGGCATCGCCGGCATGATCGCGCTCTCCGGCTACGATGGCTTTCTTTACTCGGTAGGCTTCCTCGTCGCCTATCTCGTCGTGCTGCTGGTGGTGGCCGAGCCGCTCCGCAACGCGGGGAAATACACCATGGCCGACATTCTCGCCTACCGATTAAAGCCGCGCCCAATTCGCGCCCTCGCCGCGCTCAGCACAATCACGGTCAGCACCTTCTACATGATCGCGCAGATGGTTGGCGCCGGCAGCCTGGTCAAAGTGTTGCTCCCGGGCATCGGCTACAATCTCGCCGTCTGCGGCGTCGGCGTGCTCATGATCGTTTACGTCGTCTTCGGCGGAATGCTCGCCACCACCTGGGTGCAAATCGTTAAGGCCATCCTGCTTATGAGCGGCTCGGTCTTGCTCAGCGTGCTTGTGATGAGCCATTTTCATTTCAGCCTAAACGAGTTCTTCCACGCCCTCACGAACATCTCTTACCACGACAAATCCGGCGCCGCGGTGACGAAGGATTTCCTCACCCCGGGGATGAAATTCAAGAACCCGCTGGACTTCATTTCCCTTAGTCTCGCCCTTGTTTTCGGCACTGCGGGCCTGCCGCACATCCTCGTTAGGTTCTATACCGTGCCCGACGCCAGGACCGCGCGGTCATCGGTCGTCTGGGCGATGGCCCTGATCGGCATCTTCTACATCATGACCACCTTCTTCGGTTTCGGCGCGGCCAGCGTCCTCGGACCCGATTTCATCGGCCAGAACGGCGGCGGAAATATGGCCGCCCCGCAGCTCGCCCGCGCCCTCGGCGGCGACGTCTTCTTCGCCTTCATCAGCGCGGTCGCCTTCGCCACCATCCTCGCGGTCGTCGCCGGCCTAACGATCAGCGCCAGCACCAGTTTCGCGCACGATTTTTTTACCAACGTCATCCATCACGGCAAGGAACATAGGCCCGGTGAAGAAGTGCGCGTGGCCCGCATCACCGCCTTTGTCGTCGGCGCGGTCAGCATCGGTCTCGCCATCGCTCTCGGCCCGACCGCCAACGTCGCCTTCCTCGTCGGTCTCGCCTTTGCCGTTGCCGCCAGCGCCAACCTGCCCGCGATCGTCTTCTCGATCTTCTGGAAACGCTTTAACACCGCCGGTGCGGTCGCCAGCCTCATCGTCGGCCTCATCGCCTCGATTGGCATCATCATCATCAGCCCCACGATCATGACGATCGACCCGCCCACTGTCGCAGCAAGCGCGCGTCACCTCATCCAGCACGCTCCCATCTTCCCGCTTGAGAATCCCGGCATCGTCAGCATCCCGCTCGGCTTCCTCGCCGCCGTCCTCGGCACTGTGATGACTCGAGAACCCGGCGCCGAAGCACGCTTCGACGAGCTAGTCGTTAGGGCGAACACCGGCCTCGGCGCGGAAAAAGCACAGTAGCCGCGAGCGGCTCGCTTCGCGAGTCCTTGGCGTTTATAAGATAGGCCCGAGCATCGCGACCGCGTTGTTCCAAAGCCGGCGCGTGATTGGCCACTGCGCGACCATCTCGGCTGTCACTTCATGCGATCGGGTCAGATACTCGTCTTGCCGGCGGCGCATGTCGGCCGTGAGTGCGGGATCGTAAAGCAGAATGTTATTCTCGTAGTTCAGGTCGAAGCTGCGCCGGTCCATATTGGCGGACCCGATAAGAGTGATTTCGCCATCCAGGGTAAGAGACTTCGTGTGCAGCAGCCCTCCCTCGAATTCGAAAATGCGAACCCCGGCCGCCAATAAGTCCGCGTAGTAACTGCGACTGGCTGCCTGCACCTCGAAAGAGTCATTCCGTGCCGGAAGGATAAGAGTCGTCGCCACCCCGCGATAGGCACTGGCACAGAGCGCCGTCTGCATCGCCTCGTCGGGCACGTAATAGGGCGTGGTAATCATCAGTTCACGCCGGGCCGCATACATTAGCGTCTCAAAGACCTCGGGCATGGCGGAGTTGCGCACCGTCGGCCCGGTGCCGATCACCTGCGCGGTCACGCCACCCTCGACCGGAGGCAACGGACGTCGTAGGAGCTCGCGGAGGTCGTCGTTCCCTTGCGCCATCCAGTCACTGGCAAAGAGATACTGATTCTGCCGCGCGATTGGACCTTCGAACCGCATCAAAGCATCCACCCACGGCGCATACCTGGCCTTGATCCGAAACTCCGGGTCGGCGCAGTTCTGGCTCCCGCAATAAGTGATCCAGTTATCGATCACCACGATCTTGCGATGATTGCGCAGGTCGATCCGTCCTCGTAACGGCCGTAGCAGCGGATTACCGATCGGGAGGGCACTGGCGAGATTCACGCCCGCATCGCGCATCGCGCGCCAATGCTCCGAGTCAATCATGATCCGCGAGCCGAGGCCGTCGGCCATTACCCGACAAGTCACACTGCGCGCCGCAGCCCGCTTGAGTGCTTCCCCCACCTTGAGCCCGTTGTTATCCGGCAGCCAGATATAGAAAATCAGGTGCACATGATCCTTCGCGGCATCGATGTCTGCGACAAGGCAATCGATGCTGGCGTTGGAATCCGCCAACAGTTGCCCGCGGTTCCCCCCGACCGGTTCGAATCCATTGACCGATCGCCCGACGCGGAACAAATGCCCATAACTCTCCGGGACTCGTGCCTGGCGAACTGCCGCGTCGGACCCGGGCGCGTCGCCAACCCGCGGCAAGCCGGCGAGCACTTCCCGGAGGCGTCGGGCACGACGACGGCCGATGTTCGTCTCGCCAAGAAGAAGATAGGCGATGACGCCGATCACTGGCAGGAGGATGATCAGGACGATCCAGGCAACCCGCGAAGCCGGTTCCCGATGCGGCCGCAGGATCACACGTGCAATCACCGCGAGGTGCACCAGGAAAAGCAGGAGCGCACCCAGCGAGGAAAAGAGTGAGTATTCAGTCATGCGGCGCTCGCTTCTACCGATAGAAACCGCAAATGCCTGGCGAAACTCAGTGTTTTCATTCCCATCCTCTGTGACTCCCCTTTGTCGAAGAAATTCCCCCTCACGGCAGCGTTGGGCGACTCGATACCGATGCTTACCTTCAACCGTAACGAGTTACCCTCACTTGAACCCGTAGATCCCGGTCGCATCGTTCGCCGTTTTCCCGACCGGAAGCAACTGTTGTAAATCTGTCGCGGTCCCCGCATGACGATTGATACTTTCGAGCAGCTCCGGAAGCTCCTCCTGGTCACTCGCGAGATCGTCGCAAAACGACTGAGCATATTGGCGCTCTTCGTCGCGTTCGGTGTGATTCTCGCGAAGGTTCTCGGCAAAGAATCCAAGAGTCACAGCGAGGAAGACCATGACGAATTCGAAGAAGTATTCCTTGAAGCTTTTGCTCGCTTCCCGCAGCATGGCGTTCGAGTGACATAAAAAAGCCGCAACCGGATGAACAACGCGGCCGCCGAAGTATGAATCAGAATTCACCGGGCGAGGCAAGCCCGTTTCCGCTCCTCGATATGCCGCTTCGATGCAGGGCGTCGGCGTTCATCCGGCCATTCTGGTGGCGGAGTATGACCTGCCGAATGGAGCCGCCAAGTTAGGTGGGCGCAAGCGGTGGCGGCTGACTCCATGTCCTTCACCGTCACCCATTCGAGTGGCCCGTGCGCGTTGTGCTCACCGCTGAACAGATTTGGAGTTGGCAGCCTCAGTTCCGTTAGGCGCGAGCCATCGGTGCCGCCGCGCACGACACGGTCGTAGGGTTCGAGTCCCGCCGCTGTGAAGGCCGTCGGCTGAACATGGTGGCTCGCATGATATGGCGGCGGGTGGTTTGCGTCCCCGGACAAAACGCATAATCTTGCGGGAGTGGGGAAAATTACTTACTGCCTGTATCGCGAGGACAAATTCTACGTCGCCCAATGCCTCAACGTGGATGTCTCCAGCTTCGGCGAGACACGCGAGGAAGCCTTGAAGGCCCTGCGTGAGGCGGTGGAGCTGTACTTCGAAGACGCTCCTCCAGAGGACTTCTCTCTGATCGAAGAGGCCGAAGTCGGTCAGGAATCGATCCATGCCTAGACGACCCGGGTCGGCGGAGATCATCCGCCTCCTCGAGGCTAATGGGTTCAGCTTCGTTTCGCAGCGAGGAAGTCACGCCAAATATCGAAATACCCTCGGCCGTACAGTGATTGTTCCGCATCCGAGGCGAGAGATTCCGATCGGGACGACTCGTTCAATCATTCGCCAGTCGGGACTGCATCCAAGAGATTTTGGCTTTTAAAGAATGCTGGCCATCTATTCCGATGGCACGCCGGTAATAGAATCAGTAGCGGGGACTCGAACTTAGGACGTGTTACATCTCCTCCCTTGCTGCGATAGAGAAATTCAGGTCAGCCTTTTCTTTCCCACAACTCAGCCACGTGGGCGCAGGCGGTTACGGCTGACTCCATGTCCTGCACCGCCACCCATTCGAGCGGCCCATGCGCATTGTGCTCGCCGCAGAACAGGTTCGGAGTTGGCAGGCCTAGTTCCGTTAGGCGCGAGCCATCGGTGCCGCCGCGCACGACGTGGTCGTAGGGTTTGAGTCCGGCCGCCGCGAAGGCCTCGCGCGCCAGCTCGACGGGGCGCATATCATTACGCAACCAGTAAGCCGTGTTGCGATATTGTTTGTGTATCTTGCAGCGGATGCGCGCTTGCGGCTCGGTGGCTTGTAACCCTCGGCAAAGGCCCTGCAACATTTTGCCCTTCTCCGCCAATCCCTTTAGCTCGAAATCGCGCAGGATGAATTTCACGACAGCCCGTTCCGTCCGGCCCTCGACACGGATCGGGTGAATGAAGCCCTCCCTTCCCTCGGTTGTCTCGGGCGCGAAGCGCTCCCGCGGCAGCGCGGCCAGAAGCTTGCCCGCCAGATAGGCCGCGTTCACCATCCCTTTCGCCTTCGCCTCCATCGTATGGGTGGTGATGCCATCGATGACGACCTCGGCCGCATCGGCAGAAAAGGTTTCCCAGCAAATCTCTCCCGGCGCACCGCCGTCGAGGGTGTAGGCAGCATCCGCTCCGAGCATTCGCAGATCGAGTTTGTCCACGCCCCGGCCGATCTCCTCGTCGGGAGTGAAGCAAACTCGAATCAACCCGTGCTTCCGCTTTGTCTCCCGGAGCAACCTCTCAACCAGACTCATGACCACCGCCACGCCCGACTTGTCGTCGGAGCCGAGCAAGGTGGTGCCGCTGGCGGTCACAATGTCTTTGCCCAACGCCGTTCGAAGCTCCGGCGACGTCGCTGGATCCAGAGTCAGGCCACGGTTATCCGGAAACTTGACGACGCGGCCATCGTACTTGCGATGCAGGATCGGTTTCACGCCATTGCCGGAGCAATCCGGCGCCGTATCCACGTGGGCGAGAAAGGCCACGGTCGGCACGCGGGCTTTGCGCGTGTTGGCCGGTATGCTGGCCATGACGTAACCGTGCTTTGTCATTTGCACGTCCGCCGCTCCCAATTCACTCAGCTCTTTCCGCAGCATCTCGAGCAGCTCCAATTGCCCTGGCGTGCTGGGAAACGTGGTGCTGGTCTCGTCCGCCTGCGTATCGATCCGGACGTAGCGCAGGAATCGTGAGAGAAGGTCGTCGTTCACGTGCCGACTCTCCACGCCGACCGTGAACGCGCAACTCGCCCCGACGAGCGGGGAGATCAGCCGGTGTTCTTCAGGCCGCCGGAAATGCCGTTGATCGTTAACTCGAACGCGGCGCGTGCGTCTTCTTCGGCGGCTTTCTTGAGTTTGCCGCTGCGCAACCGGCGCATCAGATCGACCTGGAGATAATTCAACGGGTCGATGTAGGGATTCCGCAACTCGACCGAGTTCAGGAGCACCGGTTGCTGAGCGAGCAACTGCGGCTGACCGGTAACGGCCCGGATCGCGCGCTCGGTCCGCTCAAATTCCTCGAGCAAGAGACCGAAGATGCGCTCTCGCACCGCGGCCCGCCTGACTAACGAGGAATAGAGTCGCGCGATTCCCATGTCGGCTTTGCGCATCGTGAGTTCGGCGTTGTCGATCAGCGTCTGGAAAAAAGGCCACGAGTCATGCATCTCGCGCAGGAGGCGTTTTCCTTTCGGGCCTCGTGCGAGGACGGTCTCGAGAGCGGTGCCGAGCCCGAACCAGCCAGGGAAATTATAACGGCTTTGCATCCAGGAAAAAACCCACGGGATCGCGCGCAGGTCGGACACTTTTTGCGACTTCCTGCGGTAAGAGGGCCGCGAGCCGAAGCGGAGTTTGCCGATTTGATCGATCGGCGTCGCCTCGCGCCAGAACTCGAGGAACTGCGGATCGTGCACCGTCGTTTGGTAGGCGCGGACGCTTGCCTCGCTCATCCGCGTCATGGCTTCGATCCAGCTCGCTGGCACCTCCGCCGGATGTTGCGCGGCCTGGCTCCCGAGCAAAACGCCGTAGGTCATCTGCTCGAGAATGCGATGCGCCAGATCCGGATCGTGATAACGCGTGGACAAGACTTCACCTTGTTCGGTGACTCGGATGCCGCCGTCGCGCAGCCCGATCGGTTGCGCGAGGATCGCTTTCGCCGCCGGACCACCGCCGCGCGCAATGCTGCCCCCGCGACCATGAAAAAGTGTGATTCGCAAATTCTGCGCACGGGCGACCGCCGCAATTTCGTCCTGCGCCAGGTAAAGGGCCCAGTTCGCGGCGAGATAGCCGCAGTCCTTGTTACTGTCGGAGTAACCCAGCATGACGTGCTGATGCCGGTGGTACTTTTCCAACTGCGCGAGGTAAACCGGTTGCGTGACCAGTTCGTCCAGAATCACGGGCGCGCGGGTGAGATCGTCGAGCGTTTCAAACAACGGTGCGATCGGCATGGTCGCGCCGGCGAGGCGCATGAGCAGTTGCACTTCGAGCAGGTCGGAGACGGCCGTCGTCATGCTGATGACGTAGATGCCAAGCGCTTCTGGACCGAGCTTGCGCGTCGCGAGTGCCGCCAGCCGGAGGGGCTCGACGACATGCCGGGTCGGCGCGGAAAATTCCACCAATGCCATCAAGGCGAGAGGACGCGCCGCCGCGATCGCGCTCGTTAGGATTGCGCGCTTCGCCGTTTCCTCGAGTTTCGGATAATCAGGCTGGCCGATAATCTCCGCGACGGCTGCCTCGTGGGAGGCGGAGTCCTGCCGGAGATCGAGTCGGGCGGTGTGCAAACCGAAAACCTCAACCGTTTGCCGGGCAGTGCGAAGTTCGCCCTCGGCCAAAAGCGCGCCGCGCCCGGCTTGCAGGCTCTGGCTGATGACCGCGAAAATTTTACCCACCTCCTCAGAGCGCAGAAAGGCGGCGTCCTCCACCGCTTCACTCGTTAGGCTCTTTTCCTCAAACTCGCTCGCGCCCCGCGCCAGTTGTCCGCGCAGGACGTTGAGCAGGATCCGAT
>JBBPZW010000059.1:0-13703 GCA_038198475.1 Chthoniobacterales bacterium | reverse complement strand
CCTTACTCGGTGGTGCTCTTCGACGAAATCGAAAAGGCACACCCGGACGTGATGCACCTCCTGCTCCAGATCCTGGAAGAAGGAAAAATCACCGACTCGATAGGCCGGAAGATCGATTTCCGGAACACGATCAACATCATGACCTCGAATGTCGGCGCCGAGTTGATCAAGCGGCAGACGACGATGGGCTTCGGCGCTTCGAACCGCGATGAGGCAAACTACGAAGTGATGCGGGAGAAGATTCTCGATGAAACGAAGCGCGTTTTTAAACCGGAATTCCTCAACCGGATCGACGAGATCATCGTTTTCCACACTCTCGAGAAGCCCGACCTGCTGAAGATCGTCGACCTCGAGGTAAACAAGGTGAAGCGTCGCCTGCAGCTCAAGGAAATCGAGATCGCGCTCGACAACGCGGCCCACGAATTCGTGATCGAAAAGGGTTACGACCCGACTTATGGCGCTCGTCCGATGCGGCGTGCAGTTGAGCGTTACCTCGAGGATCCGCTCGCCGAAGAGCTGCTTAAGGGCAACGTCAAAGCGGGCGACCTGGTGCAGGTGACCGTGGAAAACGCGAAGCTCGTTTTCAAGGTCGCCGAGCCGCACGACAACGCGGCTGCCAGCGCCAGCTGAAGGTTCGTGAATCGTGAAGGGTGGCTGACGCACCCGCGGTGATTCCACTATTCACCGATCACTTATCACCATTCACAAATCACTCATGCCCGCGGATGGGCGTCGGCATAGGCTTTCTTCAACCGCTCCGTCGTGACGTGAGTGTAGATCTGTGTCGTCGAAAGACTGGCGTGGCCTAACAATGCCTGCACGCTGCGCAAGTCCGCGCCGTTATCGAGCAGATGAGTGGCGAAACTGTGGCGCAGTTTGT
Source organism: Chthoniobacterales bacterium (assembly GCA_038198475.1). Taxonomy (GTDB): domain Bacteria; phylum Verrucomicrobiota; class Verrucomicrobiia; order Chthoniobacterales; family UBA10450; genus Palsa-1392. The sequence continues at coordinate 12,823 of JBBPZW010000059.1, read as the reverse complement.
GCGGACTGAGCGCGATCGGGATGGAGGTGTGTCGCAGGTAGCGTTTCAGGATGAGCCAGATCGAGCGCGGCGAAATCCGGCGGCGTCCCTTGTTCAGGAAAAGCGGACCGCTGTGCACGTTGGCCACGGCCCGGTAGCGTGAGACCGCTTCCAAAGCGGGCGCGCCGACCGGGCAAACCCGCTCCTTGCGGCCCTTGCCGATCACTCGCACCGACTCGGTGTAAATGTCGAGGTCGTTGACGTTGAGCGAGGCCAGCTCGGCCAGGCGCAACCCGCTGCTGTAGAAGACTTCCATGATGGCGGCATCGCGTTGCGGCATCCAGATCGGCGCGCTTTTTGGTTTTTTCACCTGTAGCGGCGCGGCCAAAAGCTCCGCGATCTGAGTCTGGGTGAGCACGAGCGGGAGTTTCTTTTCCGCTTTCGGCAGCTGAATTTCCCGCACCGGATTTTTCGGCAGGCGATTCCGCGCGACGAGGAAGCGGAAGAAACTGCGGAGCGCCGAAAACTGAAGTCGGATGTAGGAGCGGGCCTGTTTCCGCTTCATCAGCTCAAAGAGATAATCGCGAAAATGTTGCGCGGTGCACTGCCGCCAGCCGGGAGTGCCGGGCTGCGCCTGGAAATCGCGCAGCGCATCACGGTAAATCCGCAGGGTGCGCGGCGAGGCGTTGCGCTCGACTTCGAGGAAGCTGAGAAATTCCTCCGCCAGCTTGTCCTTCGCCGGGCGCGCCGGTAGACGCTTCGCTCTGCGAAGCGCGGCACTGGGGAGGTTCGCGGCAGCGACGTCCGCCCCCTCGCCTCCCGGAGGTAGACGTCCACAAGGGGCGGTTTTCTCGCTATTCCGGTTTTTCGATTTGATATCGGTTGTCCCCCGAGCCGCTGTATTGGCTTTTGAAAATCGGGACAGGATTGGTCGAGATCAGCTCGTAGCCCTTAAGGACAAATTCCGGGTAGATGCCGTTGCTCGCCGGTTCGTAAACTTTGTCGCCGCTGAAAAATCCGTGGAGCTTGTATTCGTAGCCGTTGTCGAAACCGAAATTAATCTGCTCGCGGTCGGGCGCGAGTTTCTGGTTTTCGTTCAGCATGATCAGTTGCGCCGTCGTCCAGGGCTGGCCGGGTCGCCGCACATAGCCCCAGAATTTGTAGTCCCGCTTGTAGTAACGCCGCCCGATGTAGTAGTCGCCCGGCGGCTCGTCCTGGATGCGCTGGAACATCGCGAGCCGGGCCTGGTGGATGCCTTCCGGCATCGTTTGGCAGCCGGCGAGAAAGAGGAGACTAACGAGGAGCGCTTTGACGGGATGCAATTTCATCTGACGAATGGATGGCATCATCTATCGCAGCTTGGCTGCTCCCGCAACGCGCCGGACGGGTTCGATTCGAGGTCAGCTCTTCAAAAAGGGCGCTCGATCGGAAAGCCAGTATTCGGCTGGCGGCGCAGTTGGCTTTCGAAGTGTGCGCGGCGCCCTCGCCGCGATTCGGCCCTCACCATTTGGTGCGCCCTCGACATGGCGGCGAAGGCGCCGCCATCACTTCCGGCGACGAGGCGTCGCCGCTACGACAAATCCGCGCCGTCAGTTTCCAACTGCATCGTTACGGCTTAGAGAATCTCGGTTCGGGCACTCAATTCAGTTTTGCATCGCCCGTGCAAGCTGGTTAGACTGGCGGTCGTCATCATGATCGAACTGGAAGTCTACGCGGCCGGGGTGCGCGATTTGAACAAGATTCTGGAACTCGATCATCAGCTCGAGGCGGTCCCGGGGCTGCGTTATAAGGTCGATAGCAACCACGACATCGTTTACCTGGAGCTCGACGAACCGACTATAACGGTGCGCGAAATTCGCAGCATTTTTTCAAAGCTTGGACTGGAGCCGCGTTTCGTGGGCGAGATTCCGCCAGAATTGCGGCCGCGTTCCAAGACGCAGCTTCTCAGTGCCTGATCCGGCAGGCGCGCCGCGCGCCGTGGCCCCGGATTAAACTCACATGGTTGTCCGCTTCTTGACCGGCATTGGGGCAGTCGTTCTCTCGTTTTTCATTTATCTCGGCGAGCTGATCGTGCTGGCGGGAGAGGCGATCCGTTCCGCGGTTACGCATCGGATGCGCTGGCGCCTTTTCCTTCGCCAGATGGTCGACATCGGGTTGCTCTCGCAATTGGTCGTCATCATCACCGGTGGATTTACCGGGGCGGTTTTTGCGGCCCAGACTTATTTCCAGTTCAATAAACTCGGGGTCGCTTCCGGCGTCGGTGCGGTCGTCGCGGCGGCGCTCTTTCGCGAGCTCGGGCCGGTCCTGACCGGGTTAATGGTGACCGGCCGGGTCGGCGCGGCGATGTCGGCGGAGATCGGCACGATGAAGGTGACTGAACAGATCGACGCCCTGCGCGCGCTTGCGGTTCACCCGGTCGATTACCTGGTCGTGCCGCGGATGCTGGCGATGATGATTTCGATGCCGTTGCTCGTCGCGGAGTGCATTTTCTTCGGGCTCATCGCGGCCTATTTCGTCTCTGTCAATTTGCTCGATATTCCCGGGCCCTATTATGTCGCGAACATGGTCCGCTGGACCCTCATGCGGGACATCATCATGGGTCTATCGAAAGGCTTCTGCTTCGCCATCCTGATCGTCTTCATCAGTTGCCACAAAGGCCTGCACAGCCGGGAAGGCGCCGTCGGCGTCGGTCGCGCCACGACAGAGGCGGTAGTGAACGCTTCGCTTGCGATTTTGATCTCGAATTTTTTCCTCACGATGTTTCTCAACGTCATTTTTCCAGCCGGCTACCAATGACCCAAGTCACCACCGCGCCGGCGGCAAAGACTGCGCGGAGCAGCGCGCCGATGATCGCGGTCCGCGGCTTGAAGAAGCGGATCGGGACGCAGGAAATCCTGCGCGGAGTTGATATCAGTGTCGGCACTGGCGAGACGCTTGTCATCATCGGCCGGAGCGGAGGCGGGAAGAGCGTCCTCCTGAAAAATCTCATCGGGTTGATGCAGCCTAACGAGGGCGAAATCTGGATCGACGGCCAGAGCATCATCGGGCTGAGCGAGCGGCAACTGGCCAGCATCCGGCGCAAGGTCGGGATTCTTTTTCAGGGCGGTGCACTCTTCGATTCTATGACAGTCGAGGAAAACATCGCCTTCCCCTTGCATGAAGCGGGCGAACGCAACCAGCAGGTCATCGCGCAAAAAATCGCCGAGATGCTGGAGGTAATCGAACTCGAGGGGCAACAGAAGAAGATGCCGGTCAACCTGAGCGGCGGGATGAAGAAGCGTGTCGGTCTCGCCCGCGCCATCATCAATCGCCCCTCCTGCATTCTCTACGACGAGCCGACCGCCGGGCTCGACCCGGTTGTCTCGGACAGCATCAACCGGCTCATTCGTCGGCTGCAGGAGCGCTACCACGTCACGAGCGTGGTCGTGACGCACGACATGAAGAGCGCATTTCACATCGGCGATCACATCGCCTACCTGCATGAAGGGCGGATTTACTTTTACGGGACACCGGCGGAAATTCAGGCTTCGCCGGACCCGCTCATCCAGGATTTCCTCATCGGGCGCGCCTCTCGCGCGGACTAACGAAATGAACGAACAGGATCGCGGCTTGGAATTAAAGGTGGGGATTTTCGTCTTCGTCGGGCTCGCCGTCCTGGCCGCGCTCGTCGTGCAGTTCGGGCGGCTCGGCGAAGGCTTCAAAAGTTACTACAGCCTCACCGTCCACTTCCCCGACGCGAGCGGCCTGCTCAAGAGTTCCGACGTCCTGATGGGCGGGGCGAAGGTCGGGCAGGTGGCGGGCGCACCGCGCCTCGTCACAGTCGGTCGCGGCGTCGACGTGCCGCTAAAGATTTACGACTTCGTCAAGATCCCGGTCGGCAGTTCGATCACGGTCGGCAGTTCGGGTTTGTTAGGCGATCGCTTCGTCGCGATTTTTCCGCCGACGGAGAAACCGACCGCCTACATCGCGAAAGGTACGCGGGTGGAAGGGGCGCGCGAGAAAGGGCTCGACGACATCACGAAGGAAGGCGGCGCGTTGATCAAGGATCTGCGCGGGACGGTAGCGAAGATCGACACGGCGGTGAGCAAACTGAACGACGACGCGCTTTCCAAGGCCAACATGGATCACCTGAAAGAGACCTTCGATAACCTAAGCAAGACGACCGCAGCCCTTTCCGAGTCTTCGAAAAAGATCGATGGCGTCCTCGAAAAAGCGGATGGCACGATGGGATCGGCGAAAGAGGCGGCCGACAAAATTCAAGGGGCGGTGGCCGATGCGCAGAAGACGATTCAGGCCGCCAGCCGGATCCTGAATGAAGCCACGAAAGGGGACGGATTGGTCCCATTGTTGCTTACGAATCAAGACGTGGCGAACGATCTCCGCGCTCTCATCAGCAACCTGCGCCGTCACGGCGTCCTCTTTTATCGCGACAGCGCCGCCAAAATCGAGCCGCCGCCGCAGGTCACGCCCGTTCCGCGCCGCCGCAACTCCAATCGTTAGGCCCGCGTGACTCCGATCCTTACCGTCAATTTGCTGCGGGTGCTTTTCGTCGCCTTTTGCGGGCTGAAGGCAAACTCCCGGTCCGCGCCGCGCTCCAGGTTTTATAATCCGACCGCGTTTCGCACCCGCGCCATCACCACATCCGCGATCGCGTTGGCCCGCTTCGCCCCCTTGGCCAGCACTTCGTCGATGTAATCCGGCTGCGCCAGAATCTCCTGCCGTCGCGCCCGCATCGGGGCGAAGAACTCCCAGAGCTTCCCGAAAAGCTGCTTCTTGAAATCGCCGTAGCCCGTCCCGCCCTTCTGGAAAGCCGCCCGCATCGCCTCCGTTTCCTCCGGCGTCGAGACTAACGAATAAAGCTGGAAGATCGGCGACCCCGCCGGCTCCTTTGGCGCCTCCACCGGCGTCGAGTCGGTCACGATGCTCATGACCCGTTTCCGCATCTCTTTTTCCTCCGCGAAAATGTCGATCGTGTTCCCGTAGCTCTTGCTCATCTTCTGGCCGTCGAGGCCGGGGACGGTCTGCGTCTGCTCATGAATCCGCGGCTCCGGCACGCGCAGTATTTCGCCGTAGGTCTCGTTCAACTTGATCGCCAGGTCGCGCGTGATCTCGACATGCTGTTTCTGGTCGCGCCCGACCGGCACCGCGTCGCTGTCGTAGATGAGAATGTCGGCCGCCATCAGGATCGGGTAGGAGAAAAGCCCGACCGAAGCCGGCAGCCCACGCGCCACCTTATCCTTATAGGAGTGCGCCCGCTCCAAGAGCCCCATCGGGGCCACCGTGCTCAGGATCCAGGCCAGCTCCGTCACCTGCGGCACGTCGGATTGGAGAAAGAGCGCGCCCTTTTCCGGGTCGAGCCCGCAGGCGAGGAAATCGAGCGCCACCCGCCGGCTGTTTTCGCGCAGCGCCTTGGGATCGCGCAGGCTGGTCAGGGCATGATAATCGGCCACGAAATAAAGCGCCTCGCCCTCCTTCTGGAGACCAATCGCCGGGCGCATCATGCCGAAATAGTTTCCGATATGGAGAACTCCGCTCGGTTGGATGCCGGAAAGGATGCGCATGAGAGAAGCCCGACATTCCACGCTGGGAGGGAAAGGTTCAACCGCAGAGGACGCAGAGTTGTATGAAACAAAGGCGGCGCCGTCAGGGCGGCGGTGGATTTACCGGCGGGTCGTGCCTCCATCGTCCTCGGAGGCCTCTAGGGCTCACGAGCAATTCCAGATCGAAGAAGCCCGCGATCTTGCCCCGCCCGGCGGCCGGGGCGTAGATGTTCATCAGCATCCCGAGATTGCCGTAGAGCGCATCGGCCCTCGCCATCCGCTGGGCCTCGATCGCCGTGGCGTCGATCACGTTTTGACGCCAAACGCCCCGGGGCCGTGAAAACGGGAATCCGTTTTCACGAAAACGCTCTGGGCTTGGCAACACAGGAATCCGTTTTCGCCAAAAACGCCTTGGGGTTGCGAAAACGGATTCCCGTTCCCGCGCAAAACACGCTTGACGAGCCCAGCCGCTCTTGTTCTACTTGCCTTCGCGACCCGACGAGGCCCCATGAAAGCGACTTTCTTCCACTCCACCAGCCCACCCGCGGCTCTCCGTCTCTTCCTCGATGCCGGGCCAATCTGGGAAAAACAATGAACGCTATGAGATTACTCCGCTTGATGCTGCCGGCGTTTCTGCCGGGATTATTCCTCATTCCCCTGACTCAATCGGCCAGCGCGGGCAGCGCGACTTGGAAACTCGATCCGACCAGCGGCGACTGGAACACGGCCGCGAACTGGGCTCCGATAACCATCCCCAACGGAACTGATGACATCGCGACCTTCGGCAGTTCCAACGTGACCGAAATCACGCAAAGTATGACCACGACCTTGGGCGGCATGGTATTCAACCCGGGGCCAGCAGTTACAACATTAATATACTACCGCGCAACACCTTGAGCCTTGAAGATACGGGCGTGACGAATGAGTCGGGCGTAACTCAATCCATCAGTTGCTCTTCTACTAGCGTGGATTTTCATAACGGGAGCACTGCTGGTGACAATGTAATCTACACAAGCGCAATCACAGAGTATGGCATGACGAACATTCTAACCTTCCATGACGATGCCAGCGCGGGCAGCGCTACCTTTATCAACAATAACAACGACCCCACGTTATTCTCAAACACCCTGATTGAATTCACAGGAAATGCCAGTGCTGGCAGCAGTGTCATTACTAATAACGGCGGCTGTTGTACTGGTGTGGGCGCCACTGCTGAAACAAACTTTTTTGACGACAGCACCGCAGCCGAGAGCACAATCACGTATGATAACGGAGCTTATGGCGTCTTTGCATCGCAGGCTACGGCTGCGAATAGCACGATCACATGCTCGTTTTTTGCGAGCGCCATCTATTTCTTTAACAATTCCACTGCCGGAGCGGCGACGATCACCTGCTCTGACGGCTCGAACGTCTATTTTCAGGATCTTGCCACCGCAGGCGCGGCGACAATCGCCTGCTCTGGCGGCTCGAACGTTTTTTTTGATGACATTTCCACCGCAGGGGCGGCCACTCTCACCGCGGACCGCGCCAATTTACATTTTCAAGCGCAAAGCGACGGTGGCACGGCGCGGATCGTGTTGACCGAAACTGGCACCCTCATCGTGGGTCTCAAACCGCCGGTCTTCCACCTTGGCTCCTTGGAAGGCGATGGAACCGCGACAATCAATCGTTCGCTTCTGATCGGCGGCAATAACCTGGATGCGACATTCTCAGGCACTCTCGCTAGCACGCTCGAGGGCGACTGGCTCACGAAGCTTGGCACCGGCACGTGGACCCTGGCAGGCACGGGAAGCTATCCCGGGACGACTACAGTGATAGCCGGCGCGCTGGTGGTAACTAGTGCCTCCACGCCCACAGGAAGCGGTCCCGTCAAAGTGAACGGCGGTACTCTCGGTGGGAGTGGAACCATAGCGGGTCCCGTAACTATAGGCACCGGGAGTGGCACGGGCGCATTCCTTGCCCCGGCCCATGGTGGCAATAAGCAACTCACCCTCACGATTCAAGGCAGCGCGACCTTTAACTCCGACTCGACCTACACCTACACCTTCAAAGCCAAGCGGAACAAATCCAAGACCGACAAGGTGGTGGCCAACGGGGTCACGATCAACAGCGGGGCGAGCATCAACCTAACCGGCCAAACGCAAGGCACGTTGACGCAGGGCACCGTCCTGACCTTGATCAAGAACACTGCCGCGACCCCGATTGCCGGCGCCTTCAACAACCTGCCCGACGGCGCAATCGTGAACGTCAACGGCAACAACCTGCAGGCCAGCTACGAAGGCGGCGACGGGAACGATCTTACCCTTACGGTCGTGCCATAATCGCTTCTGGAGGGCACGCGCCGTCGGTGCCTGGGGAAGGAACCCCGCGACCGGCGAAATAGTTACTCCAAGGAAACGACGGCGCTGTTCCCCCCCAATTGCGGCGCGGTTGAAGCAGAGTCTTCCTCCGCGACCTCTGCGGTAAATCCACCCGTACTTCGCATTCTTCGTTGGCGCCGCCAGACCCCGGCACGAGGTGTGCTGAAAAGGAGTTATGCTCGTTGGCTCACCGCTTGTCATTCTCGTCGTGCTCCCGGCTTTGTTGGGATCGATTGCCTCGCGGAGGCAGCTCTCGTTTGGCCTCCACTTCCTGCGCCGCCGATGGCAGCCCGGTGTGCCGATCGTTTATCGCTTGGCGGAGACTTCATCGCGGCCGCCCGGACCGGGCGTGCGTCGCACCCGCCGAGCCCCCGACCGCGCCGACTTTGCCGTTGCTCCGCGAATCGTTCCGCGCCGCCGCCACCGCGAGGTGGGCATCGTCGTATTGAGCCGGGTAGCGGCCCGAAGAGTGTTGGCTGGTGATCGAGCCCGGTGGCGCGAGGCGACTAGGAAAATGGCGTAGGCGAGGTAGCCGGCGTCGGCCAGATCCTGGGCGCAGGTAACAACACCGTCGTCGCCCGGGTCGCCGGCGTCGAAGTTGCCACCGTGGATGACAAGGACGGCAGGCATGGGCCTTTACCTACCGGGGGTGTAAACTTCCCACAAGAGCGGGGTGCGATCGCTGGACCGCGCGTAGATTTCAGAAGTGGCTTGGGGGCTTCCCGGCTGTCCCGCAAAGGAGAGCTGAATCGCGAGACAAAATGCCCTGACGAGAAAGGCCGGTTTCACAGGAGCCGTCCCTCCTGGCAGAATGGCCTGCCGAAGGCCATCTTATTCGCCGACTTTCGTTCTCCCGGGTTCTCCACGTGCGCCACTGGCGAAATGCCTGACCTCGGCTTAGAGATGCCGCGTGAACCGGTTGCCGCGGCATATCCATTTTCTCGGGATCTGCGGCACCGCCATGGGCGGCGTGGCGGCGGCCTTGCGCGATCGCGGCTGCACCGTGACCGGCTCGGACGAAAATGTGTATCCCCCGATGTCCGATTTCCTGCGCACCAAGGGGATCACGCTGACCGAGCCCTACCGCGCGGAAAATATCCCTTCTGACGCAGAAGTGGTTGTCATCGGGAACGCGCTCAAGCGCGGCAATCCGGAAGTCGAAGCGGTCCTCAACCAGAAGCTCTATTACCTTTCGCTGCCGGAAGTGTTGAAGGAATTTTTCCTCCGCGGCCGGCACAATCTGGTCGTTACCGGAACGCACGGGAAGACGACCACGACTGCGCTCCTCGCCTGGATGTTGACGGTCGGGGAATTGGAACCCGGCTACGTCATTGGCGGTCTGCCGCGCAACCTCTGCCAGGGGGCGCTTTTCAACAGCGCGAAGCATTTCGTGATCGAGGGCGACGAGTACGACACCGCCTTTTTCGACAAGCGCTCCAAATTCATCCACTACCTGCCGGAGCTGCTCGTGATCAACAACCTGGAGTTCGATCACGCCGATATCTTCCCCGACCTCGCGGCGGTGAAGCTGAGTTTCCGGCGCCTGGTCAACATCGTCCCGCAAAACGGAATGATCCTGCTCAATGGCGACGACCCGAACTGCGTCGAAGTTACCCGCGACTGCCTCGCGCCGCTGGTCGAGGTCGGTTTTTCGGAGAACTGCGCGGAGCGGATTTGCGACGTCAGTTACTCGCCGGGTGGCTCTCGTTTCTCGTTAGGCGAGGCGACCTTCGATTCGCCGCTGATCGGCGAATTCAACGTGCGCAACGCCGCGATGGCGGCGGTCGCGGCCCGCTTTTACGGTCTCACTCCGGAAATCATCCAGACGGCCCTAACGAGTTTTGAAGGGATCGCGCGGCGGCAGGAAGTGCGCGGCACGGTCCGCGGGGTGACGGTGATCGACGATTTCGGACATCACCCGACGGCGATTCGCGAAACGTTAGGCGGGTTGCGGCAGCGTTACCCGGGGCAGCGGCTCTGGGCGATCTTCGAGCCGCGCTCGAACACGACACGGCGCGCGGTTTTCCAGCAACAGCTGCCGGAAGCGCTCCAGTTGGCCGACGGCGTTTTCATCGCCCAGATCGCGGCCCTCGAGCAGATCCCGGCCGTCGAGCGACTCGATCCCGAAGCGGTCGTGTCGGCGATCGCCTTGACGGGACGGATGGCCTTCTACGAACGCGACGCAGCTGCGATCCTGGATCGGCTCGTCCCGCTGCTTCAGCCTAACGACGTCGTCACGGTCTTCAGTAACGGCGGTTTTGATGGAATCCACGCGAAATTGCTGGCACGCCTCGCGGAGTGATTAACCGCGGAGGACGCAGAGAGCGCAGACTGTGAAGAATTTTCATTTCCTTCTCTGTGATCTCGGCGGCTAAATTTGTCCCGGCGCAGTCAGGAAGTGTGGTCAAGTACGATCCGCCAGCCTTCAGGCAGCTTGCGCAGGAGGAGGGTAAATTTTCCGTGCGGCTGGTCTTCCTTGCGTTGCAGGCTCCAGCTTCCCAGGACCATGGCCGCATCCTCGCAGAGCGGCATGATCGTTAGGCCGGAAAACGTCAGGCGGCCCATCTTCTCGCGGCTGTCGTATTTTTTCGCATAACGATCGCGCACCGTCTGCCAGCCGTGGGTTACCTCGTCGCCGGAAACAAATGTCGTTTTGGGCGAACGGGCGTAGCCGGTCATAAAGCCGTCGATCTCGCCGCGGTTCCAGGCGGTCGACTGTTCGTCGAGGAGGGCACGAATCGCCGTCGCTGGATCCGCGCCCGCCCGGGCGAAATCAGGCGCCAACAAGCCTAACGAGATGATAAACAGGGAAATTCGGACCTTGCACATGCCCCGAGCATTCCCCACCGATCCCGGCTCGTCGAGCTTCTCCCTCGGCTAAGTGTTGACCTCTGTGCGGCAAACAATTACATACAGCACGTGCTTTGCCGCTTCTTTTGCTGCCTTGTCCCGTTGCTCCTATTCACCGTAACGGCCCCCGGCCAGGTGACCGGCCCAACTCCATTCGTCCCGCCCCGCTCCGGCGCCCAGCCCGCCCGGCCCGGACCAAACAGCCGCCCGACCGACCTGGTGACGATGCAATATCCGAACAGCGACGTGCTCGACGTCCTGCATCTTTACGAGGGCCTGACCGGCAAGAAGCTCGTCATGGACAACAACGTCCAGGGCAAGGTGAACATCTTCATCGCCAAGCCGATCCCGCGCGACGAAGCGATCACCATCATCGAAATGAACCTAGCCCTGAACGGCTTCTCGCTCGTTCCCGCCGGGGGCGACATCGTGGAAGTCATTGGGGTGAACAAGAATCCGCGCGCCGCCGCGGTCCCGATCATCTCCGATCCGGCCGATCTGCCGCAGGGCGCGATGGTCGTGAGTTATCTTTTCCGGCTCAACTACGCCGACACCCAGGAGCTGCAGCAGGTGCTGTCGCAGTATCTCGCCGGCATCGGCGGCCAGGCGCCCATTCTTGCTTTGCCGAAATCCTCCAGCCTTCTCGTCACCCAGAGCGCCGACGTTCTCCGCAAGCTGGTGAAGATGGTCGAGCAGATCGACGTCGCGCCGGCTGAAGTGATGAGCCTTTTCATTAAGCTCGAGCGGGCCGACGCGCAAAAGGTCGTCGACATGTTGAAGGAGATTTTCGACAAGGGCGATCAGACGGCGCAGCCAGGGGGTCGCCGGGTGCGCGGAATCATCCCGCCCGCCAATCCGCAGCAGCAGGCGGCCGAGGACGAGGGCGGGGCCGTCCTGTCGGAGGACTCGCTCATTGTCGGCAAGATCAAACTCGAAGCCGATGTTCGGACGAATCGGATCCATGTGGTCACCCGGCCGGTCAACCTTCCGTTCATCGAGAAGCTGATCGCGGAGTTTGACGCCAACGTCGATTTTGGACAGCCGGTGGTGCGCCCTTTGAAATACATCGCGGCGGCTGATGTTTTGCAGGTGCTGGTCAATGCGTTGACCGAGCCGGGCGACCAGAATCAACAGGGCCAGCAGGGGCTGAATCCGAACCAGCGCAACCAAAACCAAAACCAAAACCGAAACCCGAATTCGCCTAACAATCAGCCCTTAAACAACACGACGAACAATGGCACCGGCAGCGACAACACGCTCCAGGTGAGCGAACAGCTCTCGACCGAACCTGTCGACACCACTCCGCAATCGGTCACGGTCGGCAACACCAAGCTGATCGCCGACGCCCGCGCCAATACCATCATCGTCCTCGGCACGCGGGAGGTCGTGTCCAAGGTCTCGAGGATCCTGAACGAGATGGACGTGAAAGCGCCGCAGGTCGCGCTCAGCACGGTCATCGGAGAATTGCGCCTAACGAACAACGAAGAGTTTGGGGTAGATTATTTTCTGCAGTTTAAAAAGAACAACCTGAGCGGCAACAGCGCGCCCATTGGCGTCGGCGGCGGCGCGAGCTTTACCGGTTCGCCGATCATTGATCCGGCCAGTCTTATCACCTTTCCAGCTTTCGCCAGCTTACCGGGAGGCCAGGCTACTGCCTATGTCGCTGCCGGTAATACGCTTGCCGCGATCGTTAAGGCACTCGACTCGACAGGTCGTTTCCGCACCATTTCGCGTCCGACAGTTTTTACGAGCAACAACAAGAAGGCGATCATTGCTTCCGGCACGGAAATTCCCGTCCCGGTCAGCACGATCAGCTCAGCTACGGCGGTGACTATCGGCAACGGAATCTCGCAGCAATCGAACATTGAGTTCAAGAAAGTCGCGCTTCAGCTCGAGGTCGTGCCACTGATCAACTCAGAGAAGGAAGTGTCGCTCGATATTTTGCAGAAAGTGGACAGCGTCGCGGGCACGACAAGGATTGATAACAACAACATTCCGAACATCGCAACTCGCTACATCAAGACGACGGTTTCCGCGCCTAACCGATCGACTGTTGTTCTTGGCGGATTGATCATGGATCGAAACGATCGGGGG
>JBBPZW010000058.1:0-12372 GCA_038198475.1 Chthoniobacterales bacterium | reverse complement strand
TCGCGATAACCTCGACCAGAGTCCGGCGGCCTTGAATATCGTGGACTTCAAGGACGCGGCCCATGCCCGGCTGACGCTCTTTAATTCCACCTCGCACTACAGCACGGGGGACCATGCCGTGCCGTCGGTTCCGAGCAAACGGCTCTCGAAGTGGTGGGACGAGGCGAAGGATGAAGGATGACGGCAGAAGGATGAAAGCGGATGAGCGATGAAGGTGTGAAGGAAGGCCCGGACTCCAGGGAACTTCTTCCTTCTTCCTTCTTACCTCTTCCTTCCTCTCCGCTCTCCCGCCAGCTCGGTCTTTTCGGCACCACCATGGCGGTCATGGGCGGTATCATCGGGGCCGGCATTTTCATCAACCCCTACATCGTGGCGGAGCGGGTCCAGACCGCGCCGCTCATCCTCGGGGCCTGGATCATGGGCGGCCTGATCGCGCTCGCCGGCGGATTGAAGCGCCTCGCGCAAATAAGCGTATTGTCCACCCACGACTGGCATCCGCGCCGCCAGTTCGGCGTAAATGAGCTGACACAATGGCCAATCAGCGACTCGTTAGTCGCGGTCGGAGTATTGGCGTTCCTCACCGCGGTCAATTGTCTCGGTGTGCGCGCGGGCAGTCGCCTGCAATCAATGCTCACCCTGACCGCGATCGGCGCGATCGCCCTGCTCGAAGCGGTCAGCTTCTGGCGTGGCGGCGATTCGCAAATCGCTTGGCGCCCGCTGCTCGATCGGCCGGCCTCGATGAATCTCGTGCTCGCTTTTGGCGCGGCCATGACCCCAGTCCTTTTCGCTTATGGCGGCTGGCAGACGACGAGTTTCCTCGGCGGCGAAGTGCGCGATCCGCGTCGCACGCTACCGCGCGGTTTGATCCTCGGCGTGCTGGGCGTGATCGCGGTTTATGTTTCGGTGAACTTTGTTTATCTGAGCGTGCTCGGCGCCGGTGGTCTGGCCCACGCCACCACTCCCGCGTCGGCCGTCATGCACCAGCTGCTCGGGGCGCGCGGCGGACAATTGATCGCCGCCGGCATCGCGATCTCGGCCTTCGGATTTCTCGCGCAATCGATGCTGACCGCGCCGCGAGTTTATTTTGCGATGGCGGAGGATGGCGTTTTTTTTCGCGGCGTGGCCTGGGTGCATCCGCGAACCCGCGTGCCGGTGGTGGCGATCATTTTGCAAGGCGTCTGGGCGATCGTGATTGCGCTCGCCGGGACCTACGCGCAGGTCGTGAATTACGTCGTCGCGATGGACTGCATTTTCTTTGGCCTGACGGCGGTCTGTCTTTTCGTCCTGCGGCGGCGGGAAAGCGCCCCGGTCACTTATCGCGTGCCGGGACATCCTTGGACGACATTGCTTTTCATCGCCGCGCAATGGCTCATCGTGCTCAGCACTTTTGCGCACGACCCGAAGCGAGCGTTCATCGGGCTCGGGATCGCGCTTTTCGGTTTGCCCATCTACTTTCTCTGGCGATGAATCCGGAGCGAAAGCGTTCGCGCTACATGGAATGGGCCAAGACCTGTTCGACTGCGCGGTTCAACCTCGCGACCAGTGGCCTAACGAGTGTGATGCTGGCAGACTTTCCACTCCAGGTCGAGGAACTGGAAATCACCGGCGGCGGCTACGGATATCGACCGCTGCTGGAGCGGATCGCGCGCCATACCGGGGCGCCGGCGGATTGCGTCGTGACCGCAGAAGGGACTTCGATGGCGAACCACCTCGCCATGGCCGCGCTCCTCGAGCCGGGCGACGAGGTCGTGCTGGAAGAGCCGACTTACGGGTTGCTGCTCGATGTCGCGCGCTACCTCGGGGCGCAGGTGCGGCGGGTGCCGCGCCGCTTTGAGGATGACTTTGCCATTTCGTTAGGGGAAATGGAGGAGGCGATCACGCCGGCGACGCGGCTGGTCGTCCTGACCGATCTGCACAATCCCACCAACGTTCTTCTCCCGCGCGAAACACTGGAGGCGATCGGCACCATGGCGCAGCGCGTCGGAGCGCGCGTGCTGGTCGATGAAGTCTATCTCGAGCTGCTTTTTGAAAACCGGCCGCCGGGCGCTTTCTCGTTAGGCGAGCACTTCGTCGTCACGAGCAGCCTGACCAAAGCCTATGGCTTGAGCGGGCTGCGCTGCGGCTGGATCCTGGCTGCGCCGGAGCTGGCGCACCGGATGTGGCGCTTGAACGATCTCTTCGCCGCCACCGGGGCGCACCCGGCGGAGCGGATGTCGGTCATGGCCTTCGATCATCTCGGGCAATTCCGCGAGCGCGCCCGCGCCCTGTTGCAAACCAACCGCGCGTTGCTCGATGCGTTTCTCGATTCCCGAAGCGACCTGGAATGCGCGCGGCCGCCGCACGGCTCGATCGTTTTCCCGCGCCTGCCGGAAGGCGATCCGGAGGCCTTCTTCACCCTGCTGCGCGAGAAATACGAGACCTCGGTCGTGCCCGGCGCGTTCTTTGAGGCGCCGCTGCATTGCCGGCTCGGGATTGGCGGCGAAACGAAGAATGTGCAGGCCGGCCTGGAGCGTCTCGGGGCCGCGCTGGACGAATTTGCCCTTCGTTAGGCAATCCTAGCTCTGGGCCGGCGCGGGCCGGGAAAGGAAGAGGCTCAAAGAGTCGAGAAACCCGCGCGAGCCGCGGAGTTTGCCGGTGCCGTGGCGGATTGATTTTTGCACGACCTTGATCGCCGCTACCCAATGCTCGGTCGGGAAAAGCGTCTCGACCTCGCGTCCATCCGGCCCGGGTTTCATCTCGAAAATGGAAGCGCGCATCAGCGCTAACTGCCCGGCGAGCGCGTGCAGGATCTGTTCTGCGGGATTGCGGGGTGCGGTTTCGCGCACCGCTTTCCCGCGCGCTTGGGCGGCGGCCTTGTTCAGGACCGAGATGATCTGCGCATCGGTCAGTTGCACGCCGTTCGCGCGCGCGATGCGGTCGCCTTCACCGATTTTCTTTTCGATCGCGGCCACGACCGCGATGAAGAACGGCGTCTCGGTCAGTGCGACTTTCGGCATGGAGAAGGCGGCGCGCTGGCTTTCTACCGCGCGGCTAAGCCGATCTTAGTAGCCGAGTTCGGCTTTGCGGGCGTCCGCCGTCGGTAAGGGATCTTTTTTTGTCTCGATCGGGCCCTGGCCGGATTCCTGGACGCGGTGCGCCTCGACCGCATTGATCTCGATGTCCGCCTGGAATTCCCCCGGGAGGTCGCCGTCGGCGTAGATGGCGTGGACCGGGCATTCATCGACGCAGGCCATGCAATCGATGCATTCCTCGGGATGAATCACCAGTTGCGCTTCGATCTCATAAAAGCACGCGACCGGACAGACGACGACGCAATCGGTGAACTTGCACTGGACACACTTATTGGTTACGACATGAGGCATAAAGGAAATTCGTTAGGCGTTAGGATGCGATGCCGCGGCGGAGCGCAGCGAGGTTCTTGGCCGCGGCGGGCCTTGGGGAAGACGGCGGAACCGGCGGCCAATATTTCGGTCCCGGCGCTGACGACAGCGGTCGCGGTGATTGGGCTGATTCCACCATTCACTTTCACTTCGCAGGTTGCGCCGAATTCGGCAATCATCTTTTGCAGGGCGCAGAAATTTTTGGATTGAGTCCGGGTCTCGCGCGGGGCCGCCGCATTCAGAAAATCTGAGCGTGAATTGATTGACGCGCTTATTCTTCGACAGAGGGAATTATGAAAATAGCAATCGCAGGCAAAGGCGGCAGCGGGAAAACAACCATCGCGGGCATTCTGACCCGGCTTCTGGCCGAGCGGGGCCAGGATGTTTGGGCGATCGATGCCGATAGCAATCCGAATTTCGGCGTCACGCTCGGGATGTCGCCCGAGAAGATGAAGCAGGGCAAAGCGATGCCCGCTTCCATTCTCAAGGAGGTAACCGGCGCCGACGGCAAATCTATCATACAACTAGCCATGCCCCCGCGCCAGGTGGCGGAGGATTTCGGATTGCCGGTTTCGGATCGGATCCGACTCCTCGGGATGCATACGATCGAGCACGCCGGGGCCGGCTGCGCCTGTGGCGGGCACGCGCGCGTGCGGCATTTGCTTAGCGGGATTTTGAAGGAAGAAGGCGTCGTCACCGTGGTCGACATGGAGGCGGGGCTGGAGCATTTGAGCCGCGGGACTGATCGGCATGTCGATCTGTTGCTGGTCGTGACGGAGCCTTATTTCAAGGCTCTGGAAACGGCGCGCCGCTGCACGGAACTGGCGCGCGAGCTCGGCATTCCGAAGATCGTGGCGGTGGCGAATAAATACCGGAGCGAAGACGAGCTGACAGCGATCCGCAATTACGCCGAGAAACACGGCCTCGAGCTGGTCGGGGAAATTCCCTACGACGAAGAAATTCAGCGCTCGGATGTGGCGGCGAAAGCGCCCCGACTCGATGGCGGTGATGCCGCGGTGAACGCTGTGCGTGCGATGGCGGATCGGCTCGAGATTTAAGTTGCCGCCCTGACGCGGCCTTGACGCCTGGCAGTTTTCCAGAGTACGCTGGCTCGGTCGTTTAACTGATCGGATCTTCCTATGAAAAAAGTCGTCGCCGCTCTCTTCGTCGCGCTCACCACTCTTCCGCTCAGCAGTTTTGCCTGTGGCGGGGGAGACTGTAGCGGAATGGAATTGCCCCCTCCGCCGGCGCCGGTTCCCGGTCCAATGGAAAATCTGCTCGGGGTTCTGTCGAATCATGCCGGCTTGATGGCGGGCCTTGGCCTGGCCGCATTAATCGCTGCGCTGCTCGCGCGGACGCGGAAACTCGAAGGCGCCCAGCCCGCGGCTCCGACGTTTGCCGGGAACGTTTCCTAGCCTTCCGGCTCCCGGCTTATGTGTCTCGCCATCCCGGGGAAAATCCTCGAGACGCACCAGGAGCACTCGATGCGGATGGCGAAGGTGCAGTTTGGCGGCATCAGCAAACGAATTTGTCTGGAGTACGTGCCGGAAGCGCAGATCGGCGATTACGTGTTGGTCCACGTCGGCTTCGCTCTCGCGCGGATCGATGAAGAGGAAGCGAAGCGGGTTTTCGAGATGCTCCAGACGATCGGCGGCCTCGACGAACTCGATGACCCCGCCGAAGCGCCGCCGCTCTATCGCAGGATAGAACCGATCAGCGCTGGCTAGACTCGAATTCGCCTGCGGGCGTCGGCGGCGCACTCAGGGTTGTCGAAGACAGCGAATCGCCGATCGGCGAGGATCGTGAGGGGGCGCGAGTGCTTTGTGTTTACTTCTCTCTCCCCGGCCAGAGGGTTACCCAGATAAAGGCGCGGCCCAAACCGATTCTGGGCCGCGCCAACTATCTTAAGACGCCCTCCAAATTATGGGTGAAGCGATCCCTCCACTCGACGAATCCGCTGATTATTGAAATCGCCGATGTAGAGGTTGTCGCTGGCATCCAACGCCAATCCAATAGGAACATTGAGAAGCGATAGCTTGGCCGGACCGCCATCACCGCTAAAACCAGGTTCGACGCTGTCGGCCACACCGCCTCCCCCGGCCACTGTCGAAATAATACCAGCGGCGTTAACTTTCCTGACCCGGTTATTCTCTATGTCGGCAATGTAAAGATTTCCACGCGAATCGGCCTCTAAGCCAATTGGTCGCGATAGTTCTGCCTCAATGGCCGGACCCCCGTCACCGCTGAAACCGTATACGCCAGTCCCGGCAACAGTAGTGATAACTCCGAAAACATCCACTTTGCGTACATTGGAATTGTTGTAATCAGCAATGTACAAATTCCCGGTGGCATCAAACACAAGGCCTATCGGGCTGCTAAGCAGGGCGGAAGTAGCTTGGCCGCCATCACCACTGTTGCCCGGGACACCTCCGATCCCAGCTACAGTTGTGATAATACCTTTGGGGGTAACTTTTCGCACGACCGAATTTAAATCATCACCAATGTACAGATTCCCCCTTGAATCAAACTCGACGGCTCTAGGAAAATTGAGTTGAGCTAACGTGGCGAGCCCTCCATCCCCGCTAAAACCAGCGATCCCGTTACCAGCTACCGTTGTAATGATGCCCGACTTGTCCACTTTGCGGATGCGATTGTTGTCCGTGTCCGCGATGTAAAGATTGCCAGCGCGATTAAAAGCCACATCCCGAGCAGTACTAAGTTGAGCGGAAGTAGCGGGACCTCCATCCCCACTAAAGCCGTCTGTTCCATTGCCAGCCACCGTAGTCACCACGCCGGAGGGTGTGACCTTGCGGATCGTGCTGACACTGACGTCGGTGAAATAAACATTTCCGTCAGCGGGTGTGGCCAAACCCTCGACCAGGCCGATTTCGACTGACTGGGCCGGAGGTCCACCATCGGGACCGGAGTATGGATTACCGTTCCCCGCCACCGTAGTAATGATCCCTGAAGTATCAACTTTGCGGAGCCGAAAGTTACTGTCATCCGCGATGTAGAGATTCCCGGCGGAATCGACCACGACATTAGTAGGACCATTGAGCGCCGCCTGAGTGGCGGGACCGCCATCACCGTTGTAGTCGAACTCACCGTTCCCTGCCACTGTGGTAATAATGCCCGACGTATCTACCTTGCGAATACGGCTATTGTTAACGTCGGCTATATAGACATTCCCAACCGAATCTACGCCTACGTCATATGGGAGGAATAGTTGAGCGGAAGTGGCAGGACCGCCATCTCCACTGAAACCAAACGTGCCGTTGCCAGCGAACGGAGTAAGAACGCCTGAGGTGGTGTCGAATTTGAAGACCTCCGACGGTGCCCGGACAGTGATGTATAAGTTGCCGGCCCGATCTAGTGCCACTCCATTGGGGTTATTGGCGAGGGTCACCAGTGTACTGATAATGCCCGAGGCGTTGACCTTCCGGATGACGTTATTAAAAGTATCGGCGATGTAAAGATTACCAGCTCCGTCCACCGTAACATCTCTGGGATCATTAAGCTGAGCCTCAGTGGCAGGACCCCCATCGCCGCTGTAGCCCGAGATGCCGTTGCCGGCGACGGTGGTAATTATGCCTGCCGTATCTACCTTGCGAATACGCGAACCACCCTCCGAGGAATTTTCGGCGATGTAAATATTGCCCGCGCGATCTACTGCCACACCGGAGTTACCCAGTGCGGCTTTGGTGGCGGGGCCACCATCCCCGCTGAACCCGAAAGTGAGATTCCCCGCCAGCACCGTCTCTTTTCCGCTACTCGTGTTAAACGCTCGAATAACCGAATTCGTACCATCGGAGACGTAGATAAAGTTTCCCTTAACCGCCAGCCAAAAGGGGTCTTGTCCAAACGAAGTCGCCAGGCCTTTCCCTGGCCCACCCGCGTAGGTAGTGATTGTATGAGGTCGTTGCCTTACAACTGGAACCGGTGTCTCCGCACGCGCCGATAGGGCGAGGACTGCGGTCGCTAGAATCAGAGTTAGATTACACATGACACCAAACGAGCAGCGACGAGTAGTCATCCACAGTTGGTCGGTTGTCGCCATGAACGGTGAAGGGTTCTTCCGCTGGTTCGATGTTCCTGTTTTGGGCTGTTTTGGATTGGGTCGGTCTTTTTTCATTGCGCCGATCATAAAAAATTAAATAATCTTGTAAATAGCCAATTCCTGATTGGACTGTTTGATCTTTTATGTTTTCTCTTCGCATTCCGCTCAAACGCAAGTCGACTCAGCCGCTTTATGAACAATTGCGTGTGGGGCTGGAAGAGGCGATTACCACCGGTGACTTGCCCGCCGGGACGCGCCTCCCGGCAGAACGGGATTTCGCCAGACAACACGGTCTCAGCCGCACCACTGTGACAACGGCTTATCGTGAACTGGAGGCGCGCGGGCTGGTTCGCTCGCATGTCGGCCGCGGCACTTTCGTCTCTTCTCTGCCCGAATCGGCGCACGCGCCTTTCGCCTGGCGCGGCAAGATATCGACCGCGACGCAACGAAGAGAAGCCTTTGCGATGCGCCACCTGATGACAAATCCCGGCAGAGCGGATTTGATTTCCTTCGCCGCCGGTTTCCCGGCCGTTGAGTGTTTTCCGGTGGAGGAGTTCCGCCACCTGAATGATTACGTGTTGAAACATCACGCCTCCACGATCACGCGACTGGCCGCCGCGGAAGGACAGCCACAATTGCGGACAATGATTGGGCGCCGGTTTAATGAACGAGCCGAGAGAATCCTAATCCTATCCGGGGCGACTCAAGGATTGGATTTGATCGCGAGATGTCTGCTTGATCCCGGTGACGTCGTGGTCATGGATCGTCCTGGCTACGTTGGCGCCATCCAAATTTTTCGCGCCGCCGGAGCCAATCTTCATGGATGGGACATGCGCCACGGCGATATGACCGAGCTGGAGGATTTGATTCTGCGCTATCGTCCGAAATTTATTTATACGAATCCGACTTTTCAAAATCCCAGCGGTCACACCCTTGGAGAACGGGAACGGCGAGAACTTCTCGGGCTTGCCGCGCAATACAGAATTCCTGTGGTCGAAGACGATCCCTATGGCGAAGGCTATCTCGATGAAGCGCCTCCGAATTCGCTTTATCGAATGGACACGAACGATTTGGTCATCCACCTGAGCACCTTCGCAAAGGTGCTCGCGCCGGGCTTGCGGCTCGGTTGGATAACGGCGGCCGAGTATATTGTCGATCAACTAGCCTTGATCAAGCAGCGCGCGACGCTCTTCACGGAAGGGTTGGGCCAGCTGGTAATGGCTGAATTCATCCGCTCTGGTTCCTATGATGGGCACCTCGCAGTCATCCGAAAAGAGCATCGCATCCGACGCGACGCTTTACTGAAGGCAATGCAAGAGCATCTCCCCCCGAAGTCATTGGTGGGGGCAAAGCCGGCCGGCGGGATTTACTTCTGGGGGCGGCTGGGCGGTGGATTGAATAGTCGCGAACTGCTGGAGAAAGCAGTGGCGGCAGGCGTTGCCTTTGCGACCGGTGACATTTTTTACCCGGACGACGCGGGCCACGAGCAGCTCCGCATTTGCTTTGCGAGCGGCACTCCGCAGCAGATTGAAGAAGGTATAAAAAGACTGGCACGAAGCTTCGAAGCAACGACACCGGGTCGGTCTCGGTCGAAGATTCCGATTGTGTAGCGGACGTCGTTGATCCGTCCGCGGATCAACGAAGAGGAAGCGAAACGGGGTTTCAAAATTGCTCGGCCAATCGGCGGCTTGGACGAACTCGATGACCCCGCCGTTTCGCCGCCGCTTTATCGGAAAATAGAACCGAGTGCCGCCGCTTAGCGACACCGGCTTTCCTTCTAAAGAACGCGCGACAGAACTCCGGCGGCGGTCCCCGCCCAACGACAACACATTTCCACTTGACCTTGGACCTGAGTCGAAGCCCTAGGGTGAGGCGAACAAATGAAAGGAGGTGAGATCAGATGGCTTTAAAAGAAGGAGATAAATATCGGTGTCCCGACCCGGAATGCGGCTGCGAAATAGAGGTGACCAAAGGCGCTGCGCCCGGGAAAGGTGGCGATCAAAATCCGCGCTGCTGTTGCGGCAAGGAAATGGAAAAGGTGTAATCCTCATCCAAGAGCTTAGGCAGCGCGCGCTCCGTGGCGGGCGTGGCGCTGCCGACGGCCCTTATCATCGGAGTTACGCCTCGCCGCGCTCTCGGACGCTCGACTTGATATCAATGACGGGCGTGCCGTCGATCGCTTCCAGCGGCGCAACCCTTAATTTGCTTCCCGCAATCTCGAGCACGGTGACGCGATGCAAACCGACTGGGTTTGGACGAACGGGCGAGCGCGTCGCGAAGACCCCGGTGAGCGGCCGGCTGTTATCGCCGCGCGGATGAATCTGCAATTTGTCGCGACGAGAGAGATGCAGCCAGGTCAGGACAATGATCTCCGCGCCCACTTCGATGCCTTGCAATCCGTCGGCCACATCCTCATTCATCTCCAGCCATGCATCCGGCGCACCCTCATCGCCGAAGGCAGGGGCTTCTCCGCGATCCTTTAAGACGGAGCGTACGATCCCGACCGGAGTGATTTCATAAACTTTTGGATCGGACATAACCGGACCCACCGTTAAAGGTTTCGCTGTCGGGCTGCAACGCCGGAATCCCTCACAACGGTCGCTTGATGTTGACAGCTTTATCAGATCGAAGCAATCTCAAGGTATGAAAATATCGGTGGAATTGTCTGACGCGGAGCTGAGAGATGTCATACGGTTCACCGGAGAAAAGCAGAAGGGACCCGCGATTCGGAAACTGGTCGTCGATGCTCTGATGTTCCAGCGCCGGGCGGCTTCCACCGAAAAGTTTTTGCGTGGCGAGTGGTCGGCCGAGCTAAAGGGCTTCGAGAAATTGCGCGCCCTCGATCGCAAAGACGCATGGCGACGGTAATCGAGACGTCCATGTGGGTTGATTTCTTTCGACCGAAAACGCCGCTGGCGGTGAAGAATCAGATCAAACCCTGGATCCTGCGTGCGGACGCGGCGGTTTGCGAACCGGTCGTCTGCGAACTCCTGCGCAGCGCCGCCGCGCGCGAGCGACCGCTCATTCAACGTCACTTTGCGACCCTTCCGATGTTGCCGACGCCAGCCAGTCTTTGGTCAGAAGCGACCCGGCTGGGGCAAGACTGTTGCGATGCCGGACTGCAGGTGGGAGCGCTTGATCTCTTGATCGCCACCGTCTGCGTCCATCACGACGCGAGTCTCGTGACGTATGATGCGGACTTTGCCAGGATGGCACGGTTGGGCCAATTGCAGGTCCATGTTCTCGTTAGGGCGACATAACCTCCGCACCTCTGGCGAGGTTGCGGGACGGCAAATCATGCTGGGCGATGCCCTGCGGCTACGGTCTCTGGCTTTTCTCAATCAGCCGGCAAAACTCTGCCGCGCAGGTGGGATCCTTTTCCAACTCGCACTGCCAGAGATTTAAATTTTTTCGGAGACCGGTCGCGAAACGGCGGATCTCGCGCAATTTCCGCTCCGTGTCTTCCAGAGTCGCCTCGGCCATGGAGACGACGGAACGACAGCAATCGCTCCGGCCACGCCGGCGCAGGATGCGTTTGATCTCGGCGAGGGAAAAGCCTAACGATTGCGCTTTTTTGATGAAACGAAGCTGGGCGAGCGTCGGGGGTGCATAAACCCGGTAACCGTTCGGGCCGCGCGACGGATCGGGGAGAAGACCGTTCCGCTCGTAAAAACGGACGGAATCAGATTTCACCCCGGCCAGTCGTGCGAGGTCGCCGATCAGGAGAAGCTTACTCACGGCTGGGGCCACCCATGACGCAGCGCTACTTGGTTTTGACGGCCTCGAAATTTTTTACCAAGAGATAATTGTGCCCGTCGTACTGCGTCACGGTGCCGCGCGCTGTGATCCAATAATTGCCGCCCGCACAACGACCGGTGATTTTCTCGATTTCGGCCCGCTTTTCGTTAGGCAAAACGAAAACGATGCCCGGCTCGGTGCTGGTTTGCAGGACGATGTTATCGGGGGGCTTACCCGCCCTCCAGGTGCAATAACCGCACATCGCGCTCCCACTCACTTCCACTTCTTTCCCGGCCGGCAGCAGCGCTCCCCACTGCGGGAGCGGCGGCACTTTGGGATTCGCTTTATCGGCGACTACGGCCGCAGCCTGCGCGCGCTCATTTGCGCGGTGGCGATCGTAGGCAATTCCGGCAGCAGCGAGAACAACCATGAGCAGTGCGCAGATGATGAGCAGCCGTTTGTTCATGAGCTTATTCTACCAACTGGCCGCCTGAACAAAAGCATCGAAAGCGCTTTTATTTCCGTCTGGCGGCCGAGTAGACAGCTGTGCCTCCGAAATAATCTTTGCCATGAAAGCCGCAATTTGTTATTCGACTCACCATGAAGCTCAAACCATTCATTTCTCCGAGGTGGCAGCCTCTTTGCCGAAACATCAGCGTCGCGTTGGGCCTGTGGCTCACGTTCACGCAGCATCTCCAGGCTGGGGACATCTCCAGCGATGGAAAATCGGCGCCCGTCCAGTCGACGGTCGCGGCGGTGGATTGGCGAGAGTTTGCCATTTCACCCGTTTCAAATCCTATCTTTTTTGAAGATCCACGGATTGAGACGGGAGCGCGGCTCATCTTCCTTTATAATCGGGTGAGCGATGATCTCGCGTTGAATATCGGGAGCACGCACGTCGGCCTGGGGGGCGCGGATATTTACGCCTATGGTGCGCAGTTGCGCTACGCGGTGACTCCGCGTTTGGCGATCATCGCGACGAACGACGTCGGGATTACCTTTCGTCCGGATCATCCGATACCGGGAACGGCCTTCACAAATGCGACCGGTTACTCGGATCTCGATGTGGGATTGAAATACGCGGTCATCGATGACCCGGCGCACCAATTTTTGCTCACTCCGATCCTGACCTATGCGATCCCGACCGGAGGAAGAAACGTTTTCCAAGGCGACAACTCCGGCATTTTCGACGTCGCG